>JBAVKA010000001.1:0-5136 GCA_049688075.1 Gammaproteobacteria bacterium
CCCGGACCAGATGGCGGCCTTCTACGAAGCCCGCGGTTTTCCCGGTGACGCCATCAAGCGCCTGCGCCAGACCTGTTTCGTGATGGCCCATGTCGAGAACCGGGGTGACGATGTCATTTGGCTGGAACTGAAAAACTGGCATTTCCTCACCCGTCAGGGCGAGATCCGCCACCTCGACCGGAACTACTGGGATCGTGCCTGGGATGAGATCGACCTGCCACCGGCCAGCCGTTCAACGTTCGGGTGGACGCAACTGCCCGGGGAGCGCGATCTGCAGCCCGGCGAGCCGGTGGGCGGCAACGTCATCCTGCCCGCCACCGATGGACCGTTCACACTGCGGGCGGATTTTCTCACCGGAAAGAACAAGCGAACGGGCATGATCAGCGTACGCTTCGAGAACCTGCGCTGCACGATGGATCAAGCGGCGCAATGATACCGCGACTGTTTCTGCTGTTGTGCTGCCTCGTGCTGCCCGGACCGGCCTGGCCGGGCGATGCCCCGTCCCTGCCGCCCGGCATCATGGCCGTGGACGGGATACCGGCTCCCGCGCTCAGGCTGAACTCCATCGACGGCGAGCCGTACGATCTCGCCGGGTCGCGTGGACACTGGGCCTTCGTCCACTTCTGGGCCACCTGGTGCAGGCCCTGCAAGCGCGAGATGCCGGCCATCCAGCGCATGATCAACCGGCTGCAGACCCGGCAGATCGAATTCGTCATGGTGAATACCGCCGAAACCGAGGACGAGGTGTTTGCCTTTCTCGCCGCCTTGGCGCCGGATGTGACGCCGCTGATGGATACCCAGGGGCTGATGACGGAACTGTGGCAGCCGCGCGGACTACCGGCCAGCTTCCTGGTCGACCCGCAGGGTCGCATCCGCTACCAGGCGCTCGGCGGCCGGGAATGGGATACAGCACCCTACCTCGATTTTCTGCGCCGTCTTGAGTCCGACTGACCGGCAACGCCGCGTTTCAATCCAGCCAGTCCAGCAGGTAATAGATGTACTGGCCTTCGGATGACTTCGAGGGACCCACCACGCGCGCGGCGTGGCGTTTGTTCGGCGGGTCGGCAGCCTCGATGGCCGCTTCCCGGGAAGCGAACACCTCCACGCAACCGGCCGGGAAACGCTTGCGATTCCGGCGGGGGGTGAAAATGACCACAAAACGCACCTGTGAGACGCCGGTCTCCGGGTCGGGAGGCACAATACCGCGCAGGCTCATCCCGCAGACGTTCCCGGCAGGTTTTCCGATGCGCCAACGACGAGCGCCTTCAGGGAGCGATCTTCTGTCATGCTATCGATCAACATTCAACACTTCCCGCCGGCATGGGCATCAATGGCGTACCAGCAGCTCCGGCCTGATCATCCACAGCAGCATCCAGCGGTCGATGTCACACCGTTCCAGGCAGACCACACTGCCGGGTAGAAACCCCACGACCTGGTGCTCCGGATTCCCCGTGACCAGCCGCGCGACCAGCCGCGACAGGAACGGGAGATGCCCCGCCACCAGGATGTCCTGCTCCCATACGTCGGCGTCGGAAACAAAGCCTGCCACGTCATCATTGGGACCGAGTCCGCCGACCTGCTCAATCTTTCCCCGGGGCATGACTGCCTTCGCCAGGAGGTGCGCGGTCTGCTCCGCGCGGAGCTTGCCGCTGTGCCAGACACGTTCGACCCGAATGCCAGCGGCGTTGAGGAACTTCGCCATGGCCTGCACGTCCTGCCAGCCCGAATCACTCAGGGGACGGGCCGGATCGGCCTCACTGGGTAGCGCCGCGCCATGCTGGACCAGATAGAGCCTCATGACGCCTCAGGATAACGCCGTTCAGACTCCGCACCAAGCTGCCGTGGCCCCCGCGTTTCACCCAGAAAATCGACGACGGCTTGCACCGTCGCCGCATCACGCAGGATGCGGCGGTGCCCCAACCCGCGCGTTGCGAGCCATTGCGCACCCGGCCAGGCGGCGGCAATCATCTCCCCCTGCCACCAGGGTACCTCGCGGTCGTCCCGGTCGTGCACGATAAGGGCCGGTATGGTCAATGTCCGGGCATTACTGTCCGTCGACATCAGTTCCCAGACATCCGCGGTAAAACGCTTCTCGAGACGGCGGCGCAGCTCGGTCTGCACGACAGCGGGCAGGGAGACCATCCGGGAGAAGCGTTCGACCAGGAACTCGAGGCGGGCCGGCGCGCTGATGCAGACGACGCGTTCGGCGTCCACGTCCTGCTGCAGGGCATAGGCCAGCGCCATGCCACCGAAGGAATGGGTAAGGGCGCCGTACGGAGGACCGTAGGCCGCGGCGATCGCACGGAGCGCGGAGGCGAATTCCAGGATATTGGTGCGCCTGCCCGGAGTTTTCCCGTGAGCGGGCGCGTCGAAGGCAATCACACAATAACCGGCGGCGGTCAAGGGTTCGACAAACGCGGCCACCTGGGTCGCGCGTCCCGACCAGCCGTGTACGAAGACGACAACCGGACCCGCACCCCAGCGATAAACGGCCACGGGAATACCCTCAACCGGCAGTGTCGTGTGCTCGGCATTTCCGGCCACGGACTGTTCGGCAACAGAGCCCGCATAACGGCGGGTGCGAAACCACAGGCGGTAGGCCCAGGCTCCCATCAGACCAGGAAACACCGGCCCCAGGCCGCGGAACGCGGTCCTCAGGATATGCGGCGCGACGTGTCTAGCCTTCCTCATCGGTGCCGAAGAAATCATCCAGCCGGCGGCGCGTACGCTCGGCATCGTCGACGATACCCTCCGGCTCATCCACTGGCACGTCACCAAAGAGCGCATCCAGGCTCTCTTTGGCCTGCCGCGCCGGGTCCACTACCGACCCCGCCCAAGCGTCGGGGCGTGACTGGAAATACCCGCAGAAATTCGCTCGCGCCTTGTCCATTACTTCTTCGGCGATCGGCTCACGACAGCTGTTGGCCACGCCGGGATCGTAGAATCCGCACAGGCGGCAGACATGCAGATCCGCATGGCACACCGGGCATTCGGCCAGCCGCGCCAGTGGCAGCGGCTCGCTCTCGAGTGAGGCGCCGCATTTCCAGCAGACCAGGGATGTCATCAGCATGGCGCAACGTCAGGCATGAAAGAAGTTACGGTCAGCTCGAAACGACGTGATTTCTCCGGCAGGAGCGGGCAAGCCCGCTCCTGCATGATGATTTATTCCGTATCATTAAGGTAACCATAAGCGGAACATAGTCTGTGAACCCGCCCGAAGCAACCGCTGGCCACGCCACAGCCACCCGCCTGGCTGCTGCCATTTAGTTTCACCCCGCGATTTCCTTCCTAAACAGCCAAATACCACACTCAGGTGATACCGGCATAATGGGAGGGCATGATAATGATCGGCAAAAAGAATATCGTTTTCGGTTTTCTCTAACTGGTGCTGACGGCGGCCCTGGGACCCTACATGGTAAAAGTGGTCTAACCGGATATCGCCACCGCCGAGGCTGCCAGGCGGGAAACCATGGCAACAACCCTGCAGCTCATGGCCAGCAACGGCTTCGAAGCAGACCTGGAGCCCCCTGTCCGCCGCGGAGATCGCACGCCGCAACACCAGCGCCATCCTTGCCTTCAACAGTCAACAGGGCATGCAGGAAAAACTGAATGACATCAAGGGCGGACCCCATGCGCACGGCAACCTTGAGGCCCTGCTGAACATCGCCGCCGGCCTATGCCTGGGCTACCTTGCGGTGGCACCGCTGCTCAAGCGGATCATCAGCGGGTTGTTCCTGCTTGGCGCCCTGCTGCATTCGGGCATGCTCTATCTGACGATCGTGTTTGAACTGCAGTGGGCAGGTCAGGTGCTGGCCACGGGAATCGGGCCGGTGATGCTGCTGGCGGCGCTGCTATTGACAAGCATTGCCGCCGCCATCGGATTCCGCGGGCAACCGATGGATTCCAAGCTGCCGCCGGTTTCTCACATGGCGGTTATTTGACATGCATCAAGTCGGAACCCTGACAGCATAACGATAATGCGCATACACACCGAGCAAACAAATAACGTATAACCGGAGGTAACCATGAAAACACAACGATACACCATGCAGAACTTGTCCGCGGCAGTATTTGTCCTGGCGCTCTCAGGCGCGAGCAGCCTGAGCGGAACCGCACTGGCCGAAGAGGCCGCGCAACCCACGGCAGCGACACCGGCAGAAGCTGCACCACCGGTGACTATACCGGTCGTACCGGCCCCACCGGCCACCTCGCCAGTGACGGAGGCACCGCCAACACCAGCAACCGCCGCGCAGGAAAGCACTCCGGATGCCGATCAGCCAGAAGAAGTGGAAGCGGAGCAAACCGCTCCCGGACACGGTGCATCCACACCGTATTCCCGGTACCGGGATGACCTACGCCAACGCATGGAAGCCCAGCGGGAAGCCCGCCAGCAGGCCATGGAACAAAACCGCAGCGCCCGACGCTGGTGGAACAATCCCTATGCAGAGCAACGCCGGCTCTGGAACGAGTCACGCCGCGACTGGTATCAGAAACAGGCCGAACAGCGCCGTAAATACTTCGAGCAGCATCGGCCCGCCTACAGCTACGAGTATGAAATGCCCGGCTACGACTATGAGTACACTTACGCCCCCGGTTATTACTACGGACGCAGCGACACCACCCCGGGGCGCTGGAGCGGTACGCCGTATGGTGGTTGGGGTCCCCGGTACTGAGAGTTTACCGCCCGCGGCCCGCAATCGACCCGTACGGCCACCTCAGCTGACGCACGGGCACTACTACACGCCGCAAGAGGCGGCCCTGTCGCTGACCTGGATCCTTTTCGATGAACAAGGGATAAAGTTCTTGACGTGCCCATAATATTAGAACTGGTCTAAATCGGAAACGCCATTCCAGTCAAGATCAAGGAGGAGCCATCATGTTTCGAATGTTCGCGATAGCCGTCGGGTTGGTATCCGCCGCGCTCACTCAGGCCGCTCCACTCGGCCTGCCCGAAGTGCCCATACCGACCAACAATCCCCAGAGTGAAGCCAAGATCGCGCTGGGCGACAAACTGTTTAATGACAAACGTTTCAGTACCACCGGCGAGGTCAGTTGCGCCACCTGTCATGTGAAGGAAAAGGCTTTTACCGACCATCTGCGCGTTTCCGAAGGTATTAACAAACTCACCGGCACGCG
>JBAVKA010000002.1:0-7767 GCA_049688075.1 Gammaproteobacteria bacterium
GGGCATTCCGCCGACCTCGCCCATGCAACAGGAAAAGTCGCAGGCCGTTCCTGATAACGGAGTGAGCTGAATACCAGTTCTCGATGTGGAAAAAATTGCGCCCCTGGCCGAAAATTTTTTGTTCGTATTCCTGCTCTAAACCCAGCCTCTGTTTAAGGTGTATTTTTCCAACCCGTTTCAGCAGCAGGTCATGGGTGGTTTTATCGATGGTATTTGAGGTCATCACATTACGCGCCCAAACAAGGGTGCCGCATTCCACCTGTAATGGCAGACTGTAACATCTGGTATGTTTTACCACGAATTGCAGGAAGCACTGTTATCCGATGCATTCCAGGGCAATGCGGCCGTGGCCGCGCAGCGCTCGCTGCCGTGACAAGCCGGGATTATCTGGTGACCAGTTTGTAATTGATCGCGGAAAGATATGACGCTTCGGATCTTAGATCAACCTTGGTCAGAGGATGATGATCCAGCCAGTCATGCGGGACATTCAAGGTGACGGAATTCTTGCCGGCAGTAATCTTTATAGATGGCAGCGGCATTTCGGCGTGCCCCCTGTTGAGAGTAACCGCAATGCGCAGAAGAATCGCCAGCCGTATGGACTGTTGCTCCCAGCGTACGGGCAAAGCCTTCATCTCGGTAAGCGGGAATTTGCGGCGATGGGCTCGTACCAGCATAGCCAGCAGCTGTTTTTCCTGTTGAGTAAACCCCGCCAGGTTGGCATTGCTGATAATATACGCGCCGTGCTTGTGGTACTGATTGTACGCCACCATCATTCCGCATTCATGCAACTGCGCAGACCATCCCAGCATTTGGGCGAGTTCCTCATCCTGCAGATTCCAGGCCTCCTTGACGGAATCCATGAGTCTCAGGGCAGTATCCCGAACCCGACCCGCCTGGTCCTGATCCGCCGCACAGCGCACTGCCAGCGCCTGGACACTGCGATCACGCACATCCTGATGCTGGATACGTCCTACCAGATCATATAACAGGCCTTCCCGAAGCGCGCCCGCAGCAACCTGCATGGATTCTATATTCAGGGTACTGAACACAGCCCGCAGAATGGCGATGCCGCCGGGCAGAACCGGTTTACGACTTACGCTGAGACCCTTGAGGTCAAGCGCTTCAGTATTTCCCGCATCAATCAATGCCTTCTTCATTTTTTTCAGGGCAGCCCAGGTGATCCTCCCGGCGTCTTCGCACCATCCGCATGCATGCGCAATGCCGGCCGCTGCCTTGATGGTGCCCGATGCGCCGATGGCCGTACCCCAGTTGGCGGATCGATAGGATGTCTCCACGGGCTCAAGTTCCTGCTTGGCGGCGGTCTCGGCTTTCGACATTGCCTTGGCGGTAATCACTCCACCAGGAAAGTATCGCTTGCTCATGTTGACGCATCCCATATAGAAACTGTTCATGTGCAGCGCTTCCAGCTGCTGCCCGATGATCAGTTCTGTACTGCCACCACCGATATCAACTACAAGACGTCGCTCGCTGTCGTTGCTGAGTGAATGTGCCACACCCAGATAAATCAGGCGTGCTTCTTCAATTCCCGAAATTATATCGATGGGATGACCCAGCGCCTGCTCGGCCTCAACCAGGAAACCAATCGTGTTGTCCGCCGCGCGGAAGGTATTCGTGCCGACTGCGCGGACATTCGAGGAATCAAGTTCACGCAAGCGTTGTCCGAACCGGTGCAATGCATCGACCGCCCTCAACCGGACATCAAGAGACAATTCATTGTGCTCATCCAGACCTTCGGCCAGTCGCACCGGCTCCCTCAGTTGGTCGATGACTCGCAGCGCCCCGTTCTCAAGGCGAGAGACAATCATGTGAAAGCTGTTCGATCCAAGGTCAACCGCCGCCACAACCCTGGATGATGACTTCCCTGCTTCTTGATCGTCCGGGTTGTCAATCAAAACCAGACTCCTTTTGGCGTAGACTGGAAAAAATACCGGGGATTTGAAATATTCATCTGTACTGAAATTCAGCCCGGACCGAGACCGTACATCATCCCGCCTCAACAAGTGAACTGTACAGATACCCCTACATCATGACAACAAACAGACCTTTTCTGTGCCCGTTTCAGACCAGGCGGATGATCCGTTCAGGGCTCGAACACACTACCTCTTGCCCACGACGCATCAATGAATACATGAGTGCTGCTATCGCCCGGGTAGCCCATCAGATAACCACTGCCGCCGTGCCTGTCCCCCTTCACGTCCGGGCGCGGGATCGGATGCCGGCAGCGCCCACCGCACGTCTGCAACCAGGCGAAGCCGGAAGTCACGAACATTGAATGGCAAGTCGGATGGAAGCATGAAACGATAAAATACGCTTGCCGAAGAATACTCATCCTGCTGATATGGCTATATAATGAATCTCACAGGAAACGTTTTGAACAATTGATATCATGGCCAGAGTAAAAATCTTCAGCACGCGCTCCTGCCCATTCTGCGTGAAGGCAAAACATCTGCTCACAAGACTGAATATTCCCTATGAGGAAGTGCTTATTGACCAGCACCCGTCTACATTACAGGAATTCGCCCGGGCGACCGGGGGAGCACGCACAGTTCCGCAGATTATCATTGACGGCAAATGCATAGGCGGATTTGTCGAATTGACAGAACTGCATATGGATGACGAGCTTGATGAGCTGATGGAAACATGAACAGGCCTGCCTGATGTTCATCTTAAAAAAATCAGGAGTTGTCATTATCCTGCAAAGCGGCGCACCCCAGACATGAAAGATTCAAAGATTTACCGGATCTCGTTCTATAACCAGGGCAGCATCTATGAACTACATGCCCGCAAGGTTCACCAGAGCAGTATGTACGCCTTTATCGAAATCGAGGACATTATCTTCGGAGAACGATCCTCCGTCGTTGTGGACCCCGCCGAAGAGAAGCTCAAGTCAGAATTCTCCGGTGTGAAGCGCACCTACATTCCCCTGCAAGCCATTATTCGAATTGATGAAGTAGAACGGGAAGGCGCCAACAAGATTATCGCAACCGACGAAAAACCCGGAAAGATAACGCCATTCCCCTTCTCTGCACCGCCTGCCAGCAACCAGCCGGAACCTCGCTAGGGCCTACCGGCGGGTCCGTGGATCGTGCCTGACGAGGACGAACAAGGGATTTTTACCCTTGCCATATCGTCCCGTTTATCGTCCAATAAGGACAGAAAAATGGCGCTCTAGACCCTGGAGAAACCACATGGATTATTCGAACATCATTAAACCAAAGCGGCTGACAGACATGCAGGAGATGGAGGTCCATGTAAACGGTCCCGAGGGCGCAAACCGCTTATTTATGTATTCCGGCATGGCCGAGGTGGAAATCCGCGGAGGACTGCCGCACCCGCGCTGGACCCTGGAAGTGGTCTGCTTCGAGCTGGGAAGAATCTATGATTTGTCCGAGGAATCGATCATCAAGATCAATGCCTCGGCAGCACTTGCCGGCGGCCGAATGGATGGCGTGGCGAGTTTTGCCGGCTGGCAGGTCTTCGGGGCTGCGGGCGAGCTGGATAATGAATCCCGGCGGGTGCGCATGAACATTGCGGCAGGTGCCCGCGACACGCAGGCATTCCTTGAACAGATATCCTTCCAGATCAACATACTTGCCCGGGTCAAGGAATAGCGTCCTTCGAAGATTCCCATCATCGTGAACAAGACAAAATAACCTCAGTCGTACAGAACCGACAAGAACCAACATAGCCCGCTGATCTCGCAGGGTCATCATTGCCGTTATTGCTCAACACCTGATTTCCGGTTTCCGGTGGAACGAATTACCGCTCCGGTGCTTGCAATTAACTCTGCACGATCCCGGACGCCATCGTTAAATCGCCCCCGGAACGAACCAATTGACCAAGCCTGCTGTCTATACTCCCGACTTTCAGGCTGACGGACTATTTCGATGAAAACAATGGTCAAAACATGGCTTATAGTAGCTGCCGTATTTGGACTGTACGGGCAGGCTATGGCTGCAACAGATGCAGCAACACCCGCCTATGAAACCGCAACGTTTGCTGGCGGCTGTTTCTGGTGCATGGAATCCCCCTTTGACAAACTTGAGGGCGTCATCTCGACAACCTCGGGCTATACCGGCGGACACAAGAAGGATCCCACCTACAAGGAGGTTTCGCACGGCGGCACCGGCCACGCCGAGGCAGTGCAAATCGTCTATGACCCGAAAAAGGTCAGCTACACCAAACTGCTGGATGTGTTCTGGCACAATGTCGATCCTACCAATGCGCATGGCCAGTTCTGCGATAACGGCGATCAGTATCGCAGTGAAATCTTCTACCACAACGAGGAACAGCGACGGCTCGCTGTTGCCTCAGAGCAGGATCTGGAAAAACACAAGCCGTTTGACGCGCCGATTGTGACCAGAATAGCGGCGGCAACCACCTTCTATCCGGCTGAGGAATATCACCAGGATTATTATCAGAACAATCCGATTCGCTACAAATATTACCGCTTTAGCTGCGGGCGCGACCAGCGACTTGAGGAACTTTGGGGCGAAAACAGCCACTAGCGAACCGCGTATTTCAGCCTCATAAATACCGGAAGGTTATGCGGGCTAGTACCTGAAAAAGAATTCAACAGTCGGATTTTCGTAGTGACGGTGGTACTTCCGGTTGTAATGCGCGATAGATATCACCATCGATCCTGCGGCTATAAGGAACACCGCCACAATGATGGAAAGCAGCGGTGGGTAGATCACGAGGAGCACACCAGCAACAATCATAACAATTCCAGCAACCATGACGGCCTCCTGTTCGGAATTATCGATACCCTGTAATCCAATATGGATGCTCAAACCATGATAAACAAGGAGCCATGGGCGACCACTTCACCCGGGCTCACTGCCGCAATATCCGGCAATACACCAGGCGTACATAGCCGCCGGTTGCAATTCGGATCAGCGGTATCTAGAGAACGCCATATCTGACAACAATCACATCTTCGCACTTGTCCACCCGCGAAGTCGGGTGATTCAATACCGAAATCTCACCCGTGCAGTTTTGAGGAAACCGGAACAACCACGGGATAGTTCATGCCCTATTCAACGGTCACGCCGGTTCCACCGAGTCCACAGTAGCCGCGCGGATTTTTCGCAAGGTACTGCTGGTGATACTCCTCGGCATATTAGAACCCGGGAGCATCGAGTATCTCGGTAGTAATAGTCCCATGACCATGCTCCGACAGTCTTCGCTGGTAATTATCACGTGATTCCAGAGCGGCGGTTCTCTGCACACTATTGAAGGTATAAATTCCCGGCCGATACTGGGTGCCGACGTCGTTACCCTGTCTCATGCCCTGAGTCGGATCATGCGCTTCCCAGAAGACCTTGAGCAATTGGTCATAGGTGACAATTGCCGGGTCATAAACCACTTGCACAATTTCATTGTGTCCGGTCATCCCCGAACAGACCTCCTGGGAACCCGGGTTGGGCGTGTAGCCACCGGCATAGTCGACAGATGTCGAATAAACGCCGTGAATTTCCCTGAATTTGCGCTCCGCGCCCAGAAACACCCCAGGCAGAATAATGCAGTCTCCATCCCTTCCAGATAGGGAGGCTCAATGGGGTGACCGTTGACATGATGTTGTGCCGGCACCGGCATTTTTACAGTACGCCCCGGTAGCGACTCACCCGGCCAGGGCATTCTGGTTTTTTCCCCATTCCGTACATATCAGCTCCTTATATGAAACCCGATGCATAGAAGTTCTGTTTTCTGCACTAGGGTATACCTCCACGAGAAGAATGATCTGGCCTCTTGATATCAGTACGACCGCACGGGAGCATTGTTACTCCCTGTTTTCCGGCCTATCATGAGTCAATATAGCGCCTGCCCATGATGAGAATTACGTCCTGTGAGTACCGCCGCGCCACAATCCAGGCCAGATGCACTGATGCTGCTCGGAACCCATTGTCCGTATTGTCCGGCCGTTCTCAAGGGTCTCAGCGAACTCGTCAAGTCCGGTGCGGTTGGCAAACTTGAGGCGGTGAACATAGAACAGCACCCGGATATCGCTCGTGCCCTGGGAGTGCGATCGGTTCCCTGGGTGCGTATCGGACCATTTGAACTGGAAGGGTTGCGATCCGAAAAAGAACTTCGGACCTGGGCTGAGGCCGCCGGCACAGAGACAGGGTACGCCTCGTATCTGGATGAACTTCTCTCCACAGGAAAAATTGATCGCGCAATCAAGCTGGTACAGAAAAACCCGCATGTAATCAATGCTTTGCTGGCGTTGTTCTCGGATCCCGAAACGCAACTCAACACCCGCATCGGTATCAGCGCCATCATTGAAAACCTGGCAGGCAGCGAACTGCTGCAGGAAATCGTTGACAGACTCGGTGAACTCTCCCGACACGATGATCCTCGAATTCGCGGGGATGCGGCGCATTATCTTGGCCTGACTGGAAGCGCCAAGGCAATGATCTATCTGGAACGCCTGGTGGATGATGCCGATGGAGACGTCAAAGCTGTCGCCAGGGAAAGTCTGGATATGCTTAGGTCGTGATTTAGTGCCGTTTAATACCGGCTTGTATCTAACCAATACCACACATGCCGCCGCCACAACAGGGCCCGCTGGCACATGGCGGCGAAGGGTTCTCACCCAGACTACTGCTGCGCACCACTTGCCCCCCGGTAATCAGTTTTTCGACCCGACTGTCCAGTGGCGTGCTGCCCGACTCAATTCCCGCAATCGCGCATAACTCTCCCCATGTCGACGCACGCTCGCTCATCCGATGTTTCACTTCGATAACCTGCCCGTTGAATTCACAGCGATAATCATAAGTCGGCACTGCTAATCTCCTGTAGTCATTTTCTCCGGTTTATCATCATGCGTCATGCCTCTGTCGTATCACCGATACGGTACAGCCCTGCATCAGGGATGCCGGAATCGCGATATACACAAAATACCGGAAATGCGTAATAAATCAACACAGTCAAGTCACTCGCGACGTTCCCAACTGCAGACAACCAGACTTAGGGGATATAAAAAAACCCCGGCATCAGCGATACCGGGGTTTACGATTAAAAGCCTGGCAGTGACCTACTTTCACATGGGGAAGCCCCACACTATCATCGGCGCTGAGCAGTTTCACTTCCGAGTTCGGGATGGGATCGGGTGGTTCCCACTCGCTAAGGCCGCCAGGCAAACTGTTTGGAAGGAAATAGGGACAGACCCCGATTTTCAGAAATTCAATCGGGACACCGTCATCCTACTTCACGGAAAATCGGGGTCTGTCCCCTATTTCCTCTTCCTAAATCGGTTAGTTGCATAAGGTATGGTATGTCGCTTTCGTCAACCAAAACACCAACTGCTTGGGTGTTATATGGTCAAGCCTCACGGGCAATTAGTACTGGTTAGCTTCACACATTACTGCGCTTCCACACCCAGCCTATCAACGTCGTAGTCTTCGACGGCCCTTCAGGGACCTCGAGGGTCCAGTGAGACCTCATCTTGGGGTGGGCTTCCCGCTTAGATGCTTTCAGCGGTTATCCCTTCCGTACATAGCTACCCGGCAATGCCACTGGCGTGACAACCGGAACACCAGAGGTACGTCCACTCCGGTCCTCTCGTACTAGGAGCAGCTCCCCTCAAGTCTCAAGCGCCCACGGCAGATAGGGACCGAACTGTCTCACGACGTTCTAAACCCAGCTCGCGTACCACTTTAAATGGCGAACAGCCATACCCTTGGGACCGGCTACAGCCCCAGGATGTGATGAGCCGACATCGAGGTGCCAAACTCCTCCGTCGAT
>JBAVKA010000003.1:0-5078 GCA_049688075.1 Gammaproteobacteria bacterium
CGGCCAGCGTCCTGGGCGCAACCTTTATCATCGGTTACCTGTCGTACTGGTGGTTCGGGTTACTGGGCATGAATATCCCCTTCATCTACTGCCTGCTGTTCGGCGCCCTGATCTCGCCGACCGACCCGATTGCCGTCCTCGGAATCCTCAAGAGTGCGGGCGCCACGAAAAGCCTCGAGACCAAGATAACCGGCGAGTCCCTGTTCAACGACGGCGTCGCCGTCGTGGTGTTCCTGGTGCTGCTCAGCATTGCCACCGGTGGCCACGACGTCTCCGCCGGATCCATTATCTGGCTGTTCCTGCAGGAAGCCGTCGGCGGCGTCGTCTACGGCCTCGCCATCGGCGCACTCGCCTACTGGATGCTGAAGCAGGTGGATGAATACTCAGTGGAAGTACTGATCACACTGGCGTTGACCACGGGCGGCTACGCACTCGGCGAGGTCCTGCACCTGTCCGCTCCCATTGCGATCGTGGTCGCCGGCCTGCTCATCGGCAACCACGGGCGTTCGTTCGCCATGTCTGGCCGGACGCGCGAGCATCTGGACACCTTCTGGGAGTTGATCGACGAAATCCTCAACGCGGTGCTGTTTGTGTTGATCGGCATGGAGGTCCTGCTGCTGGCCTACCGGGAGGAATACCTGTATGCCGGCGTCCTGGCAATCCCGATCGCGCTGTTCGCCCGACTGGTGTCGGTGGGCATTCCAATCAGTCTCATGCGGCCTTACCGCAGCTTCAGCCCCATGGTCGTCACGGTTCTTACCTGGGGAGGCCTGCGCGGCGGGATTTCCGTCGCCCTGGCCCTGTCGCTCCCGGCAGGCGAGGTGCGCGATGCGCTCGTGACCGTCACCTATGTCGTGGTCGCCTTCTCGATTGTGGTGCAGGGACTCAGCATCGGTCCCCTGGTTCGCTACGCCCAGTCGCGACGATAATCCGGGCTACCCCCACGGATACTGCCCGGCATTCCCGTGATTACCACATCAAGTCATCGGGAACCTTGTAGTCGGCGTAGGGATCGTCTTCCCCGCTCTCCTGCCGGTTCGATGACTGGCTGACGATGCAGGTTGCGTCGCGTTGCATGATCTTCTTCGCCACGATCGACGGAATCACCTCGTACCCGTCATCGAACCTGACGATGGCGAGCAGGCCGCGCGCCAGCTTGTCGCGGATTTCTTCACTAACAAAGATCTTCCTGACTGCCGCACCATCCTGAAAGTTATAACCCACCTCGCCTTCGTCACGCGGCAGGCGATTCATTTCGATCAACTGGCGGATCTGCGCCTGAACCGCCCTGCGTTCGAGATCCTCCTTCTGCCGGCGATTGAGTTCGCGATCGCGGGCCGCCTTCTCCGCCGCCGTCTGGCGGGCAGCCTCCGCGGCCTCATCGACCACCTCGATCTTCTGCTTGTGCCTGAGTTTCTCCTGCTTGCTCTTCGACTTCTTCGCCTCGTTGAGCCGGGTCTTGTTCACCAGACCCGCCTTGAGAAACTGATCACCAAATGAATTCGCCATAGGGTTCACCTTCGATAAAAGAGGACAGACCCCTTTTTCTGGTACCGGGCACGATAATACTGCTCATCAGGAAGAAAAAGGGGTCTGTCCCCTTTTATCCGCGCCGGGCAAACCAGATGACGTACCGCGCCCCCTTCGAGCCATGCGTACGAACACGCACCTCATCCACCTCGAACCCCGTCTTCCGCAGCCGTTGCAGAAAGTCCTGATCCGGACCGGCCGACCAGACCGCCAGCACACCGCGAGGCCGCAGCGACGCGCAGGCCGCGTTCAGGCCGTCCATGCCATAGAGCCAGTCGTTCTGCTTGCGTGTAAGCCCCTCGGGACCGTTATCCACGTCCAGCAGGATCGCATCGTACACCGGCTGCCCGGCCCTCAGCACGCGGGCGACATCCCCCGCACGCACCGTCACCCGCGGATCCCGGAGCGGATGGCCGGCTGGCTCCCCGAGTGCCCCCCGGTTCCACGCCACGACGGCCGGCACCAGCTCGGCAACCTCCACCTGCCCCTGCGCACCGAGGCGCCGGAGTGCGGCGGCCAGGGTAAACCCCATGCCCAGCCCGCCGATCAGCAGTCGCGGCTCGCCGCCCTCCGCCAGCCTGGCGCAGGTTTGCTCCGCCAGTGCGTCCTCGGAACCATGCACACGGCTGTTCATCAGCTCGCCACGACCCGAGAGCTTGATCGAAAATTCATCGCCCCGCCGGTAGAGGCGCAGCTCCCCGCCGTTGCCGGGCACGGGAGCGCTGTCGAGCAGGATCCAGGGGGTCATAAACGACTTGCTCCGGGATATGACAAGGCGGGTATCGGTCGCTACTGCAATCGGCCTGCCGGATTTCAAACGTACATTGGCTGCTTGTCGAGCAGCCGCAACCAGCCGCGGGCAATGCGGTAAATCAGCCAGAGGGTCAGGGCCATCAGCAGGCCCAGTCCAAACGGGGAGCCGACCACGGACACAACCAGCAGCACGGCGATGAGCAGCCACAGCAGCGCAAACCAGAACGTGCGGATCTGCCAGCGATAGTGCGATGCCGCCCAGCTGCCGCGCGCACCACCGCGTTTCAGGTAGTTGATAATGACGGCGATGATCGATGGCACACTCCCGACGAAGCCGCCGATCACGGTTGCGGACCCGGTAATACCGAGCACGATGGCAACCGTGTGCAGACCATAGACGATATGCGCAGCCACCAGAGCCGAGTGCCGGGGTTCTTCGCTGTTTGTTTCTTCGGCGGGTGACACAAGGCTTCTCCACGACTGCCGGGACAGGGCTGGCTAGTGTACCGTTGTTTCCGGCACGAAACACCTCGCACGGCGCGGCACCGGCCCGGTTTTTACGGGATGATCTTCATGCCCGGCACGGCGTGTGTTCGCCGGGACGTGCTATCTTTGCCGCATGTCGAAACGAATCGCCATACTTGCCGATGTCCAGAACATCTACTACACCACCCGCCAGGCCTATGGCCGCCAGTTCGACTACCGCACACTGTGGCAACGGATAAGCGCTGAAGGAGACATCGTTTCCGCGACCGCCTATGCCATACACCGCGGCGACAACAGGCAGCTCCAGTTCCAGAATGCCCTGAAACACATTGGTTTCACGGTAAAACTCAAGCCCTGGATTCAGCGCAGCGACGGTTCCGCCAAGGGAGACTGGGACGTTGGCATCACCATCGATGCCCTGGAGATCGCAAGAGCGGTTGATACCGTCGTACTACTCTCCGGTGACGGGGATTTCGACCTGTTGCTGGAAAAACTCAACACGGACTATGGCGTCAGCACCGAGGTCTATGGCGTGCCGGCACTCACCGCCAGCTCGCTGATCAATGCCGCCGGCGTCTGGCATCGGATTGAAGAGGATTTGCTGCTGCAGTCATAAGCGCGGAAACGGAGACATTCTGCGTATTGGCATGATGACACGCCTGCAACCATCAGGGCTGTTAAAATAGGATGCATCCTTATTCCCACCCGGCGCACACTTCGGCGCGCCCGCACCTGAAACCCGGCGACATGCCAAGACACAAACAAAACACCCTGACCGAACAGCGTCCACCCAGCCGTGATCTTCGCGTGCTGAAGCAGCTGTTCACCTTTCTGCGACCCTACCGCAGTGCGGTACTGGGTGCAGTCGTCGCGTTGCTGATCGCAGCGGGCGCCGTGCTCGGTTTCGGCGTGGTCCTGCAGCGGGTTGTCGATCACGGTCTGAGCAGCGGCTCGGGTGCGGCGCTGAACCAGGCGCTGCTGCTGTTCCTGATCGTAGTCACGGTGATGTCGGCCTCGGTGGCGGCCCGCGTCTACCTGGTCACCTGGATCGGTGAACGGGTGGTGGCCGATATCCGCAAGGCGGTGTTCGCCCGGGTGCTCGCGCTGGAGCCGGCGTTTTTCGAAGTGACGCGCACCGGCGAAGTCATCTCGCGTCTGACCGTGGACACCTCGCTGCTGCAGGTGGTAGTCGGTTCGACGCTGGCGATCGCCGTGCGCAACGTGCTGCTGATCAGCGGCGGACTGGTCATGCTGACCGTCACCAGCAGCAAGCTGGCGTTGCTGGTCCTGCTCGGCGTTCCCGTGACGGTGATACCGCTGTGGCTGCTCGGGCACCGGGTGCGCCGCCTGTCACGCAGCAGCCAGGACCGGATTGCCGATATCGGCGCCTTCGTGGATGAGGTGTTGTACGGCATCCGCACCGTGCAGGCGTTCTGTCATGAGCGCATCGACCGGCGGCGTTACGGCGAGCAGGTGGAAGCCGCATTCGGCGCCGCCATCCGGCGCACCCGGGTCAGTGCGCTGCTGACTGCCACGGTGATGCTGTTCACGTTTGTCGCTGTCAGTATCGTCTTGTGGGTGGGCGGTCATGATGTTCTGGCCGGGCGCCTCAGCGGCGGGCAACTTTCGGCCTTTGTGTTTTATGCCTTGCTGGTCGCCGGTTCGGTGGGTGCGCTGAGCGAGGTGGCCGGTGACCTGCTGCGAGCCGCCGGCGCCACCGAACGGCTGCTGGAACTGCTCAACACCGAATCTGCCATCACCGCGCCGGCCGCGCCCGTTGCCCTGCCCGAACCGCCGCGTGGCGAGGTGCAGCTACTCAATGTCACCTTCCATTACCCGTCGCGGCCCGACAGTCCCGCGCTCAGCGAACTGTCACTGACATTGCAACCCGGCCAGAAGGTGGCGCTGGTCGGTCCGTCGGGCGCCGGCAAGTCAACCGTGCTGCAACTGCTGTTGCGCTTCTACGATCCTGAGTCCGGGGTGATTCGGTTCGATGGTGTCGATATCCGCGAGGCCGATCCGCAACAGCTGCGTCAGCGCATGGCGCTGGTGCCACAGGACCCGGTCATCTTCGGCGCCGATGCCCGGGAGAACATCCGCTACGGATTTCACGCGGTGACCGATGCCGACGTTCGGCACGCCGCCGAAGCCGCGCACGCGGCTGAATTTCTCGACCAGTTACCGCAGGGATTCAATACCTTCCTCGGAGAACGCGGCGTGCGCCTCTCCGGTGGACAACGCCAGCGCATCGCCATCGCCCGCGCCATTCTGCGCGACCCGGCCGTGCTGCTGCTCGATGAGGCCACCAG
>JBAVKA010000004.1:0-1514 GCA_049688075.1 Gammaproteobacteria bacterium
GGAGAGAGCTTTGTGATTGCATCAGGCGTCTTTCGATAGTCTTTCATTGCTTTCTCCATTCGGCAGTCGTCACGACTGCGTATCAAACGTCGCGTGATGCCCGCCCTTCGAGGCCTGCGGCGATCAACGAGACGCCGGGAGCAGAACGAGGTCCTTCTCGTGTTCTGCAGCGGCTTGCTCGACTAACTCGCGGAGGTTTTCCCCTGGAGCCGCCATGCGTTCGTCGATCTCTGCAATCAGCACGCTTCCCGCATCCGACATTATCTCTCGATGCAGGGGAGAAGCTTGCTTGATCAAACCGTCCGGCTTTGACATGGTTTCCTGTTCCCCGGGCATGCAGGTCACGTGGAAACATGGCTGTACAGAAACGCCGCGCCATCGCGATGCTCGCCAGAGACTGGTGCTGGACACATAGAAGGAATGGGCGACGTGGATAACGTCACGCCTGGCCAATCCGCCGCTCACGCGGCGGCCTGATCTGCGCGCCTGAAGAATGCGAGCAGCTCCGCGTTGACCTGGTCCTTCAGGGTCGTGCACATGCCGTGCGGGGCACCCGTGAAGACCTTGAGCGTCGAGTTTTTGATGATCTTGGCCGATAGCAGCGCCGAGTCCGCGATCGGCACGATCTGGTCATCATCGCCGTGCAGAATCAAGGTGGGCACGTCGATCTTTTTCAGGTCCTCGGTGAGGTCTGTCTCGGAGAAGGCCTTGATGCAAAAGTAGGCGCCCGGTAAACCGCACATCATTCCCTGCTGCCAGAACGACTCGCGCACGCCTTCAGAGACCTTCGCCCCCGGGCGGTTGTAGCCGTAAAATGGCAGGCTGAGATCCTTCCACAACTGCGAGCGATCCGACTGGACACTGGCGCGCAATTGGTCGAACACCTCGATCGGCAGGCCGTCCGGATTGGCGGGTGTCTTCACCATCAGCGGAGGGATCGCACCGATCAGTACCGCCCTGGCGACGCGCCGGGTGCCGTGGCGCCCGATATAGCGGACCACTTCACCGCCACCCGTGGAGTGCCCGACATGGATCGCCTGTTTCAGGTCGAGCGCTTCGACCAGTTCCGCGAGGTCATCGGCGTAGGTATCCAGGTCGTTGCCGTGCCAGGGCTGGCTCGAACGGCCGTGGCCGCGGCGGTCATGGGCGATGCAGCGATAGCCCTGCGAGGCGAGAAAAAACATCTGGTCCTCGAAAGCGTCGGCGCTGAGCGGCCAGCCGTGGCTGAAAACGACCGGCTGTCCTTTACCCCAGTCATTGTAGTAGATCTGCGTGCCGTCTTTGGTGGTGATGGTACTCATGGCGTGTTCTCCATTGCCCTGTTGGGATGAACCGGAAGGTGCCGCCCTGGTACGAGTGGCACACCTTACTGCCGGGAATCCGGCGCACTCTGCCCTGGCGGCAGTGCCACTCAGGAAGACATGTAATGGAAGGTGTAGACGTCTCTTCGCCGAAAATCAATGGACATTACCCGGCCCTTCGCTGTGGTATCTCGTCCGCGATCGTCAAGTCAC
>JBAVKA010000005.1:0-21878 GCA_049688075.1 Gammaproteobacteria bacterium
CAGGGAAACCCTAGCAGGAAATGGGGAAGGATTTCACCGGATATCAGGACAGTTTCTATTCCCGGTGCGTCGGCACGGTGAGTTAAAGGCCGGAAAACTCATACAGCCACCAGCCAGATGGCAACACAAACGGTTGCGGCCGGTCCTGCGCTGGTGACGCGGACCCCACGGTCGCTCGGGCAGGGCATTCACGCTCCTGTTCTGTAGCAGGAACGCTGGTTCAATGTGACGAATGGTCTTCTCCAGATCTTTCACCGGGGTGTGGAACATCCCCGCCGAATTGACCAGCCAGTCGATCTCGTCGATCTGCGCGGCCCAGTCCTGGATGGCGGACTCGTCGGTGAGGTCCAGGGTCTGACAGCGCGCCTCAGCAGATCGCCTTAAGATCGGTGGCGATGATCTGCTCGACGTCCACCTTCGGGCAAGCCGGGCTACCAGGGCGCCGCCGATGCCGCCCGAGCCGCCTGCAATGAATAACTTCAACGGGGCCTCGCTGCTATTGGTTGGAGCTGTTCGAGTTCCACCCGGCCGAAGTCTGGGTTAATACTTGACAAATGCGGTACAATTACGTCATCTGAAGCGCTTCGCGGCTCTACTCGCGGATGACCCCCGGTGCCGGGGGTCGACGAGTTCTACACGCGCAGCGACATCCTGGCTATGGACTTTGTCAAAGGCGAGCCCATAGAGTCCCTCGCCTCGGCCTCTCAGGCGACGCGGGATCGCGCCGTGGGCCTGCTGCTGGAGCTGCTGTTCCGGGAGCTGTTCGAGTTCAGGTTGGTGCAGATCGATCCCAATTTCGCGAAATTTCTGTTTAACGCCGGGACGGGTCGCCCGCCTCTGGGTCGCCATGGTAGGGCTCGGGTCCCAGGCCGGTGTCTATCTGGCCAGCTGGGTCTGGATGATCGTGAGCACCGCAACGGTACAGCGCTGGAAAGCCGATCGCACCACACTGCTGGCTCGGATACAGGCCTTTCCGCCCCGCGCGGGTCGTACCGATGCCGCGGAGCGGAAAGTCGATACGTGACGTGGACCGCGCGCCAATGAAGCGGTACGGTCCGAACCAGCCCAAGGCCGGGCGCATGGTAAGCCAGCGGCTCGATCGGGTCGTGGCCGGGGCACGCAAGAGCGCCGAGGAACGCATGCGCGGCTACCGCGAGCAGTCGATGCGTCTTTACCCGTGGATGCGTGCGCGCTGCGGTCGCGAATTCACTCGCGAGAATCTGCATGAGTTGACCGTGCACCACAAGGGTCACAACCACGACAACAGTCCGCCCTACAGCAGCAATTCGCAGAACCTGTGTCTTTACTGTCAAGTCGGCGAGCACGAGAAGTATTCCGCGCTCGTGACCGGTGAGAACGCGGCCTTCGGAGTGCTCAAGCCGCGCAAACCCAAGCCCGCGACCCACAATCCGTTCGCCAAATCTCAAGGAAAAGCGGGAGGGAAAGAAGTAAGCGGCCCGACCGACAAAACGGGTGCCGGGCCCGCGGCCACCGAGGGCATTCGGCTGGTGTTCGGCGCCAGCGGCTACATCGGCAGCAATCTGGTGCCGTATCTGTGCGCCGCGGGTCTGCCGGTCCGTGCGGCCTCGCGCCAGCTGGACGTGTTGCGGGCCCGTGCCTGGGAGAACGTCGAACTGGTCGAGGCCGATGCGCTCGAGCCCGATACGCTGGTCGAGGCCTTGCGCGGCGTTTCGGTGGCCTACTATCTGGTGCATTCGATGGCCGCCGGCCGCGAATTCGGACGGCTCGATCTCGAGGCCGCGCGCAACTTCGCCGCCGCGGCCGAGCAGGCCGCCGTCGAGCGCATTGTCTATCTGGGCGGGCTGGTACCGTCAGAGGCCGATACTGCGCACATCCTCTCGCGGCGCGACACCGGCGAGGTACTGCGCCAGGGTCGGGTCCCGGTCACGGAGATGCGTGCCGGGATCATCGTCGGGCCTGGCTCGGCCGCTTTCGAGGTGATGCGCGACCTGGTTTTTCACCTGCCCGTGATGGTGACGCCGAGCTGGGTGCACAAGCGTTCCCCGCCGATCGCGCTCGACAACCTGCTCAAGTACTTGCTGCGCCTGCCGACGCTGGCGGATAGCGTCGGTAAGATTTACGATGCCGCCGGCCCCGAGTCGTTGACCTACGCCGATATGATGCGCATTCTGGCGGAGGTCGCCGGACGGCGTTCGCCGACCATCATTCCCGTGCCGGTGTTGTCACCGAAGCTGTCCTCGTATTGGTTGCGGCTGGTCACCGCGGTGCCGACCAACATTGCGCGTGCCTTGATCGAGGGGCTCAAGCATGACTTCACCGCCAACGATGCGCAGTTGCGGCGTCTCGTGCCGCAACGGCTGCTCGACTTTCGTGCATCGGTGCAGGCCGCGTTCGTCGCCGAACGCCACAGTCGCGTCGCGGCACGCTGGACCGAAGGAGCGTTCATGTTTCGCAATTATCGGATCGACTATGCCTACTACGCCAAGCGCGCGAGTGGTCGGGCGAGCACCGCGGCATCGCCCGCGGCGGTGTGGAAGGTGGTCGCTGCGATCGGCGGCGAGAACCGCTACTACTACATGAATGTTCTCTGGCGTGTGCGTGAACTGCTGGATGCGCTGGTGGGCGGGCGGGGCATGCAGCTCGGTCGGCGCCACCCAAGCGAGCTGCGCGTGGGTGATACCGTGGATTCCTGGCGCGTGGTGGGTGTCGAGCCCGAACGCCGCTTGACGCTGGCCTTCGGCATGAAGGCGCCGGGCGCCGGCGTGCTCGAGTTCGAGCTCACCCCGCGTCCGCACGGCGGCACCGAACTGACCGCTACGGCCTACTGGCATCCGGCCGGCGCGGCAGGTCTGCTGTACTGGTACTCCATGGTGCCGGCCCATCTGTTCATCTTCAGCGGGCTCACCCGTGCGATTTGCGAACGCGCGGAACAGGTGCGCTGAGTCGGGTCTTGTGTTAGTGGATGCCGTCATCTCGAGCTGTCTGAAAACTGCGCGATCAGCAAGTCGAAGGAACCGGTGACCCAAGCGATACGTGCCCTGCGCGCGGCCGGCGGTGTGTTCTGGGGACATCCCTACACAGATGCCGAGGGTGGTGGCCGATGAGAAGAGACCGCCGGCCGCCTAAGAGGTGGTTTATGCTGAGTACAGGCGCCGACTTGCGCAATGTCCCGAGCCCCTTCTTGTCCCCCCCCTCGGCACCCGACTGCCTGCTCGCGCTACCTGCATGCGACGCCGCGCAGACCGCCTCCCGACGCGCCTCAGGCCGATCCGCTTCCGTCAACCTCCAGCCTGGCGTAGATCTCCCTTATTCGGCTGATGCCGGAAGATCAATGATGAACTCGCGGATCGCGGCGGCATCGAGCCAGGTGGTGACGCCGAGACGATGGCTTTCACCGCGAGACCAGTTGTAACGGTAAGCACCCAGGGATGACAGACGTTCGATGTAGGCCAGCGCCGTCTCTCGTGCGGCGGGCAGATAAGAATTCACCTTTAGTAGGAAACCTTTTGCCGGCATGAGCGTGAGGATACGCCAAGTTTACCTTTGGTCCTTTTATTGATAGACGATACGAAGGCACAGATTCTTACAAGTTGGAGGGTGTTAAGTCTGACGAACAGATCCAGTCGATTTTGAGAGTCATGTTGTTGGAGGGAATAGTCGTCAACCAGGAACTACCCATCAGCATGGTTTTCTGTGTCCAGGGAATGGCAACAACGGCCGAAAGTGAGACGTTACTCGGCGAGACGGAGTAACGATCAATCCCATCACCGCGTAGCAGGATGCGTCTACCCAACCTTCCGCACAGGGCATAGCCTGGAGCGGCCTGGCGGGTCTGTAGGAAGCTATCGGCTAGGGGTGTAGGAAAAGGCTGCATTGAAAATAACCCGAAGACTAGGCACGATTCCAACGGTCTGCGACCAAACAAAGCCGCCAGGTGGGGGGATGACCACAAGGCGGTACATTATCAGCGACGCATTGTGCCTAGGGGTAGGCTGGGGAGATGAGCGCGCCGCTGGTCTACGAGATCAAAGACCACAAGAACACGCATAAGTTCGGCACAGATCATTGGGCTGGCGCGGCGATCATGGAAAAGCACTGACTTTTGAGTCAGAGATTTATTGTTCAGGCAGGTGCGGACGAAAGTGACAATGAAAGTGACAAAGAGTTAATCTTGATGAAGTCGGTAGAGCGGGGAGGTGTTTCAAGTAGTTGTTTTAATTGGCTCCCCGGGACGGGCTCGAACCGCCGACCTAGTGATTAACAGTCACCCGCTCTACCGACTGAGCTACCGGGGAACAACAGGCGCCAAATCATACTGGATGGGGAGGTTGGCGGTCAATGTGAAACCTGCCCGCTATGACCAGTCATAATCAACAGCTTATCGGCTTGCCGTCACAACGGGTATACGTTGTGCGGGGTCTGCCGCTGTTAGACAGGCAGATAACCCGTGGTTTGGCGAGTCCCCGTTTGTCGCAGAAGGTGAACGAGCTGTTTGTTCCGCCGCTGCTGCCGTCCGGCTGGTAAACAATACGCTTGCGGTGGTTTCCCGAGTGCATTTTGATGAATCCGGCCAGCGGTGGCGCCGCAAGAATCAATGGTTCATCCCCTTCCCGTTCACGGTTGTCGCTGGCAAACAGCAACCAGCCGTTTTTCCAGTCCGCACCGCGTCCGCAGAGGTGCTGTTGCGTTTGCGGGCAAAGTACCAGCGGACGTCCCTGCTTGACCGCTTCACTGCGTGCCAGCTGCAATGCCGCCACAAACCGGTTGACCTCGCCGGACATCCGGCTGGAATGTATCAACGGGGCCAGGAAGTTCTGCGCCGCGAGCACCATGATCGATGTCACTGACAGGCTGATCAGGAGTTCAGGCAGGGTCAGCCCCGGACTGCGTACGGGTAGACGGGCCATGTCTCCATGACCGGTTTGAGACTGAGTCATCCAGACATCCTCCATCCATGGAAAATATCTTGCGTGTTGCGGGAAACCGCACCGTTGCGATCCGATTATACGCGCTCGGGCGTGAGGCTATGTCAGGCGGGCCGGACAAGCGATGTAGGAATAACGGATCAGTCTGTCAATGCTTTCGTCAAGCGATCCAGCGCTGCCTGCAATGTTTCCATGCCGGTGGCGAAGGAGAGCCGCAGATAACCCGGCGCACCAAAAGCGGTACCGGGTACCAGCGCCACCCCCGTCTTTTCGAGCAGGTATTCGGCGAGTTCGACGTCGTCAGCAACGCCGTCCAGACGGTCGATGACCGCCTGAAAATGCGGGAAACAGTAGAAGGTGCCATCCGCCGGCAGGCAGACGACGCCGGGGATCCTGTTCAGCGCCGCTACCACAAAATCGTGGCGTTGCCTGAAAGCTTTCAGCATGGGTTGAATACACGACTGGTCGCCATCCAGGGCGGCCTGCGCGGCTACCTGTGATATCGATGTCGGGTTCGACGTGCTTTGAGACTGGACTTTCTTCATGGCCTTGATCAGCTCGGTCGGGCCGCCGGCGTAGCCAATGCGCCAGCCGGTCATCGCATAGACCTTCGATACTCCGTTCAGCACAATCGTGCGCTCGTAGAGATCCGGGCAGGGGTTGAGGATGTTGCAGAACGGCTCCTCGCTCCACAGGATGTGCTCGTACATGTCATCGGTGGCGATCAGCAGCTGCGGGTGGCGTTTCAGTTCATCGCCCAGCGCCTTGAGCTCCGATCTTGAATAGGCAACGCCGGTCGGGTTGGATGGACTGTTGATGACGAACAGACGGGTCCTGGGGGTAATCGCCGCCTCAAGTTGTTCCGGGGTGATCTTGAATCCCGTTTCGACCCCCGCCCGGATGATAACGGGCTCCCCGTCCGCCAGCCGGACCATGTCCGGGTAGGAAACCCAGTAGGGGGCCGGGATGATGACCTCGTCGCCGGAGTTGAGCAGCGCCTGGGCCAGGTTGAAGAAACTCTGCTTGCCGCCGCAGGAGACGAGGATCTGGTCCGGCCGGTATGCCAGGCCGTTGTCACGGCTGAATTTCGCTATAATCGCCTGCTTGAGTTCTGCGGTCCCGTCAACGGCGGTATAGCGCGTGAACCCGGCGTTGATCGCCTCTATGGCGGCGGCCCGGATATGTTCGGGTGTGTTGAAATCCGGTTCGCCGGCTCCGAGCCCGATGATGTCCTTGCCGGACGCGCGCAGTTCGGCAACATGCGCCGTTATTGCCAGAGTGGGGGAGGGCTTGATGCGTTGTATCCGGTTAGCGAGCCTGATCTTGTCCAAAGTTGCTATCCTGTCTTCTGGTAATGGCACCAGCGCCAATCATACTTAATCTCAACTGTTTGCATAATAGGCCGTGACCGGGGAATTCCAACTGACGTCGTCGATGCGACCGTCCGGCGACCAGCCGGAGGCCATTGTGGCCCTCGTCGAGGGGCTGACTGACGGTCTGGCTCACCAGACCCTGCTGGGTGTGACCGGTTCGGGCAAGACCTTCACCATCGCCAATGTCATTCAGGCGGTACAGCGGCCGACCATCATACTGGCGCCCAACAAGACGCTGGCCGCCCAGCTCTACGGGGAAATGCGCGGTCTGTTTCCGCACAATGCGGTTGAATACTTCGTCTCCTATTACGATTACTACCAGCCCGAGGCCTATGTACCGGCCTCGGACACCTATATCGAGAAGGATGCCTCGATCAACGAGCATATCGAGCAGATGCGACTGTCGGCGACCAAAGCGCTTCTGGAGCGGGCCGATACGATCATCGTCGCCAGCGTGTCTTCCATCTACGGTCTCGGTGATCCGCGTGCCTATCTGAGCATGGTGCTGCATCTGGTGCGCGGGGAAGCGGCGGACCAGCGTGTCATCCTGCGGCGCCTGGCCGAATTGCAGTACACGCGCAATGAGGTGGAACTGCACCGGGCAACCTACCGCGTCCGGGGGGAGATTATCGATATCTTTCCGGCGGAGTCGGAGGGTGAGGCCGTGCGCGTGGAGCTGTTTGACGATCAGATCGATTCCCTTGCCTGGTTTGATCCGCTGACCGGCACGGTGCTGCGGCGGGTGCCGCGACTGACCATCTATCCCAGGACCCACTACGCCACGCCGCGCGATATCGTCCTGAATGCCGTCGATCAGATCAAGGTGGATCTGAAACTGCGCCTTGAAGAACTGCATCAGGCGAGCAAACTGGTGGAGGCGCAGCGTCTGGAGCAGCGTACCCTGTTCGATATTGAAATGATGGCGGAACTGGGTTACTGCTCGGGGATCGAGAATTACTCTCGCTATCTCTCGGGCCGCCAGCCCGGCGAGCCACCACCGACGCTGTTTGATTACCTGCCCGCCAACGCGCTGCTGGTCATAGATGAATCCCACGTCACCATCCCCCAACTGGGCGGGATGTACCGGGGCGACCGCTCGCGCAAGGAGAACCTGGTGGATTACGGGTTCCGCCTGCCCTCGGCGCTGGATAACCGGCCACTGCGCTTTGATGAGTTCGAGCGCCTGGCGCCCCAGACCCTGTTCACCTCGGCCACGCCCGGGCCCTACGAGGTCGAACACGCCGAGGCCGTAGTGGAACTGCTGGTGCGACCGACGGGGCTGGTCGATCCGGAAATCGAGGTGCGACCGGCCGCGACCCAGGTTGATGACCTGCTCTCGGAGATCCGGCTGCGGGTGGTGCAGGGCGACCGCGTGCTGGTAACGACCCTGACGAAACGCATGGCCGAGGATCTGACCGAGTATCTGGCTGAGCACGGCGTGCAGGTGCGCTATCTGCACTCCGACATCGATACCGTGGAGCGGATGGAAATCATCCGCGACCTGCGCCTGGGAAAATTCGATGTGCTGGTCGGCATCAACCTGCTGCGCGAAGGCCTGGATATGCCGGAAGTGTCCCTGGTCGCCATCCTGGATGCCGACAAGGAGGGATTCCTGCGTTCCGATCGCTCCCTGATACAGACCATGGGGCGTGCGGCCCGCAACCTGCGCGGCAAGGCTATCCTCTACGCGGACCGGATTACCGGGTCGATGCGACGCGCCATCGACGAGACCGATCGCCGGCGCGAAAAACAGCAGGCCTATAACCTGTCTCACGGAATCACACCACGGGGTATAGAGAAGGCGGTCACCGACGTGATGGAGGGCGCCCTGGTCAAGGAACATGCGGGCGCCCGGGAGTTCGCCCGGGTGGCGGAGGAGGTCTCCCGGTACGGCCGTCTCAGCCCGGAGAAGCTGGCCAGGGAGGTCCGTAAACTGGAACAGCAAATGTACGAACATGCCCGTAACCTCGAATTCGAGGAGGCCGCGCGCCTGCGCGACGAGATCCGGCGCATGGAGGAAAGAAACCTCGGCATGACGGTGTGATGCCTGCATGAATGCGGCAGGCGAGCCTGCACGGAGGTATTTACGGCATGTCTTGCGATCCTGGCCCGGGTGCCGTCCTGATCGCCGTGGCTGAGGTTCAGGGATAATCAGGAAAGCAATTAAACGACTGCCGCCCTTGCAAGATCAGGCTGCTGGCGGTATTGTTCACAGCCTTGCAGGCGCGTAGCTCAGTTGGTTAGAGCACCACCTTGACATGGTGGGGGTCGTTGGTTCAAATCCAATCGCGCCTACCAACAATCCCGAGAGCATCGTTTAACGATGCTCTTTTGTTTTGACAAGTGGCCCCTCGTATAGGTCACCACTGGAGCCTCGCATCATGCCCGCCATTACACTTCCGGACGGCAGTCGACGTGAGTTCGACATGCCCGTCACCGTGCAGGATGTTGCTGCATCCATCGGTCCCGGTCTTGCCAGGGCCACTCTTGCCGGCAAGCTCAATGGCGCGGTCGTCGACAGCAGTTGCCTGATCGAAAACGATGCGCAGCTTGCCATTATCACCGGTCGCGATGACGAGGCGCTCGAACTGATGAGGCATGATGCCGCCCATGTCATGGCTCAGGCCGTGCAGGAGCTCTATCCGGGTACCCAGGTGACGATCGGTCCGGCGATCGAGGATGGCTTTTACTACGATTTCGCGCGGGACGAGGCGTTCACGCCCGAAGACCTGAAGAAGATCGAGGATCGCATGCATGCGATCGTTAAGCGGGATCTTCCCATCCGGCGCGAGGTCTGGAGCCGGGATGAGGCGATCCGGGTCTTCGCCGGAATCGGCGAGAACTACAAGGTGGAAATCATCAAGGCCATTCCGGAAGGCGAACCGGTTTCGGTTTACCGCCAGGGCGAGTGGTTCGATGTGTGCCGCGGGCCGCACCTGCCGAGCACCGGAAAGCTTGGCAAGGGTTTCAAGCTGATGAAGCTGGCAGGAGCCTATTGGCGCGGTGATTCCAGTAATGCCATGCTGCAGCGCATCTACGGCACTGCCTGGCGTGACAAGAAGGAACTGGAAGACTATCTGCACCGTCTGGAAGAAGCCGAGAAGCGTGATCACCGCAAACTGGGCAAGGCGATGTACCTGTTCCATACCCAGGAAGAAGCGCCCGGCATGGTGTTCTGGCACGACAACGGCTGGCAGATCTATCTGGTTATCCAGGATTACATTCGCGGCATGCTCAAGCACCGCGGTTACCTCGAGGTGCACACCCCGCAGGTGCTCGACCGCAGCTTATGGGAGAAATCCGGGCATTGGGACAAGTTTGCCGCCGACATGTTCACGACGGACTCGGAAAACCGGACCTATGCCATCAAGCCCATGAACTGTCCGGCCCACATCCAGATCTATAACCATGGCCTGAAGAGCTACCGCGACCTGCCCCTGCGTCTGGCCGAGTTCGGCTCCTGTCTGCGCAATGAACCCTCGGGTACCCTGCACGGCCTGATGCGGGTGCGCAGTTTCGTACAGGATGATGCGCACATATTCTGCACCGAAGAACAGATTCTGGGTGAGGTGTCGGATTTTATCGATTTGCTGTTCCAGGTCTATGCCGATTTCGGCTTCGAGGACGTGAGCGTAAAACTCTCGACGCGTCCTCCGCAGCGGGTCGGCGAGGAAGTCCTCTGGGACAAGGCCGAACAGGCCCTGCAGGAGGTGCTCGACCACAAGGGGCTGGCGTGGGATCTGCAACCGGGTGAGGGAGCTTTCTACGGGCCCAAGATCGAGTTCAACCTCAGGGACTGCCTGGGCCGGATCTGGCAGCTGGGCACCATACAGCTGGACTTTTCCATGCCGGGTCGGCTGGGAGCTCATTACATCGACGAGAACGGCAACAAGCAGGTGCCGGTCATGCTGCACCGCGCGATTCTCGGTTCTCTGGAGCGATTCATCGGCATCCTGATCGAACATTATGCCGGGGCGCTGCCCCTGTGGCTGGCCCCGGTACAGGCGGTGGTCCTGAATATTACCGACCGGCAGGCCGGATATGCGAGGGAAATTGAAGAATCCTTGATAAATCAGGGCTTGCGCGTCAAATCGGACTTGAGAAATGAAAAGATCGGCTATAAAATCCGCGAGCACACGATTCAACGGGTACCCTATTTGCTGGTTGTCGGCGATCGGGAAATTGAAACCAGTACTGTGGCCGTGCGCACGCGAGATGGCAAGGACCTCGGCTCCCTGAGACGGGACACGCTGGGTGAGGGGCTTGCCGTGGAGATCGCGAGCCGCGGCCGTACTGTTTTGGAGGGATAGAGCATAGCTGCCAGAAAACCGCAACATCGCGTCAACGAGACCATAACTGCACCCGAGGTGCGGGTGGTCAATCATGACGGTGAACAGCTTGGTATAGTTTCCATTGAGAAGGCGAACCAGCTGGCTGAGGATGCCAAGCTTGATCTCGTTGAAATTGCGCCCAATGGAGAGCCACCTGTTTGCCGGATCATGGATTATGGAAAATTCCGGTTTGAGGAAGGCAAAAAACTTCAGCAAGCCAAGAAGAAACAGAAGCAGATACAGGTCAAGGAGATCAAGTTTCGCCCGGGCACGGATATCGGCGATTACAGGATCAAGCTGCGCAAGCTGACCGAATTTCTCGAGGAAGGCGACAGGGTCAAGGTGACCCTGCGGTTTCGTGGCAGGGAAATGGCGCATCAGGAACTGGGGCTGGAACTCCTGCAGCGAGTTAAGGCTGACCTGGAAGAACTCGGTGTCGTTGAGCAGGAACCCAGGTCGGAAGGACGCATGATGGTCATGGTGATGGCCCCGAAGAAACGCAGGTGAGAACACCTGCCGATACGATACAGATTTCATTACGGGAAGACAGAGAAATGCCAAAGTTAAAATCCAATCGCGGCGCGGCAAAACGCTTCGCCAGGACGGCAACCGGGTTCAAGCGCGGTCAGTCGCATCATCGTCATATCCTGACGAAAAAGAGCAGCAAGCGTAAGCGCCAGCTGGGTTCCCCGGCACAGGTGCACGCTTCTGATGTGGCTGCACTGCGCCGCATGCTGCCGTTCGCCTGATCAGGTTCATCCGGGAGTAACAAGCAATGTCCAGAGTAAAACGTGGTGTCACTGCCCGCGCCCGCCACAAGAAGGTACTAGGCAAGGCAAAAGGTTACTATGGCGCGCGCCGCAAGGTGTATCGCGTCGCCAAGCAGGCCGTTATCAAGGCGGGTCAATACGCCTATCGTGACCGGCGTCAGCGCAAGCGCCAGTTTCGGGCCCTGTGGATCGCACGCATCAACGCCGCTGCACGTGAACACGGGTTGTCCTATAGCCGGATGATCGACGGCCTCAACAAGGCAAATATAGAAATCGACCGGAAGGTGCTTGCCGATCTCGCTGTTTTTGACCGGGCAGGATTCGGTGCATTGGCGGCCAGGGCCAAAAGCGGACAGACGGTATAAATCCTTTCCGTGTAAACACCAATCAGTCCGGCAGGAATTGAAGGGGAAAGGTTGATGCCTTTCCCCTTTTCGTTGCGGTTGCCGGATCGGTAGCTGGTTTTTTTCAACAGGAATCGGGAGCGGATAGCGGGTGTTGATGCTGGGTGAACTTGAAGCCGGCGCATTGCAGGAGATTTCCGCCGCCGTGGATCAGGCGGCGCTCGATGCGGTGCGTGTCCGCTATCTGGGGAAGAAAGGTTCCCTGACCCTGGAGCTGAAGCAACTCGGGAGCCTGCCGGCCAGCGAACGCCCGGCAGCCGGACAGGCCATCAATGAGGTGAAGCAGAAACTCCAGCAGGCGCTGGAGGAACGACGCAATGACCTGCAGGCATCCGCAGTTGATGCCCAGCTGACGAAACTTGCCATCGATATCACCTTGCCTGGACGTGGCCAGAAACCCGGTGGACTGCATCCCGTCACGCGCACCATGAAGCGTATCGAGCGACTGTTCGCACCCATGGGATTTACGGTCGAGGAAGGGCCGGAGATCGAGGACGATTACCATAATTTCGAGGCACTGAATATCCCGGTGCACCACCCGGCCCGCGCCATGCACGATACCTTCTATTTCGATGCCCATACCCTGTTGCGCACCCATACCTCGCCGGTGCAGGTACGGGTAATGAAGAACCGTAAACCACCCTTGCGCATCATCGCGCCCGGTCGTGTGTACCGCTGTGATTCGGACCTGACGCATACGCCGATGTTTCACCAGGTCGAGGGTCTGCTGGTTGATGAGCGGGTCAGTTTTGCGAATCTCAAGTGGGTGCTGGATGAATTCCTGCGGCTGTTCTTCGAGCGTGACGATCTGGCCGTGCGTTTCCGTCCTTCCTATTTTCCGTTCACCGAGCCCTCCGCCGAGGTCGATATTCAGTGCGTCATGTGCGCCGGCAGCGGCTGCAGGGTTTGTGGTCAGAGTGGCTGGATCGAGATACTCGGCTGCGGGATGGTCCACCCGAAGGTGTTCGATCATGCCGGGATAGACAATGACCGCTACACGGGATTTGCCTTCGGCATGGGGGTGGAACGGCTCGCGATGCTGCGCTATGGCGTGAATGACCTGCGCCTGTTTTTCGAAAACGATATTAATTTCCTGACGCAGTTTAACTGAGTTGATTTTATTCACCGCAGTGGCGCAAAGAAGGCAGAGTGAACCGGTTCTTTTACCAATTGACAGCCGGGTTTTCCGCCAATCTTCCGGGTGTCATTTATCATGGCAAGTTTTGTATTTGCTTTATTGACTCTGCGTTCTCCGCGTCCCTGCGGTGAATGTTTGTGAAACATACGCATTGATGCAATCAATCCCGGGGCCTTATGAAATTCAGCGAGAAATGGCTGCGCGAATGGGTTGACCCGCCGGTTACGACCATGGAGCTGGTGAAGCAGTTGACCATGGCGGGACTGGAGGTCGACTCCGTGGAACGGCTGGATGCCAGCATCGAGGGCCTGGTGGTGGGGGAGGTACTGTCCGTTGAACAGCATCCCGATGCCGACAAGCTGCGGGTATGCAGGGTGGACGCAGGACAGGGGGAGGTGCTGCAAATTGTCTGTGGCGCTCCCAATGTGCTCTCCGGCGGCAAGTATCCGCTGGCACGGATTGGAGCCCGGCTGCCGGGTGATCTCACTATCAGGAAATCCAGGCTGAGAGGGGTGGAGTCACACGGCATGCTGTGCTCCGCCCGTGAGCTGGGACTGGGTGATGCGCATCAGGGATTGATGGAATTGCCGGCGGAAGCACGCACGGGCGAGGATATCGGTGTGGTGCTTGGACTGGATGATGCACTGATCGACATCGACCTCACGCCCAACCGGGGCGACTGCCTGGGCATCGAAGGGGTTGCCCGCGAGGTTGGTACGCTCACGCGCAGTCCGGTCACGGCGATCGATATCGTCGAGGTACCACCCTCGGTCCCGGACAGTCTTGCCATTGAGGTACGGGCTGCGGCGGCCTGTCCACGCTACCTGGGCCGTATCATCAGCGGCATCAACCCGATGGCATCGACTCCCCTGTGGATGCAGGAGCGTTTGCGCCGCAGCGGTTTGCGCGCTATCGATCCCGTAGTTGATGTGACCAATTATGTCCTGCTTGAACTGGGACAACCCATGCATGCCTTCGACCTGGCGCAACTGGATGGCGGAGTGTCCGTGCGCTATGCGCTGGAAGGTGAACAGCTGACCTTGCTGGATGAACGAACGGTGAGCCTGGATGCCGACACGCTGGTCATTGCTGACAGTGAGAAGCCGCTGGCGATTGCCGGTGTCATGGGTGGTATCCATTCGGGGGTGAGTCAAACAACCACGGATATCTTTCTGGAGTGTGCCTATTTCTCCCCTGAGGCGATCGCCGGGCGCGCAAGAAAATACGCCATGCAAACCGATTCTGCGCATCGATTCGAGCGCGGCGTAGATCCCGAGTTGCAGCATCGCGCGGTACATCGCGCCACGGCCTTGCTGGTGGCTATTACCGGTGGGCAGGCCGGTCCGGTCTGTGAATGTTTTGCACCGCATTATCTGCCGCGACATACGCCGATAGCGCTCACCAGGGACCGCATCGAACGATTGCTTGGACTGGTGCCGGACGCCGCTGAGGTGACGGATATTCTGGAAAGACTCGGCATGGAGGTCAGTGCCCGGGAGGAGGGGTGGCAGGTTACGCCGCCATCCTTTCGTTTTGATGTTGCGATTGAAGCGGATTTGATCGAGGAGATCGGGCGCGTGTATGGCTATGACAAGCTGCCGGCACAGGCGCCCGTGGGCATGCTGGAAATGCACGCCTGTGCGGAAACCAGTGTCACCGTCGAACGTATTGCGGAGGTGCTGGTGGACCTCGGTTATCAGGAGGCGATCACCTACAGTTTCGTTGAGCCGGGGTTCCAGCAGGCATTGAATCCCGGCATGAAGTCGATAGCTCTGGAGAATCCGATCTCATCTGAAATGTCGGTTATGCGGACCAGTCTCTGGCCGGGATTGCTGAGAGCTCTGCGATATAACCTGAATCGCCAGAACGATCGACTCCGTTTATTCGAGTATGGTCTAAGATTCTTCCTGCAAGACAAGGAAATTAAACAGGATATTGTTATCGGTGGCGTGCTTGCCGGGGATCGCAACCCCGAACACTGGAGCGGTAAGGGCGACCCTGTCGATTTTTATGACGTACGGCATGACCTCGAAGCGATTCTGGCCTTTACGGGCCGGGCGGATGAATACCGGTTTGTCCGTGAAGAACATCCCGCCTTGCATCCGGGGCAAACCGCGCGCATCCGGCTGGATGATCTGGGTATCGGCTGGCTGGGGAGAATACACCCGGTGATTGCCGGCCAATTCGATCTGGATCCCGATACCTATCTCTTTGAATTCGAGTATGCGGCGGTGCAGGGCAGTGTACCCGTGCAATTCCAGGAGTTGTCTCGCTATCCCTCGATTCGTCGGGATCTTGCGATTGTGACAGGTCTTGAGGTAACGGCCGAGGAACTGCAAACGGAAGTGCGGAGGAGTGCCGGCGCGCTGCTCAAGGAGATGGTCATCTTCGATGTCTATCAGGGAAAGGGCATAGAAACTGGGCGAAAAAGCGTCGCTTTTGGCTTGATTCTACAGGATTCTTCACGCACACTAACAGATGATGACGTTGAGGTCGTTGTCAGCAGGGTAACAGAGAGTCTCAATAAGAAGTTCGGGGCAGCGTTAAGGGAGTAAACGATGGCATTAACAAAAGCTGACATGGCGGAAAAATTGTTCGACGAGTTGGGGCTTAATAAACGTGAAGCGAAGGAGCTGGTGGAGCTTTTTTTTGAGGAAATCCGCTACGCCCTTGAAAACGGTCAACAAGTCAAGTTGTCAGGATTCGGTAATTTCGATCTCCGGGAAAAAAACCAGCGCCCGGGTCGTAACCCGAAAACCGGTGAGGAAATTCCCATTTCCGCTCGCCGCGTAGTGACTTTCAGGTCTGGTCAGAAACTCAAGGCAAGAGTAGAGGCCTATGCTGGAAGCGAGCAATAACAACGAACTCCCGGTTATACCTGGCAAACGCTATTTCACCATTGGTGAAGTGAGCGAGTTGTGTGGTGTGAAACCGCATGTCCTGCGTTACTGGGAGCAGGAATTCCCGCAGTTAAAACCCGTCAAGCGGCGCGGGAACCGCCGTTATTACCAGCGCCAGGATGTACTGATGATCCGCCAGATCCGCAGCCTGCTCTATGAGCAGGGTTTTACGATCGGCGGCGCCAGACAGAAGATGTCCGGTCAGGATGCCAGGGAAGATGTCACCCAGAGCCAGCAGATCGTGCACCAGGTTCGGCATGAACTGGAGGATGTACTGCAACTGCTGAAACGGTAATACGGGCAACCGCCGCATACAGCGTATATAATTCCAGTTTTTACCAATCGGGGCGTAGCGCAGCCTGGTAGCGCACCTGCATGGGGTGCAGGTGGTCGGAGGTTCAAATCCTCTCGCCCCGACCATTTAATCATTCACTTAGAAAGTTTTTTAGAATAATTCCTGTCTAAAATTATTTCGCGTTGTCTAAAACTACGGTTGATTTGGGCCGTGTCTCAATTTGCGGTTTGAAAAAACTGCTTCTGTAATCGAGCGTTGCTGACACCTGTCCTTGATAGTGAATAATCTAGGAACCGGACGTTGACAGGTGTTCATTCCTCCGCAATACATAAGAAATTACACCAGGAACTTGAAGTTACGGGTATCTTTCCGGCCATGTAGTATTCAAGCGGCTATGTGCTGACAGGTATTCATTCAGGGTGACACCGTATTCATCTACATGGCAAGCATAGACAGAATTAATTCGACGATGGCCTTGATGAGTACTGCTGATAGACCCTTGGGGCCGGGTTTGCCTTTCTGGCTAGAAGAATACAGCCGTCGGTACTTTCGCTGCTTGAGCAGGTGGTGAAATTTCAACAGCGTCGAAGGCCGGATAATGACGGCAGCCCGCTGGATATGACGTGGGTTGAGAAACAGGCACCAGAAACCGAGCAGGAAACGATCCAGGGCTGTTAGATTAGGTGCACGCCGCCGTGCGCGGTTCATAATCAGGAGCCGCTGCTTCATGAGCAGACTGTCGGCGACAATGGCCTTTGCGCCGCCGGGGCCTAAGAGTTTGGCAATCGTGGCCAGCAGATGAGCGAGGAGTATCAGCAGGTCCTTCATGGCGGAGCAGGGGAGGGAGGCTAGCCATCAGGAGCAAGTCTGTCCAAGTCGTCGGTTTTAGGTGAAAATTACTAATTCGACCCTACCAGGCTATCGTCCCACAATCTACACGGCTTCCTGTCATAGTGACCACCGAGGCGAACAGGTAACCCGACGGAATGCAATTCAAAGACTTCTGGTACGTCTTGGCCGAAAGTACCGAATTGCGCGAGGACTGCGTGCTGGCGCGTCGCGTGCTCGGTGAGCGGCTCGCGGTTTTTCGCGACACCGATGGGCGAGCGGCAGGACTGCCGGACCGCTGCCTGCATCGCAATGCGCCGCTCTCTAAGGGCTGCGTTCACAACGGCGAGCTGATCTGCTCTTATCATGGCTGGCGCTACGACGCAAGCGGGCGCGTGACTCACATACCGTCACAACCGCCGGCGACCGACTACGGTCACCACCTGCCGCCGTTCGATGTATGCGAGTTGGATGGTTATGTGTACGTGCGTTTAAGCCACAACGGATCGCACAATATTACGCCATGGCGCATGCGCCACTACGGCGAGCGCGGCTGGCGCCATATACGGCTGTGTAACCGCTTCACAAATACGGTCACCAACTGTGTCGAGAATTTCATCGACGTTCCTCACACCGCATTCGTACACACTGGGATATTCCGCTCGCCAAAAGGCGAACGCATCGTCGCCTCCGTAACGCGTGCCGACGGTGCCGTGCATGTCAGTTATCGCAACGAGCGCGCCAATCTCGGCACCTGGCGCTGGTTCCTGAATCCGCGCGGCGCCGAGATCAGGCACACCGACAGCTTCCTGGTGCCGAACGTTACCTGCGTGACATACGAGATTGACGCGCGTACCTTTATCATTACATCCCAGTCGGTGCCTGCCGGAGCCGACGACGGCGGTGACACCCTCGTGTACACCGACCTCACCTATAACTTCGGCCTATTCAATGACCTGGCACGCCCGTTTGTGCGCTGGTACGGCCGGCGCGTGATCGACCAGGATGTGATGATTCTCGCTGCACAGATGGAGAATATCCGGTGCTACGGGGCCGATTTCCGCGATACCCCGTCGGATATCATCCACCGCTGTGTCGAATCACTGCGCGAGGCGATCGTGCGCGGCGAAGACCCGTACGCCCTGCCACCGCTGTCGCGTGAGATCGAGTTCTACGTATGACCCTGCGTGCCAGGCTGTTTACGCTGTTCCCGGCCGCGTGGCTGCTCCTGGTGTTGCTGACGTTCGCATCCTGGATCAACGCGCCGACGTCTGTGCTGAGGGCGTTGCTCTGGCTCGCAACTGTTTACCTGCTGCCGGTAGCGTGTTTTCGCCTGCATCAGATCGCCTGGCCCTTGGCGGAAGGGAGGACCCGACTCGATGCGCCGGGCTACGTGCACTGGTGGGGTGCTCATCAGTTTCAACTGATGTATACAGCGTTCCCCGCGATTGAAGCGTCGCTGCGCTTGATCCCGGGCGGCTATAGCGCGTGGCTGCGGCTATGGGGCAGCCGCATCGGCCGCGGCGTGCACTGGACACCTCGAGTCGATATAAGCGACCGCAGCCTGCTCGAGGTCGGCGACGGCGTGATCTTTGGTCACCGCTCGGCGTGTTACGCGCACCTGGTACAGCCGCGCAGTGGCGGATTGATATTGTATGTGCGCCGCATTCGCATCGGCCAGGGTGTTCAACTCGGAGCCGGTTCCCGGCTCGGTCCCGGCGTGTCGATCACAGCCGGTGTGGCACTGCCCCCATTGACCGACGTCGGCGTTGGCCGGCGCGTGCGCGCGTGATCGGCGCCCTGGGTGCGGCGCTGCTGCGTGCATGGAGTACGCCACGCGCTACCCGATTCGCCGCAGCCCTCGCCAATTGCGAAAACGCGCAGCGGCGCACTCTGGCCCGACTCGTTCAGCCTGCAGCCGCGACCGAGTATGCCCGGCAGTTCGGCCTGCGCCCGGAAGACGATGTGGACGCATTCCGGGCGAAACTGCCATCGGTAGATTATGCTACCTTAATACCGTGGATTGTCCGCGCCCGGACGGGCGAGCATGACGTCCTGACCCCTGGTCGCATATGTCGCTTCGAGCCGACCTCCGGTAGCGGTGGATTAAACAAGCTGATCCCTTACAACGACCCGCTACTCGATTCGTTCCGCAGTTTGTTCGCTATCTGGGCATACGATCTGCTGGGACAGGTGCTGCGTCCTCGCTCGGGACGGGTATTCATCAGCATTTCGCCGCGGATGAGCCCTCGAACCGAGGGGAGGCACGACGCCGATTACCTGGGCGGTCCGTTGCGGTTGCTGTTCGCACCGTTTCTGGTGGCACCCGACCGACGCAGCATGCAGGCTGACCCGCTGAACTTCCGCGATGCGCTGGCGCGGGCACTGCTCCGCTGCGCCGACCTCGAGATCATCTCGATCTGGAGCCCGACCTACCTGCTGGTGCTGCTCGAGCACATAGAGGCGCGCCGTGAACATCTGGTTTCTGAGCTGCCGGTCGGGCGCCGTCGACTGCTTGATTGTGATCCAATCCCCTGGCCGCAACTGTGGCCGCGGCTGGCGCTAGTATCCTGCTGGAGCGCCGCGGCTGCGGCCGCACCGGCGCAACAGCTCGCACGGCTGCTACCGCATGCGTTGATGCAGGGAAAGGGCTTGTTGGCCACGGAGGCGCCGGTGACGGTGCCGCTGGTCCAGGCAGGCGGCTGCGCGCCCATGGTCGACGAGGTGTTCATTGAGCTGGCGGACGCCAAGGGCACACTATGCCTGCTGCACGAAGCCTGTCCTGATCGTGAATACGCGCTGCTGATCAGCCAGGCGGGCGGGCTGCTGCGCTACCGGCTCGGCGACCGGGTTCGAGTGACCGGGCGCTGGCGCGATACGCCGCTGCTGGAGTTTGTCGGACGCATCGATGCGGTGTGTGACCTGGTCGGGGAGAAGCTGCACGAAGACCAGGTCGCTGGCACGCTGCGGTCACTCCTCGCGCCGGAGGCCTACGGTCTGCTGGTTCCGGTGGCCACGACAATACCGCCCTGCTACCGGCTGGTCACCGACCGGCGCGACCCCCGTCTCCCGGAGCGACTCGATAGGAAACTGCAGGCCGGGCACCGCTACCGTGAGGCGCGGGTGCTGGGTCAACTGGCGGCGCCCCGGCTCACCGTGCTGGCGGATGCGCGGCGGGTTGTACATGACTTTCTGATTGCTGATGGCATGGTGGCCGGCGACATCAAAGATATGGCGCTTCTACACTCGCTCGATCGCGCCGCGCGTTTATCGGCGGCTCTGGATGGCCTGGGTGGTGATGCGCCGGGCATCTGAATGAGGTGGACTAGCTCAGGAACTGTCTGGCGCATTGATCCGGCGTACACGGCACGAATGTCCCGCCTGCGTCGAGCTGTTCCACTAGCCAGGTCATTCCGGGCTGAACCATCAGCTTGCGCAGCCGCGCAAGCTTGACGGCGCCGGTCGCCTGGCTGTCGAGAGCCGCGAACATGCCGGTCAGCTCTCCGATGGTGGAGGTGCCGAGCTGCTGTGCCAGCGCACCAACCACTGACTGGGGACCGACGCGGATCATGTGCAGGAATGCGTGGGCTCCGTCGGCAAGGAAGCGACGCTCGGCTGCGGTCAATCGGTCCGGCTGAAACACCAGTAACCCGCCGGCGTGATGCAGCGCTTCGTCAATCGCAAGGCGGCGCAACGTCTGCGTCAGTGCGGCGTCACGGCAGCCGGCCGCCAGGAACCGGTAGTGTGTGATACCGAAGCATTCGAGCACCACCTGCAGCCGGAACGACAACGACTGCGGCGTACCCGCTTCGAGCAACCCGTCGATGAGACGGTTGAATGGATCGGTCTCTGTTGGCCGGAGTAGCCAGGGAGCGAGCCATGCGGCATGCTGGGTTTCGTCGGTGCCGATCCGGGTAAACAGATCGCGCTCCTCGTTCGACTCGGTCTGCAGAGCCATCGCCGAGCAGTAGGTAATCCCTCGCTGCTCGATACACCATGCCTCGGCCAACACGTTGTGCGCACAGTCCCTCAGCACCGCTTCCTTAGTGCTGGCGCTGGCCTGGCGGAATGCTGGAACATGGTCGAGCTGGAAGGTCCCGGCCTCCCAAAGGGGCGTCGCTCCGTCGGGCGCCGGCTGTACATGGGGTCGCCGTGAGAAGCGCGCGGCAAGACGTCGGATCTCGAGTTGCTTGCTCATCGCTTGCCAGCCTGCATTTGCCTGCGAAACACCCGAGTCAATAGCGTGTCAGCCAGGCGGTCGGGAAGTAACCGCAGCAGCAGGTGTACGATTTGTGCGTCGCTGCCGACACGCACGCGCGGCGGCATACGCATGCACTCCGCCAACTGCACGATCGCCTGCACCAGTACATCGGGGTCACGGCCCGGGCTTGAGGCCAGCCGCTGCTGGAATGCCCGGTAGCCGTCGAGCTGGCGCGCCTCGACAGTTCCCGGTTCTGCGATGCGCGTGCCCCATACCATGTTGGCCATGAAGTGCGTGCGAAACCCGCCCGGGACTACGGTAACAAGCTGCACGCCGTGATCGGCCAGCTCCCGCCGCAGCGCATCACCCATGGCGTGCAGCGCCGCTTTCGATGCGCTGTAGAGCGCATTGAGCGGCAGACCCACGTCGCCAGCGATCGATCCAACGTTGATCACGCGCCCGCGTGCCTGACCAAGCGCCGGAAGCAGCGCCTGAATCAGCAGTGCCGGACCGAGCAGGTTGACCTCGAGCTGTGTTCTCATCTGCTGCGCGTCCTGCATCGCCAGTGGCCCGGTAAGGGCGTAGCCGGCATTGTTGATCAGACAATCCAGCCGCGCGACACCTGCGCCTGTCGCCGCGATTTGCGCGGCGTCGCCGACATCCAGCCGTATCACCTTGCAGCCCGCCAGCGTAGCCGGTGCGCGCTGCGGATCGCGCACGCCGGCCAGTAC
>JBAVKA010000006.1:0-2572 GCA_049688075.1 Gammaproteobacteria bacterium
GATCTCGGGGCGATACTCGTGATTGCCGTGTTTTACACCGAGACCATCAACCTGCCGTTCCTGGCGACCGCCATACTGCTGCTCCTGCTGCTGATTTTGCTTAACGCAGCCGGCATTCGCCGTCCGGTCGTGTATTTCCTGGTCGGTGGACTGGTCTGGCTGGCCATGCTCGGGTCGGGCATGCATGCCACCGTGGCGGGTATCCTGGTGGCGCTGACGGTCCCGGCCCGGCCGAAGCGGGGTCCAGGCTGGTTTGTGCGTCAGACCCACCGTCTGGCCGAGGAATTCGAAACCATGGAGCGGGAAAGCGACAAGCCCCTTCTGGGTGAAGAGGCGCAACACGCGGTTGCCGAGAATATCAAGAACACGGTCGAGAAAGCCACTACCCCGCTGCGGCGCTGGGAACGCTATCTGGAGCGACCCGTCGCCCTGGTGGTCATGCCGGTATTCGCCCTGGCCAATGCCGGCATACCGCTTGACCTGCAGGCACTTCCCGGACTGTTGTTGAACCCGCTGACGCTGGGAATCGTCATCGGCTTACTGCTCGGCAAGGTGTTCGGTATCACGCTCATGACCTGGCTCAGCCTGCGTCTGGGGCTCGGACAGCTCTCGGCAGGCGTGCAGATGCGGCACATCGTGGGTGTCGGACTGCTTGGCGGCATGGGCTTCACAATGTCGATCTTCATTGCCAGCCTGGGTTTTACCTCGGAAACCGGAACCCTCATTGCGGCCAAGACAGCCATTCTGCTTGCCTCCCTGATTGCCGGCGTTTCGGGTTTTCTCTGGTTGCGATTTTCGGGGAAGGGCCCGGGCCGGCCGGCAGGCGGAAACACGCGCCGGGCGACGCAAACCCGGGGATAGTTTTCCGCTGCAAGCGTGCCAGCGTGGCGGGCGTCATTATAGTGACGCGTTTTCCTGGTAGCGCAGCGGTATCGCTGCCTCGGGGGTATTGACCCGGAAGGTGAAGCTTTCCTGCAAATAGAGCCGGACACTGGCCGCGGTATGCTCAAGGTAGCCGATCGAGAAATCCTGGCCGACGCTCAGCTGGAAATCACCGCCACGCAGGCTCAGTAACAGCGCCCCGTCGGCGGCCGGCGCCCAGATGATGGGGCCATCGAGCAGGCGGCGAACATGCTCGATAACGGGATAGCCGGCATCCCGCGTCTGGGTAAGCCCGGTGTAGCAACGCGGCCCCAGGGCGATCGCATAGGGACCATCGACGCTTGCCATCCGCAGTCGGTTCAGCGCCTCGGCAACAACATCCGGATAGTGGGTATAGTCATCCGTGAGCGGGAGGCTCCGGGCAGCGGCGGCTTCGCAGATCCCGGTTATCCCTCCATCCCGGTAACCGTAGAATATCGCGTTATCCTCTGCCAGGGCGGCAGTGCGTGCCGCATCGATGACCGGTTGCAGATCGGCATCCGCCGCACCCCGGTCGATGGCGTCGATCTCGATGCGCGCCAGTTCGAAGGGTATGCGAAGTTCGATCAGTGGTTGCACCTTACGCATGCGCATTTCCACACCGGGGTGCGGCGCGCGCTCGAGCACCTGCGTCCGCCCCGGATCGACCGAGGAGACGCGCCAGCCGAGCGGACCCTCAAAATCAACCAGCTGGCGGGCCGCGAGGGTGCGTTTCAGCGCCTGGCTGGCTTCCGTCTCGATCTGTTCCCAGGCCGCGTCAGGGACCGGGGCAAGTTCGCGATACAGGCTGTTCATGGTCTATTCTCCTTTGTTACGCAGGCTGCCGATGCCGAGCGAACCGTCTCTGGATGCGACTGGCGGCTCCTCTTCGTGTTCGATTTCCGTCACATCACCGTCGCTGAACAGACATGCCCGCAACTGGACATCGAGACGGTCGTCGCGACGACGCAGCCATTCCAGCACCATCGCCGCATGTTCCTTCTCTTCATCGCGGTTGTGCGCGAGTATCTGTTTCAGTTCTTCATCCGCAGTCGCAGCGACGCGTTGCTGGTACCAGTCTATCGCTTCAAGCTCCTCCATTAACGAGGTAAGAGCCCTGTGCATGTCCCGCGTGGCTTCATCAAGACTGTCCAGGGGTTCGTGATAGCCTTCATTTGACATGAAATGTCTCTCCAATATGTCTAGTTGAACGATTCCGCTTCCATCTCCAGATAAATGCGGTAGGCGTTGCCCCGGTTACTGGCGTCAAAGGCCGGCAGATTTTCATACCTGGACCAGTCGGTAGCCTTGTAGGCCTCGTCAAAGGGGACAAAATCCTCCACGGCCTTGCGCATAGCGGTGCGAATATAATTGATATAGTCGCGCGTGAGCGCGACGGATGCACGCAGGTCTTCCGAGGGCAACCCATGCCCGGGAATCACGAAGCGGGGCTGCGGCTGCAGGTTGTACAGGTAGTCGAGTCCCTGAAGCCAGTGTTTGATATCGGTCTCGGGGCTGTCAAGGAAAGGCACGCGTCCCTTGTAGATCACATCGCCGCTGAACAACACCCCGTAATCCCTGACCAGCATGATGCTGTCGCCGGGCGCATGCGCCGGTCCCAGGTGTTTCAGCTGAAAGGTGATACCACTGACCTCAAAGCTCGCCTCCTCAT
>JBAVKA010000007.1:0-2174 GCA_049688075.1 Gammaproteobacteria bacterium
TTAACGGTAGAATCCAAGGAGAAGTCAGATGAAAAGACTGGTAACACGTGTTGTCTGGTTGCTGGTGCTCCCTTTGCTGTTGTCGGTGCAGCTTGCAACGGCCGAAGAGAAGACACCCTCCGCCACCATCGTCATCGACGAAACCCAGATCATGTGGATCGTGGGCGGCGACATCGGCGGCGGGACGCTGCATTTTCAAAGCAAGTCCTACAAATTCAAGACCGACGGCCTCAAGCTTGGCGGCTTCGGTGTCAACCATGTCAAGCTGACCGGCGATGTCTATGACCTCAAGAATGTCGCCGATTTCGCGGGCGTCTATGGTGTCGCCGAGGCGGGCGTCACCCTGGGTAATGCCAGCAAGGGCGACTTCGTGATGAAGAACGACAAGGGTGTCATCCTGCACCTGAAATCGGCGGCACAGGGTATCGCGCTCGACCTTGGCGTGGAGGGTCTCAAGATCACTCTTGAATAGGGGGCATCTTGTTAGGCTAGCGCACCCGGCACGGGTAGTGCCTGTGCCGGGTGGTGGTAAAGGGCTTTCGGCGCATCACGATCTCGCACGAATAGGATGGCTCGATTCGCATTTGGCCCCCGTGCGTACGGTCTGGCATGAATCATTGCCCTCCGCATCAACAAGCACAGTTAGGGTGTAGCGCAGATAGAGGGACGTCGACGGGAGGCGATGGATTGCGATCGAGGCCGTCGGCGCTGGGCGTGATGCGGCTACGCGATTTTCCGCACGGGACATATTCAAGCATATCCAGCACGTAGAAGCTGCAACGCCGCACAATTTGGGCCGAACGAGAGCCGCAGGCAGGTTGTTTCCTCCGCATAAGTAAAGACGAGCTGACGCATACCTGTGCGGGCTCGTCTGGATTTCTGGTTAGGTTACTGGGTAGCAGCAGGTGTTGCCGGTTGTGCGGGCGCAGCCGCCTGGGGAGCGTAACCATACGGCGCACCATAGGCGCCTGGATAGCCACCGCCATAGCCAGGGCCACCATAGGCAGGGCCGGCAGGGCCACCACCATAGCCATTGCCGGCGTCATAACCACGCCCACGCCCATAACCACTGCCATGGCCGCTACCGCTCATGCTGAAGTCCATATCACCGGAGCCATCACCCGAGCTGTCATTACCCCAGCCATTACTCCAGGGACCACCACCGCCCCATGGACCCCAGGCCTGCACCGCCGTGAAAGGAATCGCCATGGCGCCGGCAATGGCTGTGGCACACAATGTTTTGGTCAGTTTATTCATATCTTTTACCTCAAGTTGATTTATATGGAAGGTATACAGCAGACCTGGTTCCCAGGTTACCTGCAATCCTCAACGGCGAGAAATTCACATGCCTGATTAAGCAATCAACCGATATCCGTTGGAATGATACTAAGCGCATTAGCCTTGTATTATCTGTTCGGCAGCGAACATAGGGAGTGATGCCAATCACTCGAGCGGATGCCCGCTTCCGCAGCGGCGTACCGTCACAATACCGTGGCTGGCGAGGGCCGTTCAGCATTACGGCCTCGGGTAATGTGCTATGGGTTCAGACGCATGTCCCTTACTGGATCAGGGCGCAAAAAAAGCTGCCTGGTTTGGTTGACGCGACAGCCAGCTGCGGCATCGATGAAGCACCGCGACAGGCATGCAGGCGTCACCTGGCTGCGCAATTCCATCAGTTTTCGCCCTGGCAGCAGTGAGATTCCCGTATCAGCGGCGGAAGTCAATTCCAGACGAGTCGGTATTTGCCGTGACCTGGCTCACCTCGGAATCGCGCAGTGTCGTAGTCTCGGCATTCCCGCGCGGATGGTGGTGGGCTACCGCTACCGACTGGAGCCAATGGACCTGCACGCCTGGTTCGAGGCCTGTGTGGGTGGTCGCTGGTATACCTTCGACGCGACGCAGGCCGAACTAACGGGCGGATACGTGGCAGCCGGTTATGAGCGCGATGCCGCGGATGTCGCCGTCTATAATCAGTTCGGACCCGCGGTCTATCCGACAGCGCAGACCGTGCATGTGGAACGCATCCGGGGTTAGCCGATATAACAGTGCGATCAGCGGCAAGAAGGCATCGTCCGCCAGGTTGCCTGAACATAAAGTCAGGGTCAAATTATTATTGAGGCTTTTATTTATGCACTTCACAATCCGCCATCACACACACTATCGCTATTCGCATC
>JBAVKA010000008.1:0-3261 GCA_049688075.1 Gammaproteobacteria bacterium
GTGAGGCGTCCCAGCGATGCCAGCTTCATTTGCTGCGCCTGTCGCGCCATGGCGGCGGTGTCTTCCAGAAAAACAAGGGCGCCCATGCCATCCGCCGTGCCCAGCAAGGTGAACTGTGGCAGAATGCCGGTGCCATTCGCAGCGGATTTCAGCATGCCGGCTTCCTTGTCGGGGGAGCTTCGCCATTGCATCAGTTCTTCATACAACGCGGGTGAAATTTCCCCCAGCGCCCGACCCTCGCTGTTCTTGTCGATGCCCAGCAGTTTACTGGCCGTGTCATTGATCAGCCGTATGTTGTGCCGGTGATCAGTGACGAGGATGCCGGCCTGCAGGCGCTGGACGATATGGGTGTTGAGCTTGGCCAGGTTGGCGATATCGACACCACGTCGACGCGCCAGCGCCTCGCTCGCATGGATCCGGCGCGCCATAAGATAGACCAGGCCCGCGGTGAGAAACAGGGCGGCACCCAGCAGTCCTGCCTGGGTATAACCGCCACCCCGTGGCAGTCCGGCGAACAGGGTGCTGTAGAGTTGTTCACCGAGGACCGCCATGGCGGCGATGGCCGCAAACAGGAACGCCATTCGTCCCGGCATCAGCAGGCTGCCGGTCGCCACGGTGATAATCAGCAGGATGCCCAGACCGCTGGCCGGTCCGCCGCTGGCGTTCAACATCAGGGTGATCGTACCGATATCGACCAGTATCTGCAGGATGGTCTGGAGTTCGTAACCGGGTTTGCGCAGCCGCGCGGTGAATCCCGCAACCAGGCTGAATCCGATATAAAAAACGCATGCGAGTGTATACAGTGCGGGGTTCGCACTACCGAGTGTCGAATGACCCTCGAGTCCGAGATACAGCGCGAGCAACATGCTGGCGAGTATCAACCGGTAGAAGGTCAGGAGCCGCAGCGGTTTCCAGGTCAGGACATCACGCCCTTTCTGTGCCTCGCTGCTGTCTTCGAGTAACGCGTCCATGGCGTGAGTTTACTGTAAACGGGCGTCCGACCGTGATGTTCGCAATACAAACTCGTGCGGATCAGGACTTGTGTTCGTCACGATGGGACTGCGAGCAGTAATATCGTCCCTGATGACTGATGGCTTCCTGTTCCGGCAGGTAGAGGCCGCACGTGGCGCATTGCACCATACGGCCGGTGGGGGTCTTTTTTCTTGCCTGTGGCCGGGAGGACAATCGCTTCAGACGCCTGAACGCCAGAATGGCGATGGCGATCAGGATAAGGATGAGGAGTATTCGGCCAGGCATCCGGGTTCAAGTCTCCCTGTGTGTGCAACAACGTCGGCGGGTGGCCCAACCATGGCGGGTTTCCTTTACAATACCACCCATTATTTGAAACACTGCACAGTATGCACCTGCACGAATATCAGTCAAAACGGTTGTTTGCAAGCTATGGTATTCCGGTTCCAGCCGGTGTCATGCTGGATTCATCGGCCAATGCCGGCGCGGTTACCGCCACTCTGAAGGGCGATGCCTGGATCGTCAAGGCACAGGTGCATGCGGGCGGGCGCGGCAAGGCCGGCGGCGTGAAGCGGGTGACCGGCAGGGATGAGCTGGAAGCGACGGTCGATGCCCTGCTGGGTTCGCGTCTGGTAACCCTGCAAACCGGGTCGACGGGGCTGCCGGTCAATTCCGTCCTGGTCGAGGAAACCGTTGCCCTGGAACGGGAGTTCTATCTCGGCATGCTGGTCGATCGCAGCCGGGAACGCCTCGTGGTCATGGCCTCGGCGTCTGGCGGCATGGATATCGAGGAGGTGGCGGTACGGGATCCGGGCGCCATTCTCACCGAAGTCGTCAGTCCGGCGGCAGGGCTGCAGCCGTACCAGTGCCGCAACCTCGCATTTGGACTGGGCCTGAAAGGCAAACAGGTCGGCGCCTTTACCGCTCTGCTGTCCGCGGCCTTCCGGTTGGTGCATGAATGCGACGCCAGTCTGCTCGAAATCAATCCACTGGTCGTCACCGGATCCGGCGAGTTGCTGGCACTCGATGCGAAGCTGGACCTGGATGACAACGCCCTGTTTCGGCACAAGGACCTGGCTGATTTGCAGGATGCCGCCCAGGAGAATGTGCGCGAGCATGCCGCCAGGACACACGGTCTGAATTTCATCGTACTGGATGGCAATATCGCCTGCATGGTCAACGGCGCCGGGCTGGCCATGGCCACCATGGACCTGATCAAGCTCCACGGAGGCGAGCCGGCCAACTTTCTCGACGTGGGCGGCGGCGCGACGGCCGAACGGGTGGCGGAGGCGTTCAAACTGATCCTCGCCGATAGCGGTGTGCGCGCCATCCTGGTCAATATTTTCGGGGGAATCGTGCGTTGCGACCTTATCGCCGAAGGTATCCTGCAGGCGATCAATGAAGTCGCGGTGACCATTCCCGTCGTGGTGCGCCTGGAAGGCACAAATGCCGCCGAAGGGCTTGCGTTGATTTCGCAATCCGGCCTTGCCGTTCAGACCGCCGGGGACCTGACAGAGGCAGCCCTGAAAGCGGTGGCCGCGGCTCAGGCGGCGTGACGGGGATGGACTGAGCGATGAGCATCCTGATCGACGAAAACACCCGGGTTATCTGCCAGGGTTTTACCGGGGCGCAGGGGTCCTTCCATTCAACCCAGGCACTCGCCTACGGTACCCGTCTGGTCGGCGGGGTGACGCCCGGCAAGGGTGGGCAGATGCACCTGGGGCTCCCGGTTTTCGACACCGTGTGCGATGCCGTGATCGCGACCGGGGCGAACGCCAGCATGATCTACGTGCCGGCGGCTTTCGCGGCCGATGCGATCCTCGAGGCCGCGGGGGCCGGCATCGGGATTATCGTCTGTATCACCGAAGGCATTCCGGTGCTCGACATGCTGCGAGTCAAGGCCGTGTTGTCCAGCACACCATCCCGGCTGATCGGCCCGAATTGTCCGGGTATCATCACCCCCGGTGCCTGCAAGATCGGCATCATGCCCGGTAATATCCATCTGCCGGGCGATATCGGCATCATCTCCCGTTCCGGAACGCTGACTTACGAGGCCGTGTTCCAGACCACCCGCAACGGCCTTGGGCAAAGCACCTGCATCGGCATCGGGGGCGACCCGATCCACGGGCTGGGGTTTGTGGACTGCCTGGAACTGTTCGAGGCCGACCCCCGGACCTGCGGCATGGTGCTGATCGGCGAAATCGGCGGTGCTGATGAGGAGCGTGCCGCCGACTATATCAAGGGGCATGTCAGCAAGCCGGTGGCCGCCTATATCGCCGGCGTGACCGCCCC
>JBAVKA010000009.1:0-2366 GCA_049688075.1 Gammaproteobacteria bacterium
CTATAGAAGAAAGTCATAGTTTCATCCAACGGCAACAATAAACCGTTGGAACTGGCATGGGACCCTACGGCTTTTAATACTCACAAAGAGTGCGAAGTAGCCAAATCCAATTGGCTAACTCGAAAACCGGAGTCAGGCGAAACAATTAAGCAAATGAGCGATGAGATTATTTCAATAGAAAGTAAAGACAGCAAAAGTATTCTGTCTGCAAAGTGTCTTCCAGATACAATGAATTCAAATCAGTGAGTTCATCTATTTCTTGCTTTACTAACATTCAATCCTAAACGCGGAACTTCCTAAATGGGTCGGCTTCCGCCAATTAGCGAATTCTTTTATAAGCGCTTGGTATAGGACTGTCATCGGCCACAAAGCGACGTTCCCCGGCTTCATGCGAAGGTCAGGAGTGCCGCAAAACACGACATCGCGCTAAGTAAATTCCCTTATTGCAGAATTGCTCCATAGCTAATACATTCCGCACCGTCGATTTATACCGAAGGCCGTTAAAGCTCAATACACCCTATATGAGGCTACTTTTATGATCGAAGGGATTTTTCGTAACAGTGTTGTGCTGGTCTTGATAATACAAATTGCATCCGGTTGCACCTCACTTCGTCCGTTACCGGATGAGAGAAATGTCCTGGAACAAGTTGTAAAGCCAGGTGATAAGGTGCATGTCATCACCCGCGATGGGCAAGAGATGGAATTCCTGGTAAAGCAGATTGCCAATGAGCGAATCGAAGGGCCCAGGCAAGGCGTCGCCATGGACGATATTGCCAAGATTGAGCGCCGTGAATTCAGTGTTTGGAAGACTGCGACACTTATCGTTCTATTAATTTTTGCTGCTGCTGGTGGTATTGGTGCTCCTGCAGGATCCTAAAGATGAGCGGATCACGGGCCGCGGCGTTGCCGACCTTTTGCTGCGACACGTCGATGTAAGCCCTCCGGTTCTACCGGGGTCATTCAGCTCGAAAAAATGGCCTAGCCTTGCAAGATAAGGTAGATATAATCAAACACTAAACTGCCGCTTACAGTACATTCCTGACCTTTAAGGCAACTCTGATTAAGTCCTGACATCTGCGATAATACGTGCATTGTTTACAACGGACGGGTCACGATGAAACAGCAAAGCTTCGCCGCTGGGGATTTTGAACGTTTTCGCAAGCCCACGCGCCGGGAACAGTTTCTCTTGGAGATGGATAAGGTGGTGCCGTGGAAGAAACTCTGTAAGCAGATTGAACCCTATTATCCCAAGGCCGGCAACGGTCGTCCGCCGGTGGGGCTGGAGCGGATGCTGCGCATCTACTTCCTCCAGCACTGGTTCAACCTGTCGGATCCGGGTGCGGAAGAAGCCCTGTATGAGTCCCGCTCGATGTGCCGCTTTGTCGGCATCGACCTGGGCCGTGAACCGGTGCCGGACGAGACGACGATCCTCAACTTCCGGCATTTGCTGGAGCAGCATGGACTGGGTGAGTCGCTGTTTCAGGCGGTGGGCGAGTACCTGCAGGAACGGGGCCTGCGCATCGCCAGCGGCACCATCGTAGACGCCAGTATCATCAGCGCACCGAGTTCGACCAACAACAAGGACAAGGCGCGCGACCCGGAGATGCACTCCACGCGCAAGGGCAAGCAGTGGTACTTCGGTATGAAAGCCCATATCGGCGTGGACAGCAAAACCAAACAGATTCATTCGGTGGTGGCCACAGCGGCCAATGTGCATGACTCGCAGGTGCTGGAAGATCTGCTGCACGGAGAGGAAACGCGGGTGTGGGGGGATTCGGCCTATACCGGGCAGTCTGACGTGCTGCGCCGCGCGGCGCCCGATGCCCAGGACTTCACGCACGAGAAAGGACGCCGCAATCAACCGCTGGATAACGCGGCCAAGGCACGCAACCGCACCAAGTCGAAAATCAGGGCCAGGGTGGAGCATATCTTTGCGGTGATCAAGCGCGTATTTGGCTTTACCAAGGTCCGTTACCGTGGATTGGACAAGAATGCCAATGCCCTGTTTGTACTCTGTGCGTTGACCAATCTGTACCAGGCACGGCGGCGATTGCGATACCAAACGTAGGGAAGGTGCGTCCTCAATGCCGGTAACAACGTAATAAGAGCATGAATCCGGGTAATACCGGACCAGATGGCGTCGGAAAAAACAGATCCATGTGAAAAATGACAGCATCACTGAGGTATGCCCGTGTTTTTCATGACTTGTTCAGACGTTCCTTAATGGTATTATTCATGAAAAATGTGCTCTAATACTGATAATACCGTGCCCGATCCAGCCTTATTCGTCTCACTTCTCACCATCGAACTGATGATTCCCTGGGCCCAGTCCCTGAAGGACAAGCGCAGTGCCGTGCGCGGTTTGA
>JBAVKA010000010.1:0-7976 GCA_049688075.1 Gammaproteobacteria bacterium
TCAAACCGCGCACGGCACTGCGCTTGTCCTTCAGGGACTGGGCCCAGGGAATCATCAGTTCGATGGTGAGAAGTGAGACGAATAAGGCTGGATCGGGCACGGTATTATCAGTATTAGAGCACATTTTCCATGAATATTACCATTAATGTGCTCTGACACCCTTTATCTCGCGTGTTTCCATCCCAGCAAATACCCGTCCAGTAACCAGTAGTTCCCGCCTTTGCTGATGAGCATGATTTTTCTTGCATAGTCATCGGGCCAGGATTCGTTGTTGAAGTTCTGTTCACTCACTTCGATGAGGCCATTTTTAATATCGATGCCGGTGACCACGGCAACATGGCCGGTACCATTGAACGCTTTCGCATAAATCAGCAAATCACCCACTTCAGGAGCCTGTGTTGAACCATTCAAACGGGTTTCGAGTGGAATGGGTTTTTTTGTTTTCACATCGGTCAGGTGATCGATCCTGTCCCAGATGTCTGCCGCAATGTCGACATCGCCGTAGACTGTGCCTGTGTTAACCAGCAACCAGCGTCGGGCATACTCGACGCATTGCCATTTGATTCCGGTATAGGTGCCATTCCACTGGTTGGGTTCAAAGATCACACAACCGGACTGGCAGTTGGAATAAGCCTCAATTCCTCGCGGAGATGAACCAAGTATCTTGCCATAGGGTGATTTGCACCCGGTCTGGCATGCAACAGGTAGTTCTTTAATCGCATTTTCTGCGGATGCTCTGTTAAATGCAGGTACGAGCAGGACAAAGATAATCAGATTGATTAATGTCCTGTCAGATTTACGCATCCTGTTCTCCTTTGGCGTTGTTAATGTAAATGGAGGTGTCGGCACTTAACCCGGTGCAGCACCCCGGGAACCACCATGAACTTCGTCACCATCCGGGATCTACTGAGAGTTTATAGGTCCTTCGCCCATCAACCCCGGCGCCGACCCGTAGGATGTTTGTTGATACACGGATAACGATGTTAACTATAATGTTTACAGGAGGGTGACATAGATAAAAATGCAAGAAGTAGTAGTTGCCATCGCCAATAAACGGGTTACTGTTTGGCCAACTTTCGAGTGCCTCGGATAGCAACAGTCGGTCAACAGGAGTCAGTTGATTCTGATAGCCGTGTTTTCGGTGGGGCGGTGCCACTGGCCCGTCAGTTTTAACCGGGGCGTCTGTATGTACAGTCGACTGAGTTCGCAATAGTAGATGGTTTCCATACAATGTATTCACTCGATAGCAGGAAGTACGATACCAAATAAAGCCCCATTCTGATAATTTTTGTCCGCCCATAACTTGCCGCCATGAGCCTCGATTATCGATCGACTGAGGGATAGGCCGATTCCCATGCCGGTTTTCTTGCTTGTCCGGAACTGATGAAATATACCGTCAGCGATTGATGCTTCAATTCCTGGCCCATTATCAGCATCGGTCACCTCAATTATGTCATTCGTTAATAAACGCGATTTTATGTCGACCCTGCCTTCCTCTATATTTCCATCCCGGATTGCCTCCTGACTGTTCTGCAACAAGTTGATCACTACCTGTTCAATCTGAATCTTGCACGTGTGTACCTTGTGTGACTGCCCTCCCGGATAAAACCGGACTATTACGCCGCCTTGCTGTACTTCCCATTTTAGAAACGTAATGACGTCCTTGATGACCTGGTCGATATCAAAGATCTCGATATTGTTGTCTTTCTTGCTGACAAATTCACGCAGGTGCCGAATGATATCGCCTGCGCGATGTGCCTGTTCTGTGGCGCGTGACAATATTTCGCTGAGTTGTGGTGGTGCAGGTAATGTGGTCACCAGTGACTCTGCCGTTTCACAATAACTGACTAATGCAGTCAGTGGCTGATTCAATTCATGCGCCATGCCCGTTGCCATCTCTCCCATGGTGCCAAGACGCGTGATGTGCGCCATGTCCCGGTGCTGGCGTAACGCTTTCTCCTCAGCGCACTTGCGATCGGTAATGTCTTGTCCGGAATACAATGTACCGATAATTTCTCCTTTCTTGTTTATCTCGACATCATTGTTTCATTCGATGAAACGAGTCGTACCGTTCTTTGTCAGAATATTGTGTTCATAGTGTCTCAATGGTTTTATATCGCCAGCGCCAATTTTCTGGAAGCCATTGTATATGTCCTCCCGGCTATATTCCGGAACTGCGGTTTCAAACCAGTTTTTTCCCAGTATTTCCTTCTCGCTGTAGCCCTGGATCTCGCATCCCTGTCGGTTTATCAGATTGACATTTCCATTGTGATCCAGACCAGTAATCATTGCCCTGGAAATTTGTAAATAACTTCTGCCAGCGCTATCTCGTTACGAAAATAAAGTCTCGCATAGGTCAGCATCGCGCCAAAGGTAAAAAGAGCGGCCAGTAAGGAAAAACCCAGTTTTCCCCAGCTGATAATTCTCCAACCCAACTGTTGCTCTACTAGTAATACAAAGGGCTGACTATTGGAGTTCAGTTTCAGGCTTGCACGCAGGTAAGGGAATATCACCGATTCCAGCCAACTTGCTGCCGGTGCATGATGCTATTGCAAGTGACCCTGAGGATCTGTCTCGCTATATGTTGCCTTGTATAACAGTCATCGCATGCCGGGTAGCAGTTGTGGATTTTTGTCGAGTAACGTGTCTGTCCGAACAACCAATACGGCAAACTCGTAATCTGCGCCACTTCTAGCGGAATTAGACTGGATTAGCTTGCTGGAGGCTGGTATTGGTCGCTGGATTATATATGCCTGATACCCCTCAACCAGTTTAAAGGGGTCGCTGGCTACTTAACGATTCTGCGCCACGGATTGCCGGATAGCCTGCATAAAAAACACGTTTGAACTTATGTCCAGACCCAGAACTTTACGCGATTCCTCCGGAAATGGCTCCATGAACACAATCGGCAGGTGGAAAGGATTCTCGCTGATTGGCTGCCACTGACGATCTGACTCATAACTAAAACCCTTTACTTTAAAATCAGGGTAAAAGTTTCGACGGTAGTACTCCACGAATGAGTCGATGTGGTCATGGGGAACTTTTTCCACAATCCCGAACATGAAAATATAGGGGTACTGTTCAAGCATTATCTGTGCGTAGCTTCGAATGCGTTCTCTACCAAAATCATTGGTAACACTAACCATTGCGGCAAAGCCTTCCAGAATCGACTCGACGATATGCACCCTGCCATTGGATTGCTGGTAAAGCTGATCAGTCTTCTCGAAGAAATGTGTTCTGGCCCGTTGCAGATCAAATGCAACAGTCGATGACATTAACGCAATGAGGAGGATTAACCAGATAGTAACTACCGCCCGGTAAGCAATCCGTTGGTTGTGCAGGATATTGTCGCTCATATCTGTACTTATATGTGTTTTTTAATATGGTTCCTTTCACGAATCGATGCACGGAGAAACGGTTGAATAGTTGAGAAGCATGACTCTCATCAGGTACTTAGAAGGCGCGAACCGAACTGAGTATCTGAGAGGAGTCCCATGCTTGTTGAAAGTCTGGTCAAAGAGACGGTGGAATTGCAAGGATTTCGTGTGTTGACGGTGACGAAAGCGAACGATGGATTGGGGGCGGAACTGGTGCCGGATGGGCGTTATGCACCTCGCTGTAGTGGCTGTGGAGGCTGTGCTCACTACCGTGATACCCGTCCTGCGCGGCGTTTTCGTCATGTGCCGCTGTGGGGTATCAACGTATATCTGGTTTATGCCCCACGCCGGGTAATCTGTGAACACTGTGGCGGTGTCCATGTTGAGGCCCTGCCTTGGGTGTCGGGCAGCCTCGAAGTCAAACGCTTCGAGATCCCAGCCCGCTACAGTCATCTGGGGCGCCCCATGATCCGTTATGCCCGCTTGGGATCTGTGTGCAGTAGAACTGATCGACCCCCGGACACTGACCTCGTTGTCAGCGCTTTATCCCTTGAACAAGACCGCCAATGCCAATGGCCAGCGCCGGGCGCTGAAACCCACCCAAACCGATCCAGAAACTCACCAAAGCGATGAAATACTCCCACTGCTGCGCAAATGCCTGGCTGACTACGCCGCCACCGGTCGATCGCCGGCCTATCTTCCCCATCCGCCTGCGGAGAACGACTCATGAACAAGAAACTGCTTGCCCTGTATGGCCTTAAATGGAATCCCTTCTCACCGGAACTGCCCATCGAAGCCCTGTGCGCCACATCCAGGGTAGAGAACTTCTGCTGGCGCGTCGAACAGGGACTGATCCGTGAAGGGGGCTTTGCACTGATCACCGGTGACCCCGGCAGCGGCAAGAGTGTGGTTCTGTGGATGTTGGCTGAACGGCTGGGGCAGCTGCGGGGCCTTAGCGTGGGCGCCATCGCCCATCCCAGTGGCAACCTGGCCGACTTCTACCGCGAGATGGGGGATCTGTTCAGCGTCGAGTCCAGGCCGCACAACCGCTGGGGCGGCTTCAAGGCCTTGCGGGAACGTTGGCTGGTCCATCTCGAGGGCACGCTGTTGCGCCCGGTGTTACTGATCGATGAGGCCCAGGAGATGCAACCGGGTGTGCTGAGCGAACTGCACCTGCTCTCAAGCCACCAGTTCGACTCCCGTAACCTACTCAGTGTCGTGTTCGCCGGCGATGGCTGCCTGAACACCAAATTGCGCCAGGATGAACTGCTGCCCCTGGGCAGTCGTATCCGCACCCGCCCGATTATGGAGTATGCCAGTCGTGATGAACTGGCCGACTGTCTGTACCATCTGCTGACCAGCGCGGGTAACGCGCACTTGATGACCCCGGAGCTAGCCACCACTCTGTGCGACCATGCCGTCGGTAACTACCGCGTGCTCACCGGCATGGCCGGTGAACTGCTGGCCACTGCCGCCCAACGCGAACTCACTCAACTCGATGAAAAGCTCTTCCTGCATCTGTATGGCACCACGCCATCTAAATCCCGCAAAATCGCCTGAGCAACCCAGGACACACCTATGAATCCCCAGTCACTCCTGTTCGTTGACCCACCCGATCTATCGGATAAAACCGCCAGTGAAATGCTCGACTTGCTGTACGAACTCACCACCGCGTTCGAAAACCACTGCGCCGCCCAGCTACGATGTTACTGCCAGGAAGGTGATCGATCTCAACAGGATCTGTTTGAGGACTTCAACGACAAGCTTCCTTCCCTCTGATATCGGTACCTCATTAAAAACATGATTGACAGGAAGACCGGCCCTCTTACAGCCGGCGGGTATTACCCACAAGAGCATCAAATAGCGTGAACATGACCACATCGATTATCGTGATCACGCTTACGCGGAACCGTGGTTTTTTCCGTCGCGTAACCCATGTCAGGATCGAGACTGGTCGCCACGTCTTGGGCAGATGTAAAAGGTCGCGCACTTTGGCTTCGAGTATAGGCCGCACAAAAACCCTTTTTCCCATCTTTATCAACTATCCCCAGGTCGTCAGACTGGTATGTGCTGAAAGCAGCCTCTCCAACACAAGCAATCAATCACTTACAACTTCGCCTGCCAATCGCCGAACCCGGCCATTCAGCAGGGCGGGATCGACCCTGTCATCCACCGGGTCAATTCACGCGTGGATTACGAGCGAAAACTCCTGCACTACGAACTCCTGCATGCACAAAGCGGAGACACGGGCACATGAAACCAAAAAGCTACCGAAGCATTCGGCCTAGCTGATATAAACGTCAGAACAGCTGGTCTGCACGTTCGTCCCAAGCCCGTGCTAGTGCCTGATCGCCCGCACGCCGAAGCAGATCGTAACAACTGTAGGGGTACTTAAAAACGTGCCCGATATCCACGTTGTTATCACCCCTGGCCTCCCAATAGGCAGCTTCCATCGGCCTGAGATTACTGCGGGAATGATCGGGGATAGCTTTTGCATCCGGTTCCGGTCCAAGCCGTGTGACTGTGACGTATTTTCGGAAGGCGTCGCGGCAGCTTTCCGCCAACGTCACGTCCCCCATTGCTGCCAGCTCGACGAGGGTCTGGCCAAACGTAAGCATGTGGCCCGCGTAGCCCTGCCCGAACCCAATAAATCTATCGACTGCATCGCAGGCTTCGCGCAAAATGAACCGGGACGCGGCTGCCGCGTCCTCGAATGGCGGAGGGTCCACTTCAGGATCCGGCTCGACATCCCGCCATGGCGTGAACATGCGAATCATGCGGCATACGCCTTCGATCCGCGTCGGCGTCGCTGCCTCGGGCATCAGACGGAAACCCTTGGTCGCCAGCATGGTGAAGATCGCGTTGTGTCCGACCTGCCGCAATGACTCTGCCCCTTCGAGAAGGGCGAGGCCGATTTCGTGAACCCGGTCGGGCCGGGGCTCTTCGTCCGGGAATCCTGCACACAGAGACGTCTGTGACCAGTTCAAATCGACCAGTTCCTCGATTCGTGACCGAGCCCTGTCACTCAGACCGTTGTCCTCGCAGAGCAGATGAGCAGCCACCATCGCAGCGCCACGATGCCCGTCTACGAAGTAATCCTGTTCATGCGCCCTCGCTAGCGCGTTCAATCCAAGAAATATCAAACGTCCATCGGACACAGTACAGCCCTCCATTGTGACACTGCCACCTCAGCTTGCCACATGCATGCTGTTACAAGGCGCTGTGGGTGTTATATATTATGTCAGGTATCTCGAAACAGGTTCATACAGGAAGTGTAGTAGCAGATTAGTATAGTCAATAAAGACGACCGGAAAGCCGCCGTCCAAAAAGTACATAACCTGAAACGCGAGCAACATCGTCTTTTAGCTTGGTGACAGCAGGGGGCTGCCCGAACTGGGAACGACCGCTTACAGTATGTTACTGTCCTTTAAGAAAAAATCTGTACATCTGTTGTGGGTCGGCTCCCGCCCTTTACCGAAATCTTATATAAGTGTCTCGTGTAGGACAGGGATTGGCCGATAGGTTGAAAAACTCCTTGTAGCTTCGGATCCATGGGATAATTGCCGGCAGTGATTAGTCTCGAGGATCTGTGCCGATGATGGGGCAACTTTTACCATCTCAAAACACCTTGTTTTACGATTTCTGCCTGGAACAATACATTCCTCAAGACCATCTGCTCCGACAGATTGATCCCTTTCTCGATTTATGCGACCTGTGCGACCATCTATCCGTCTATTACAGTCATACCGGCCGTCCTCAATTGACTCCGAGCTAATGATCCGCATGCTGATCGCGGGCTATTGCTACGGTATTCGCTCGGGGCGGCGTTTGTGCGAGGAGGTGCATCTCAATCTGGCCTACCGCTGGTTCTGCCGGTCAGGTCTGGAAGGCAAGGTGCCCGACCATTCCACTTCTTCCGAGAACCGGCATGGACGGTTCCGTGGCAGTGAGACCTTTCGGCAGTTGTTTGAGTTGGTATTGCAGCGCTGTATGACCTAAGGTCTGGTGGGTGGTGAGGGATTTGCCGTAGATGCGAGCCTCATGAAGGCCGATGCGAGCCGCCAGCGTCATCGGTAAGACGATGATGACTGGGGCAACACGGTCCCTAAAACTCTAAGGCAATTCTGGGAACCAAGCTGCCTTCCAACTCGATATTAAGTTCTGTGATACCGGGGCTCTTGGTTAAACCAGTTCATATCCGTATTCTTGGGGTCTGTCCTTTCCAAGGATACGGCACTTTCAAACCCGAAGACCCGGAAGTTTGCGCGAGCATTTGATGATGCCCCTATCTTAACTTCACCCTTTTCTGGAGGCCATTGTGGCTGACTGCTATGCGCAGATTGAAACACAGAATAGCATTATCATGCTGTCATATAATGTAGCGCCGATTCAAGCGTGTTTACGGTCTTATTGCAGGATGGTATATCCAAATGACATATCCTGGTTCAGGCTAATTTCCAATCTACACACTTAAAAAAATAGCAATATCTCCGCAATAGCAATATCTCCGCGTTTCGATCTGTACCTAAAAAAAAATTATGCCACCCCACCCTCACCCGGAGCGCCGAGTCGGACAGCCCGCTATGGGATGCACCAGGG
>JBAVKA010000011.1:0-2568 GCA_049688075.1 Gammaproteobacteria bacterium
AAAAACAGGATCAGCGGCGCCTGTTTAGCGGTGAACATCGCCGTGGCGATGAAGATGAATACCTGCAGCCGCGCCGAGCAGAGAGAGAACGGGATTACCAGCATACTCAGCAGCCGAAGTGAGCGGCTGCGCATTACCCGGGTGCCCATCAGTGCGGGCACGTTGCAGCCAAAACCCATCAGCAGCATGACGAAGCCGCGGCCGTCGAGTCCCATCCGCGCCATCAGTGCATCTGTCAGGAAGGCCGCGCGCGCCAGATAGCCGCTGTCCTCGACCATGGCCATGAAGAAAAAAAACAGGATGATGACCGGCACGAAGGAGGCGACGGTGCCGATGCCGTCATACAGGCCCTCGACCAGAAAGCCGTAGAGCGTGACCGGCAGGACGGTTTTCAGGGGTTCCAGCGCCGCGGCACGGAAACTGTCCAGCAGCCAGGCCACCGCATCCTGGAGAGGAGCGCCCAGTGTGTACACGGCCTGGAAAACGAGGAACATCGCCAGCAGGAACAGCGGCAATCCCAGCAAGGGGTGCAGCAACACGCGGTCGATGCGTTCGGTCATCTTGCGCACCAGACGGCTGGGAGCGATGACGCTTTTCTTTACCAGCGCTTCGGCATGTTCCACCAGCTGATCGTCGGCGTGCAGGGTACTGCGCAGCCGTTCGAGCGAGACCGGTGTGGAGTTCTGGATTCCCGTGGTGAGTGCTTCGCGCACCTCGTTCATGCCGGTGCCGTGGCGCGCGCTCATCATCACCACCGGACACCTGATATCCCTGGCGAGTGTGGCCGCATCGATACGGATACCCAGATGATCGGCCTCATCGATCATGTTGATGAGGATGATGGGCTTCATGCCGAGCTGGCAGAATTGCAGGGCCATGGGCAACTGGTGATCCAGCTGGGTGGCGTTCAGGATGACGGCGATCAGATCAAGAGATATGTTTTCCAGGAAGCGGCGTACGATCTGCTCATCATCGGAGAATCCGTGCAAGTCGTAGATCCCGGGCAGATCGACTACCTCTACGGCCTGTCCACCCAGCACGACACGCGCGGTGAGCAGATCGACGGTTACGCCGGGCCAGTTGCCGACCCGCGAGGAAGAACCGGTCAGCCGGTTGAAAAATGTCGATTTGCCCGTATTGGGCATGCCGACGATGGCAAGGCGTTTCACTGTCAGGAGGATATGGACACACGTGCCGCATCGCAACGGCGCATGATCAGGTGAATACTACCCACGCGAATCTGCATGGGGCCGATGCGCGGGCATCGGATCACCTCGGCTTCACGTCCGGTGCGCAGGCCCATCGCCTGGAGACGGCTGCGGGTGCTGTCCGCGGCATGTATACCGGTGATGAATGCGCATTCACCCTTGCGCAGGGAGGAGAGCGTTCGAATTGGGGGCATGGTATCGGGCACGGCGTCAACTACCGACATACGAGTGCGAATGGTTCTCATTATTTCTTGCAATAAGCGTATCGTCAAGTTATTTCATTCGCCAAGTGGGGTTTCGCAGAACGCATGCGTACTATACTGCATCTATTTAAGGAAACTCTAATAAATTTATTGTTGTGGCAGCCCGTGTGAATTTATCAACTAATTATCATCGTATAAACATTTGCTTAACTACCCTTTCACTATATTGGATTAACTCGTCAAGTCCTGGTCCGGGCCAGATTTACCGTCTATTGGGACATTGACGATTCACGCCGGCGTTCCCCGGTGCAGCAAAAGGAGGGTCGAATCGATTACCGGGCATCTCGACCATTGTCGTTTTCACTGCAGGAGCGGGCTTGCCCTCGAACCGGGCATCCTGCCCTCACGCGACACTTGCACATCCATATGCATCGTCCATGCGACAGACAGTCCTGCAGTCCTGGTCCGGAGTCCGCCCCTCTAAGCAAGGCCGGGTTTCAGGGGAATCGTACTGGTTTTTGTTCAAGAACTTCTCTGTGTGCGTTGCGTCATGCGATGAAGACGGTGTTCATGGATGGCCATTTGCCACCATGATTAATGGTCCTGACTCGCCGTGCTCAGCAGTATCACCTCGATTTCCTCGATAATTTCTTCCTGGCGCAGCGCGTTGGATTTGCGCAGCAGCGCGCTTGATTTTTCATCCATGTGTCGTACCGCGCCTTCCAGGTGCCGTACGCGCCGCAGGTTCTCCGCCATCAGCGAGACATACATGATTTCGTGCAGCACGGAATACAGGTAGTGGTCGAGCAGCTCCCCGAGAAACGCCTGCGCCGACAGGTGAACCAGCGGCTCATGGGTAAACTGCGGTTTCTCATCCCGGCAGTGTTCGAAGCAGGGGAGCACCTCGGTGATGATGACCTGTTGCTGTTCCGGATCATGATGAAACACGCGGAGTGAGAGCATGCCGTGCTGCGACTGCAGGACGGTCAGGGCGCGGGTGATGGCATGCAACGTCCTCTCCACTTCGCCAACGGTGGTGGCGCCGTCGAATGAGGCGACCACGCGCGGATCCGTCTGCATGCGTGCTCCCAGCTTGTGCCCGGTCACCATTACCAGCGGGGATACGCTGTGCCGTTGCTCGATGAAGCCTTCCAGTC
>JBAVKA010000012.1:0-5953 GCA_049688075.1 Gammaproteobacteria bacterium
GCTCTACGCGCTCGCGGGTGGCCCGCCGCGGCGGCCCGGTCGGGTGCGCGTCGCGTCAGGCGGTGATGCCATCGAGGTCGAGGTGTGGGAACTGCCGCTCGCCGAGCTGGGCGGCTTCATCGCCGGCATCCCCGCCCCGCTCGGTATCGGCACGGTGGAACTCGAGGACGGTACGTGGCACAAGGGCTTCATCTGCGAACCCTGCGCCCTGGAAGAGGCCGTCGACATCACCGCCTGCGGCGGCTGGCGCGCCTGGCTGACGCGGCAGCATAACCCGCAGGCTTCATGACCTGACGCGTGCGAATCATCCTGTGGCAAAAAAAATATATGGCTATTTCATTCCTGGAAAATCAAAGGAACCGCCGCCAGTGGCTCAATCGGCGAGCGGAGAGAGGGGTTCGATGAAGGTGAAGGCGCCGCGGATATCGCCTACCCGGTAGCCGCGCGCCTGGTCCATGGGGTAGAGTTCCGCCAGTTTGGCCTCGACGGCGGGATCGATTTTGGCACCATGGCAGGCCAGGCATGGCTCGGCGGTGGGAATGGCCTTCATATAGCGGAACACCGGCACTCCGTCCTGTTCGACCACCGCGTAGTATTCAAGCTGCGCGGGATTCTCGCCGGCCTGCTTGCGCTGCTCGAAACTCTCGAGCCGGGCCCGCTCCCATTCATCGGGAGCATTCGCGAGACTTCGCAGCTTGAGGCTGGTACGCCCGACCTGCCAGCCCTTGAGGCTGCCCATTTCAGCGGCAATGGCCGGCGCCCGGAGGTTGCACACCCCGACCGCATTGACCGGTCCACCCGCCTGCATGGCCTGCATGAGCTCGCCCTTGAGGGTTTTCATGAATTCCGCTGCGACTGCGCGGCTCTCATCCACCTGCGACTCCGGCTCGGCGGCAAGGGCGGACGCGTGATACACAACGACGGTCAGCAGCAATGTACTCAGTGTTTTCATTCGGAATTTCCTCTCATTCATGCAAGTCGACGGTGAAATCATTATGGTCAATCATCAACAAGCTGGCATATGAATCATCGTTTGAGTCGCTGCACAATGCCTGGCGGGTTCATTCGATCCGAACCTTGTGCCTATTCCAGCCGTTCGATGCCCAGCGCCTTCAGGATGTACTTCTCGTAGACCGGCTCCGAGGTTCCTTTCTTCATCTTGCGGATGAAATATTTCTCGAAGGCGATCTTCGCCAGGTGCACCCACTTGCCCTTCTTCATCCAGGCGACGTTGCGAGGCGGAATCTGCGGCAGGGCCACGAAAGCCGCACCGGTATCGCCCATATCCGCCAGGCAGATGGCATTCCAGGTCGCCTTGTGCGTCAGCGGCTTGTTCTCGAGAACGGCATGGATATTGTGCACGATCGCGGTAACCATCGACTCAATCATGTAGCCGGTCTTCGGCGCCCCCGTCGGGACCGGGGTGGCCTCCACCGGCGGGATCGCGATGCAGACACCGGCCGAATAGATATTGTTGTATTTGGGACTGCGCTGGAATTCATCGACGATGACGAAGCCGCGCGGATTGCACAGGCCCTCGACTGCAGCAACGCAGTCCACACCCTTGAAGGCGGGCAACATCATCGACATCTTGAACTCAATCTCGTGATCACGAATTTTCTGGCCTTGATCGTTGTACTGCTCCACGAACATCTTGCCGTCCTCGACACGGGTCACCTTGGCGTTGGTGATCCACTTGACGTCGCGGTCACGCATCTCGCTCTCCAGCATGCCCTTGGAGTCACCTACCCCGCCGAGGCCGAGGTGTCCGATATAGGGTTCGCTGGTCACAAAGGTCATGGGCACCTTCCTGCGCAGCTTGCGCTTGCGCAGGTCGGCATCGACGATGCAGGTAAATTCGTAGGCCGGACCGAAGCAGCTCGCGAACGGCATGGCGCCGATGACCACGTGACCGGGATCATCCAGCAGCTTTTGGTATTTCGCATAGGCATGCTCGGCATGGTCTACGGTACATATCGACTCCGTATGGCCTTCCGGTCCGGAACCTGGCACCTCCTCGAACGCAAGTTTTGGTCCGGTGGTGATGACCAGGAAGTCGTATTCGACCGACTTGCCGTCGGCCAGTTCCAGGCGGTTGCCGGACGCGTCGATGCGGCTGACCGTACCGGCGATGAAGTCGATGCCCTTGTTGTTCAACGAGGGCGCAAGCGGAAAAGTAATGTCGTCGCGTTTGCGCCAGCCAACGGCAAGCCAGGGATTCGAGGGTACAAACTGAAAATGATCCAGGGCGTTAATGACCGTGATCTTGTGATCCTTGCCAAGGGTCTCGCGTAATTCATACGCCGCCGGCATACCGCCGGTGCCTGCGCCCAGTACCACTATGTGTGTCATGCTCCTCTCCTTGTAGTTAGAAAGACAACCCGTCATGCCGGGCACGCTGCAAACACCAGGTGCGGAATCCAGCCCGGCCGCATGATACAGGGCCCAGAGTTTGCCCATGTCATGAAAAGTGTCCCAACAATAATAAGGTTATGTGTAATGGTCAAATAATTGATGCCTGCGGCTACCCGGCGCACCGATGACGACTTCGTATGCGGAGGTGTCGAATCCACCCGCCGATTATCGCCCGACTGCAGGCGCGGACTCTTGTGCCCTCCGGGTATACCCGCAAACTGTTTACCCACCCCGGACAAGTTCGTTCCCGCACAAAAAAACAATGGCCAATTTCAGCGGATTTTGAGGTATCCGCTACGGGCCGGTGGCTATTACAGTTTCTGCTTATATTTAACCGTTTCTCTGCCGGCAACCCATTACCTGCGCGTGAAATGCGGGCCGGGCTAGTCGCGGCAGCCATGCAACCCGGCAAGCGAGCCTGGAAGGGTTATCAACCGCAGGGGACCGTTGGCATGTGCAGCCAGGCAGGAAAGCTGTCGACCGGGAACAGGTGCGACGCTATTCGCAGGTACCGAAGCACTTGCTGGTTAAACATTTTGACTTCATGCCAGTACCTTTCTAAATTGGCCTGAAAGTCGCAAGTCAAACCCGACTTTCAGGCACTTTATACCGTGATGCATAAACACATGAGCACGTTATTTATCACTTTCCATGCCATTCTATTGCCTGTCGCAGCAGTCGCTGAAGAACCGGACCCCAGGCACCCATGAGACATCAGGGACGAATCACGGACTGGAACGACGACCGGGGCTTCGGCTTCATCACCCCGAATGGAGAGGGTGGCAGGGTGTTCGTCCACATCAGCGCCTTCGATAAGAGGCAGCGCCGCCCCGTTGGGAACGAGATCGTCACCTATGAACTCGTGAAGGATCTCAGGAAAGGCAACCGCGCTGCCAGCGTGCGTTACAGGGAAACTCATCCGACTACTTCACACTCAAGTTGGCGGCGACTCCTGCGTCCGGTTATTTCTGTAATCGTCATTGCAATACTGGCTTACGGGTTCATTCAGAAACAAGGCATTTCCCTGCCCGGTCTTTCTTTATGGACCCAGGGTGCTGACAGCACACTTCAGAACGCATACGACAGCCGGCAAAGTGATCTCCAGGTAGCAGGTGAAGGTATTGTCACGAAGATACTGGCCGATGACCGTGACGGATCGAGACACCAGCGATTTATTTTGAGGCTCGCTACCGGTCAGACTGTGCTGGTGGCCCACAACATCGACCTGGCCCCCGGGATCGGCGGATTGAGAACGGGGGATACCGTGGCGTTTTACGGTGAATATGAATGGAACCCGAAAGGCGGCGTGATTCACTGGACGCACCGTGACCCGGGGGGGCGCCATGCCGCCGGCTGGTTGAAGCATGACGGCAAACTATACCAGTAGCACGTTTACACCTGTGCGGATGTTTTGCTTCAGCCGGTAAAATAAAACAGCGGCGCCCGGCTTCGATTGATTTCGCAAAACCGATTTGGAAATAACCCGGCGGCAACGCCGCCTTGCCATGAAGGATATTTTCAGTTGCAGATCAGTTCGAGTGAAAGATCAACCATTCTTGGCATCATGGCGTGCTTTATCCTGGCCTTCGCCTGCCTGGCCGGTGGCATTTACCAGACCCATCGTCTTCTGTTCCTGATAAATGAAGGCAACCGTGCGGATGCGGAGGTGGTTGGAATCGATGTCGGTGTCAAGGGCGGCAAGCGGGCAGTTCTGCAATTCGTTACCATCACGGGAAGGAGCGCCGTATCTCGCGATCAGTTTCAAATGATGGTGTTTCGATTCCACAAGGGAGACCATGTCAGCGTATTGTACGATCCAGCGGATCCGGGCATTGTTACCATAGATCTTGGTTTGTGGACATGGCAGCAAGCGGTATTTTTCTATTTCGGTTTCATATTCCTTGGCATGCTCGGACTGTTACTTACACGGCATATACCTGCGCAGAAACGCGGTCCGGGACAGTGAGGATAGATAAAATCATGTTCAAGTTACTGGGCATTCTGGTTGGACTATATACCCTGTACGCTGCTATAAACGGTGAGGTTTACGCGAAGTCCGGTGCATGGGGGCGAACCGTATTGAGGGTGAAATCACCTGAATATTTCTGGGTGGTGATTGCGATTTACGCCGGCTTGAGTATCGCCTTGATAACCGTCTTTTAGGCCAGGTGCAAACCGGATTGTAACCGACCAGCCTTATCTGTGCCGGAGCGGCTGGCCCGGCTGAAGTCGCCTGACCCGGGGTCAGCGCAGGCGGTCCTCCCGCAACACAGGGAGCCTCCATTTCCAGGAACCCGACGGGCACATACGGTCTTTCATTTACATGGAACCGGTGGAGAAAGATCCGGTCTGAGTGGATAGCCGATCAGGTCCCCAATGCGCAGCGGACACACGCAACCTGCAATCGCAACCCGCCGGGTGGACCATTAATCGACAGGGGGCGCCATGGATTCATTGATGAGGCAATATTCCGCACATGTCATGGAAGTGACCGCCGCGTATGTGACGACCGCCGCAAGCTGGTCCTGCGAACTCGCCGAATACCAGAATTCTCTCGATCTTGAAGGCATTCTCGATCCGATGGTTCTCCTTTCCGGAAACGAGCGGCAAGCGGCAAAGGACAAGGTTGACTGTATTGCCAGGGCACTGGAACAACACAAGCAGCTCTACCAGAGCTTCATGGTCAATTACAACCGTGATGTGCTTGCCTGCGCATCTGCGTTACCCGAAGCGGAGAAAGCCGCGATAAGAGAACCCATGATTGCCAGGCTTCAGGACCACTTGAGCGAGCAGGCGTACTTCTACCAGCTCCGCGAGCGATGGATCGCGGCCGTACGAAGCCTGATCGTGATTTTCGATACGCCGGATCAGCGCATCCGTTTCGATGGCGAGCAGTTCCTGTTCGAGGACGACAACGAACTGGATCATTTCATCGGTCTATTGACCGAGATCGACGAAGTGGCGGCAACGGAAGCCGTGCTGATGGAAGCCAGGGTATTGCGTATGAAAGACCGTGCCGGGGTTTTGGGCATCCGTAGAGGATGAAAACCGGCCTCGCATATCGGCTGTCGTCGGCTTTTTGAGACCGATCGCACAATGTTCTTGCGTGGTTTCGTGGACGATAGCGCCCGGTAACAACATGTTATGCGCTCCTACACGATGTATCGCTTTGAAACGCTGCGGCGGTCATGAGCCCAGGACACAACAGCCCGTCTAAACAAGCATGGATTTGTTTGAAATTTTCGGGATGCCCGGTTAACACCATGGACTGGCTGATCATCAACCGTCAGAATACCCGCCGTGCATCCCGTTAAGTCCCTCCACTCCAATGAATAAAAAACTCATCCCCCTGGTGCTGTTCGTCATCGCGGCCGTCTTCGGCGGCTACCGCTGGTGGCTCGGTCGGTCAGAAGAGGCGGCAAGCGACCGAATAACGCTGTATGGCAATGTCGATATCCGCGAAGTGCAGCTGGCCTTCACCGAAAGCGATCACATCGAATCGATCCTCGTGCAGGAAGGCGACAAGGTCAGTCGTGAC
>JBAVKA010000013.1:0-3046 GCA_049688075.1 Gammaproteobacteria bacterium
TGGCTGATTACAAAAATACCCTGAATCTTCCCAATACGGCCTTTCCCATGAAAGGCAATCTGCCCCAGCGCGAACCGGAGATTCTGCAGCGCTGGGAAGCCATGGACCTCTACGGCAAGCTGCGCACGGCCTGCCGGGGTCGTCCGCGATTCGTTCTGCATGACGGACCGCCCTATGCCAACGGCGATATTCATATCGGTCATGCCGTCAACAAGGTCCTGAAAGACATCATCGTCAAGAGCAAGACCCTCAGCGGGTTTGATGCGCCCTATATTCCCGGTTGGGACTGCCACGGTCTGCCGATCGAACTGAATGTCGAAAAGAAAATTGGCAAGCCCGGCATGAAAGTGGATGCCGCCACATTCAGGAACGCCTGCCGCGAGTACGCCAGCAAGCAGGTGGACGGGCAGCGCCGGGATTTCATCCGCCTGGGGGTAGTGGGGGACTGGCAACGCAGCTATCTCACCATGGACTACCGCGTCGAGGCCGACATCATCCGGGCGCTGGGTGCGATTGTCGAGAACCACCATTTGACCAAGGGTTACAAGCCGGTCCACTGGTGTACGGATTGCGGATCCGCCCTGGCGGAGGCCGAGGTGGAATACGAAGACAAGGATTCCTTCGCCATCGATGTGCGTTTCCCGGTCCTGAACGAGCAGGCCTTGCTGGCGCGCTGTCACCATATCGAGGGTCGCTGCGGGGAGGGACCGCTCTCGGTCGTGATCTGGACCACCACCCCCTGGACGCTGCCGGCCAACCGCGCGGTCGCGCTTAATCCGGCGCTCGACTATGTCGTGGTGCAGTGCGATACCGGCCATGGGCAGGAGCGGCTGCTGCTGGCCGATGCGCTGCTCAAGGACGCCATGGGGCGTTACAACGCGGAGAAATACCAGGTGCTGGCCTACTGCAGGGGCAGTGAACTGGAAGGCGTGAAGCTGGCGCATCCGTTCTACCCCCGCGAGGTGCCGGTCATACTCGGTGATCATGTCACCACTGAGGCGGGTACCGGCGCCGTCCATACCGCGCCCGGTCATGGTCAGGAAGACTACATCGTCGGCAGGCGCTACAAGCTGCCGATAGACAACCCGGTCGGAGGCGATGGCCGGTTTCTTCCGGACACCGAACTGTTTGCCGGACAGCATGTGTTCATGGCCAACAATTCCGTTATCGAGGTTCTCAAGGCCCGCTCCGCGCTGGTGCACGAGGAAAAGCTGCGTCACAGTTACCCGCACTGCTGGCGCCACAAGACGCCGATCATCTTCCGCGCCACGCCGCAATGGTTTATCAGCATGGAGCAGAACCACCTGCGCACGGCGGTATTGAGCGAGATCCGGCAGGTTGAATGGAAACCGGAATGGGGGCAGGCGCGCATCGCCGGCATGGTGGAGAACCGTCCGGACTGGTGCATCTCGCGCCAGCGGACCTGGGGTGTGCCGATTCCCCTGTTGGTACACCGGGAGAGCGGTGAACTTCACCGGGACAGCGCCAGCCACATCGAGGCCGTCGCCCGGCGCGTCGAGGAACACGGAATCGAGGCGTGGCATGAACTGGATCCGGCTGATCTGCTCGGAGCTGATGCCGCCGATTACGAAAAGACCACTGACACACTGGACGTGTGGTTCGACTCCGGTGTGACCCACTATTCCGTGCTGCGGCAGCGTGAGGACCTCGGGTTTCCGGCCGACCTCTACCTAGAGGGTTCCGATCAGCATCGCGGCTGGTTCCAGTCGTCGCTGCTCACCGCGGTTGCCATGTGCGGTATGGCCCCCTACAGGGAGGTGCTGACCCACGGCTTCACCGTCGATGCCGGCGGTCAGAAGATGTCCAAATCCCGCGGCAACGTGGTGGCCCCGCAGAAAGTGGTGAATGCCCTCGGCGCCGATATCCTGCGCCTTTGGGTGGCCGCAACCGATTACCGCGGCGAGATGACGGTCTCGGACGAGATCCTGAAACGCACAGGCGACGCCTATCGACGCCTGCGCAACACGGCCCGTTTTCTGCTCGCGAACCTGAACGGTTTTGAGCCTGCCAGGGACCTGCTTGATCCACAGACGATGCTGGGTCTGGACCGCTGGACCGTCGATCGTACCCGCCGGCTGCAGGAACAGGTGCGACAGGCCTATAACGAGTATGAATTCCACCGCATCTACCAGCTGGTGCACAACTTCTGCGCGGTGGATATGGGAAGTTTTTATCTGGATATCATCAAGGACCGGCAATACACGACACGGGCCGACAGCATCCCGCGGCGTTCCGCGCAGACGGCGATGTACCATGTGGTCGAGTCGCTGGTGCGCTGGTTCGCGCCGATCATGAGTTTCACCGCCGAGGAGATCTGGCGGCACATCCCGGGGCAGCGTGCCGAATCGGTATTCCTGTCCACCTGGTATGAGTTGCCATCCGACGGTTATACGGAATCCGAACTCCAGCGGCACATGGATGCCGGCTTCTGGGAACGGGTCATCACGGTGCGTGATGCCGTCAGCAAGGAGCTGGAAAAGCTGCGGGTCGGCGGCGCGATCGGTTCATCGCTCGATGCCGAGGTGGACCTCTATGCCGATGGGGAAACCGAGGCTCTGCTGCGACTCCTGGAGGATGAGCTGCGCTTCGTGCTTATCACTTCCTATGCCCGCGTTCATGACGTCGCCGCCCGTCCCGATGAGGCGGTCGAGGCGGACATCCCCGGTCTGCAGTTGTGGCTGCGGGTGACGCCTTCGGCGCATGCCAAGTGCGTGCGCTGCTGGCATCATCGCGAGGATGTGGGCGGAAACCCTGAGCACCCCGAACTCTGTGGACGTTGCGTGAAAAACGTCGCGGGTGAGGGTGAACAACGCCGTTACGCCTGAAACCCCGGCCCTGAGTAAACGCATATGAATTGGTTCTGGCTTTCCGGTGTGGTGCTGATCCTGGATCAAGGCAGCAAATGGTTCGCCGACGCCCTGCTGGGTCCGCACGACGCCGTCCCGCTGCTGCCGTTCCTCGCCCTGCGCAAGGCCTATAATCCGGGCGCGGCCTTCAGCTTTCTGAGCGATGCCTCCGGCTGGCA
>JBAVKA010000014.1:0-11519 GCA_049688075.1 Gammaproteobacteria bacterium
GGAGAGCAGGAAGCCGTTCTCGTGCGCCCCGATGTACCGCACCCAGAAATCCTTGTACGCCGCCACATCGCCGCCCAGGCTCAGCTTGTCGGTAAACAGGAAGTAATACGCATAACCGGCCACCCAGGCCTCGATGTAGACGTAGTACATGTAGATGACCACGGGAATGATCACCCCCAGCACGCCGACGAATTTGCCCATGGGATGGCGGATCAGCGTATGGAAGATACCCGGACTTGAATGAAACCCCTTCTGCCCGGCATAACGGCCCAGCGTCCATTCAGCCCAGCAGATGGAAAGGCCGAGCACCAGCAGCGAGGTGAAATAGGCGATCATGAAGGCGCCGCTGCCGTACTTGGCGGCAAGGCCGGGAAAGCGCAGGAAATTGCCCAGCCCGACGGCGCTGCCGGCGACCGCGAGGATGACCCCGATACGGCTGGTCCACGCCTCTTTCACTATCGCGTTGGCCATGACTTGATTTAGGGCCTGTTAACGCTTGTATGGTCGTCGCGACGGAGGCCATTTTTTCGCAAGACAAGGCAGCGCGAGTGCCGTGTAGCCAGGCTACACAAACGAGCGCTAACGCCGGATTGCGGGAAAATGGCCCCGTCCCTTCGGGTTGCGCCTGAAATCAGGCCATGCGGCTTTGCGCGTCGTTCATTTAGTATCACTAAACTTCGCTCCTCGCGCCTTGCCTGGCCTGATTTCAGGCAGCAACGCGGCGATCATACAAGTGTTAACAGGCCCTAGGCGTAACTCTCGATGATCTTGATGTAGTTGGCGCGCTCGAATGCACCGGGATCGAGGCAGTTGATCTGGCTCATGGAACCCTTCATCTGCTGCACAGACTCGTATTGCCTGTCCTCCATCCAGGTCTGCAGACCGTCGACGAGGGTGGTGAGAAAGTCGATGCCATGCCGTAGCAGGGCCGAGGTGGTCATGACGGCGTCGGCGCCGGCCATGAGATACTTGATGGCTTCTGTGGGGCTGTGCACGCCGCGGGTGGCCGCGAGCGAGGCATTGATCCGGCCGTAGAGTACCGCGATCCAGAGCAGCGGCAGGCGGATCTCCGAAGCTGTGCTGAGTTCGAGATTCACCATCACGTCGAGCTTGTCCAGATCGAAGTCGGGCTGGTAAAAGCGGTTGAACAGCACCAGGGCGTCGGCGCCCGCCTCGTCGAACTGCCGTGCCATGTTGCCCATGGCGCTGAAGAACGGACTCAGTTTCAGCGCGACCGGGATGGCAACCGAGCCTTTCACCGCCTTGAGCACATCCAGATAACGCTGCTCCACCTCGCGCCCAGTCATGTAGAGATTGGCGGGGATGTAGTAGATGTTGAGCTCGATGCCGCTCGCACCGGCTTCCTGCATCATCCGCGCCGTGTCCACCCAGCCTTCGTTGGTGACGCCATTGAGGCTGCCGATGACGGGGATGTCCACCGTTTCCGCCGCCTGGCGCAGCAGTTTCAGGTACTCCTCCGGTCCGGTTTCGTAATCCTCGTAGTCCGGAAAGTAACTGAGCGACTCCGCAAAACTGTTGGTGCCCGCGGTGATCAGACGCTCGATGGATGCGTTCTCGCGCTTTATCTGCTCCTCGAACAGCGAAAACATCACCACCGCCGCGGCTCCCGCATCCTCCATGCGCTTGATGTTGTCGAGCTTCTCGGACAGGGGAGAGGCTGATGCAACGATGGGGTTCTTGAGCGGCAGACCCATGTAGGTGGTGCGAAGATCCATGCGGTTATCCTCTGTTATGACCGGGTTTTCAGGTCGCGTCCGTTTCGGTATGGCTACGTGTATCGTCGCCTACGCGCCGCTCCCTGCCCTGGAAGCCGGCGCGTTCGTATTGCTTCCACTTCTGGTTGACCTCCTCCTGTGCCATCACCATCAGCATCTCGGCCTCGGCCGGGTTGGTGCGGGTGAGCATCTTGTAGCGCAGCTCCTGGTAGGCGTAATCCCTGAAAGGGATGCGCGGACGGGGCGAGTCGAGTACGAACGGGTTTTCGCCCGAATTCAGCACCTCCGGATTGTAGCGCATCAGGGGCCAGTAGCCACTCATGACGGCGCGCTGCTGCTGCTGCATGCCGTGCTGCATGTTGATGCCGTGCGCGATGCAGTGGCTGTAGGCGAGGATGATGGACGGTCCCGGATAGGCCTCCGCCTCGCGGAAGGCAAGCAGGGTCTGCTGGGGGTTCGCTCCCATCGCGACCCGGGCCACATAGACATTGCCGTAGGAGATCGCCTGCATCGCCAGATCCTTCTTGGCCACGTGCTTGCCGCCGGCTGCGAATTTCGCCACCGCCCCCAGGGGCGTGGATTTGGACATCTGGCCGCCGGTGTTGGAATAGACCTCGGTGTCCAGCACCAGGACGTTGACATCGCGACCCATGGACAGGACGTGGTCCAGGCCTCCGGAGCCGATGTCGTAGGCCCAGCCGTCGCCGCCGACCAGCCAGATGCTGCGCCGCACCAGGTGATCGGAGACCGACAACAGGTGCCGGGCCACGTCGGTGTCTATCTGGCGCAGTTTCTCCTGCAGCTGCGCGACCAGCGCACGCTGGGCGCGGATCTCGGATTCGGTGATCTGCGGGGCGAGCAGGATCTGCTCGACGAAGCCCTCGCCCAGTTCCGGGATGAGCTCCTTCAGCAGGCGCTCGGCCATGGCGAGCTGCTGGTCGGCGCTAAGGCGGAAGCCCAGGCCGAATTCGGCGTTGTCCTCGAACAGGGAGTTGGACCAGGCCGGTCCGCGGCCCTCGCCGTTCTGGCTCCACGGGGTGGTAGGCAGGTTGCCGCCGTAGATGGAAGAACAGCCGGTCGCATTGGCGACGACCAGGCGGTCGCCGAAGAGCTGGGAAAGGAGCTTGACGTAGGGCGTCTCGCCGCAGCCGGCGCAGGAGCCCGGGAACTCGAACAGCGGCTGCAGGAACTGCACGCCGCGCACCGTCGAGAAGTCCACCCGGCTGCGATCGATCCAGGGCAGGGTTTCGAAGAACCCGATGTTCTCGCGCTCCGCCTCCAGCACGGGGTCCTTCGGCAGCATATTGATCGCCCGGCGTCCGGTCTCCTCCTTGCTCCGTGCGGGGCAGGCCTCGACGCACAGCCCGCAGCCGGTGCAGTCCTCCAGGTAGACCTGCAGGGTGTAGCGCACATCGGGCAGGCCGCGTGCATCGATGGTGGCGGACTTGAAATCCGCGGGCGCCAGCTTGAGATTTCCCTCGCCGTAGAACTTGGCGCGGATGACGCTGTGCGGGCAGACGAAGCTGCAGTTACCGCACTGGATGCAGATCTCGGGTTCCCAGACCGGCACGAACTGGGAGATGTTGCGCTTCTCCCAGCGGGTGGTCGCGGTCGGATAGGTGCCGTCCGCCGGAAGGATGCTCACCGGCAGTTCATCCCCCTTGCCGGCCATCATCATCGCCGTCACCTGGCGTACGAAGTCCGGCGCCTCGGCCGGGACGGGGGACGTCAGTTCCTGCTTGCTGGTAACGCGTTCAGGCACCTCGACCTGGTAGAGCTGGGCGAGCGTGCTGTCGACCGCCTCGAAATTCTTGCGCACGACATCCTCGCCCTTCTTGCCGTAGGTCTTCTCGATGGCTTTCTTGATCTTCTCGATGGCCTTGTCTTTCGGCATCACCCCTGACAGGGCGAAGAAACAGGTCTGCATGACGGTGTTGATGCGGTTGCCCATGCCGCTTTCGCGCGCGACCTTGTAGGCGTCGATGACGTAGAACGACAGGCTTTTTTCAATGAGGGTCTGCTGGATAATGCGCGGCAGTTGTTCCCACACCGACTCGGGCCCGTACTGGCTGTTCAGCAGGAAAGTCCCCCCGGGGGCAACCTTCTCCAGTACGTTGGTTTGCTCCAGGAAGTTGAACTGATGGCAGCCGACGAAGTTCGCCGACTGGACCAGGTAGCTCGAGCGGATCGGGTTGGGCCCGAAACGCAGGTGGGAGACGGTCTGCGATCCCGATTTCTTGGAATCGTAGACGAAGTAGCCCTGGGCGTAGAAGGACGGATCCTCGCCGATGATCTTGATGCTGTTCTTGTTGGCGCCCACGGTGCCGTCGGCGCCCAGGCCGTAGAACATGGCGCGTACCACGTTGTCCGGCTCGATGATGAAACCCGGGTCGTACTCGAGACTGGTATGGCTGAGATCGTCGTTGATGCCGACGGTGAAATGCGTCTTCGGCTGTTCCTTCCCCAGTTCGTCGAAAACGGTCTTGACCATCGCGGGCGTGAATTCCTTGGAGGACAGGCCGTAGCGTCCGCCGAGCAGGCGGGGCAGGGCGGGGGTCGGCAGTTTACCGCCGGCGTTCGCCTCCATGAACGCGGTCACCACATCGAGGTACAGGGGTTCGCCCGTGGCGCCCGGTTCCTTGGTCCGGTCCAGCACCGCGATGGCGCGGGTGCTCCCGGGTACGGCGGCGAGCAGATGCCGCGCCGAGAAGGGTCGATAGAGGTGGACCTGGATGACGCCGACCGACTCGCCGCGGGACTGCAGGAACTCCACGGTCTCGCGCACGGTATCCGCCCCGGAGCCCATGATGATAATTACCCGCTCTGCCTGCGGGTCGCCGAAATACTCGAACAGCCGGTACCGCCGACCGGTGAGTTCGGCGAATTTTTGCATGTTCTCCTCGACGATTCCGGGTGTTCGGGCGTAGTAGGGATTGACGGTCTCCCGGCCCTGAAAATACACGTCGGGGTTCTGCGCCGTACCGCGCATGAACGGGTGGTCCGGGTTGAGTCCGCGCTGACGGTGGGCGATTACCAGGTCGTCGCGGATCATCGCGCGGATCTCGGCATCCGTGAGCAGGATGACCTTGTTCACCTCGTGCGAGGTGCGGAAGCCGTCGAAAAAATGGATGAAGGGAATGCGCGCCTCGAGCGTGCTCGCCTGAGCGATCAGGGCGAAGTCGTGCGCCTCCTGCACGGAGCCGGAAACCAGTTGGGCGAAGCCGGTGGCGCGTACCGCCATGACGTCCTGGTGGTCGCCGAAAATGGACAGGCCCTGGGCGGCCAGGGATCGCGCCGCCACGTGGAAGACCGCCGAGGTGAGTTCGCCGGCAATCTTGTACATATTCGGTATCATCAGCATCAGGCCCTGGGATGCGGTGAAGGTCGTCGTCAGGGCGCCGGTCTGCAGGGCGCCATGGGCAGTGCCCGCGGCGCCACCCTCGCTCTGCATCTCGGCGATGAGCGGGATATCCCCCCACATGTTGGTCTTGCCTTCAGATGTCCACTGGTCGGCGAGTTCGGCCATGGTGGACGAGGGCGTAATGGGGTAGATCGCGCAGACCTCGTTGGTGCGGTAGGCCACGTAGGCCGCCGCTTCGTTACCGTCAATGGTCACTACTTGCCTGTTTTCCATTCATGTCTCCAAATGACCGGCCCCAGTAAAAGGGGTAAAAGCCCTCTTACCGTCTTCATTGATAATAGGCTACATTCTTTTCTCTTACGCCTTGTAAGTGTTTCACACCGACAACGGGGCGGGTTCGGGTATCATTTCGATGGCATGGCAGGGGCACTGTTCGAAGCAGGTGGCGCAGCCGGTGCACTTGTCGAAGTCGATTTTGTAGCCCTTGTTCTTGCCGAGTTTGATGATGGCCCGTTCCGGGCAGGCGCCGAAGCAGCCGTCGCATTCGAAACAGTTGCCGCAGGACAGGCAGCGCTTGGCCTCGAAGGAGGCGTCCTTTTTTTTCAGCCCCTGGATCACCTCCTCGAAACCCTCATGGCGATGATCCAGGTCCAGGTGTTCCTGGGGACGCTGGGCGGCGTCCGTGAAATACCACACATGAAGCTTGTCGAAGCTCGCCAGAGGATGTTCATAGGGTTTGACGTAGCGTTCGTCACGCAGCCAGGCATCGATATGACGGGCGGCTTTCTTGCCATGGCCGACGGCGACGGTCACGGTGCGTTCCGAGGGCACCATGTCGCCCCCGGCGAAGATTCCCGGGTGCCCCGTCATCATGTAGTCATCCACGCTGACCGTGCTGTCTTTCTGGAAGGTGACGCCGGGCACGTCCCGCAACAGGGTGATATCGGTGTTCTGCCCGACGGCCATCACCAGGGCGTCCGCTTCCAGCGTCTCCATGCGCCCGGTTCCTCGCGGGCGACCGTCCTCGTCGACTTCCATGACCTCCACCGTAAAAGTCGTTTCGTCAATGGCCTTGATGGTGCGCAGCCAGTTGATCTTGACGCCTTCCTCGAGAGCCTCGCTGGCCTCGAACTCGTGCGCCTGCATGTGGGCGCGGTCGCTGCGGTAGATGATCAGCGCCTCCTCGGCGCCGAGGCGCTTGGCGACGCGGGCGACGTCCATGGCGGTGTTGCCGCCCCCGTAGACGGCCACACGTCGTCCCAATCGCGGCAGTTCGCCCTTTTCGGCGCTGGCCAGAAAGCTCACCGCGTCGAGCATCTTGCCGGCGTCCCGCGCCGGGATATCTATGTGCTTGCTGATGTGGGCGCCGATGGCGACGAACACCGCATCGAACGCGCCTTCCGCCTTCTCCGCCAGCACATCTTCGACCTTGTGATTGAGGACGATTTTGATCCCCATCGCCTCGATGCGCCGGATCTCGGTGTCGAGGATATCCCGGGGGAGGCGGTAGGCGGGTATTCCGAAATGCATCATGCCACCGGCCATCGGGCCGGCCTCGTGGATCTCCACCTCGTGGCCCAGACGCGCCAGGTGGTAGGCGGCAGACAGGCCGCTTGGTCCGGCGCCTACGATCAGAATGCGCTTGCCGCTTGGCGGCGCGTCCCATTCGACCTTCCACCCCTTTTTGACCGCGCGGTCGCCGAGAAACCGCTCCACGGCATGGATGCTCACCGGGGCATCCAGGCGGGTACGGTTGCAGTTCGACTCGCACGGGTGGTAGCAGACCCGGCCGTGCACCGCGGGCAGTGGATTCTCTTCGATAAGCTTCTGCCAGGCCGCCTTGAAGCGGCCTTCCTGGGCGAGCGCGAGCCAGGCCTGGATATTTTCACCCGCCGGGCAGGCATGGTTGCAGGGCGGCAGCATCGACACGTAGAGGGGACGCTGAATGCGCGTTGAGCCAATGCGCTTTTCATGTGTGAGGTCCGGCGGGCGCGTCAGGTCGTACTTCATGCGAGTGTCTCTCCTGGTAACGGGTGGCTGTGTTGTGGTCTGCGGCCGCTGTGTGCGGACCCGCCGGTCAGGCAAGGCCGGGGGGTGAGGCATCCACAAACCGGGGATGGCATCACCCGGGACAGGAAACCTGACGCTTCTTCGGGTAGATCCAGACTGTGCATCTTAAACAGCAGCCGGGGTCGCTTCAATAGAAATGGTGGCAATGCCAGCGGTTTCGTTCATCGTGCCAGCGTAGCGACTCGCCGCTTCGGCAGGAAGGCAGACATCGCATCACGGTATCCTAATACAACTGTGATACTGCTTGTAAACATATTCCTGGTGGCATGGGTATTGTGTTGTACCGGTGTACCAGCGAGCTAGCCGGCGTCGGGTTTCTTCGCAGGCGGATGCTTCCCGGCGGTGACCTGATCAAGGACGCGCTGAATCGCGGCAATGAATACGGCCGGTGCCTGCGCGCCGATGACCCGTTGCCCGGACACGGTGTCAGTCGCTGTCTTGCCGATGACGAAGCTCGGCGTGCCCGTGATCCGGATGCGGTCCGCCTCCTGACTGCCCTGAGCGATCTGCGCCTGGTGCCGGTCGCTGGAGAGGCAGGCGTCGAAGGCATCGCCGTCGAGTCCGATTTCCCGGGCATAGCCGGAAAGCTGCTCGATGCCGAGATTCGCGTTATTTCTGAACAGGGTGTCGCGCATTTCCCAGAATTTGCCATAATCGCCCGCGCAGTGCGCCGCCTGGGCGGCCTTGTTGGCGTTCGGATGAAACCCCAGCGGCAGGTCGCGGACGATCCAGCGCACCTTGCCGGTATCGATGAAATCGCGCTTCAGCAGCGGGAACGTGGTCTGGATGAAGCGCTTGCAGAACGCGCACTGATAATCCGTGAATTCGACCACGGTGACAGGTGCGTCCGCGGCGCCGAGCATGGTGTTTTCCTTGCCGATCGATACACTGGCCGTTTTCGGGGTATCGGGACGCCGGGTCGGCCGGACGAGTCCCTGTTGCTCGATTTTTTCGAGCACGCGACGGATTTCCCTGAGTTCCTGAAGGATGGCCTGTGTCGCATCCTGGTTGATGGCGGGCACGGTGGCTTCGGCGGTGGTCGTTTCCGCACCACAGAACGCCGGAGTGAGGCTTGCGCCGGCTGCGACCAGCAGACAAAGGCCGACCAGGGCCCGGGTAATGCGAATTCGAATGTTCATTTCAGTGCTCGTTCAAGTGCTGTTGGTGATTATTCCGCCATGGGCGATTATTATGGGTGGGCAGCTCGCATCCCAAGAATACCTCAAAAACGCGAAGTTATCCCTGCAGAGTCCGCCCGGTCTGCGTTAACGCCAGCCCGCGGGCGAGGCGCGCGTGGTGATGCAAAGCTTGACGGCGGCCTGCCGGCCGCCTGTTTGACCTGGATTGCTGTTCATTCATGGAGAAAGTTACCTGCTTATGAAACAGGATGTTGTTGATGCCGTCATTTCACCGGAGGGCCGTCTCGAGGTTCTGTCCAAGGCCGAAGTCGGCAAGCTCCTCGATACCAGCCAGGGCGGCTTGTACACGATATTCCGCAATTGTTCGCTCGCGGTCCTCAATTGCGGCAACTACCTCGATGACGGCAAGGAATTGCTGGAGCGCTATCAGTCCTTCGACATCCGTGTCATCCAGGAGGAACGCGGCATCAAGCTCGATCTCAGGAACGCCCCCGCCAGTGCGTTCGTGGACGGCAAGATCATCAAGGGGATCAACGAACACCTGTTTGCGGTGCTGCGCGATGTGATCTACGTCAGTGACGAGGTCAACGACAATCCGCGGTTTGATATGGAAACCTCCGACGGCATCACCAATGCCGTATTCCACATATTGCGCAACGCCAATATTCTGCGGCCGCTGATCAATCCGAACATGGTGGTGTGCTGGGGCGGGCATTCGATCAGCCGCAAGGAGTACGATTACACCAAGGAGGTCGGGTACCAGCTGGGGCTGCGGGGCATGAATATCTGCACGGGCTGCGGACCGGGCGCCATGAAAGGGCCGATGAAGGGGGCCACCATCGGGCATGCCAAACAGCGTATCGGCGGCGGGCAGTACCTCGGCATATCGGAACCGGGGATCATCGCCGCCGAGTCGCCCAATCCGATCGTGAACGATCTGGTCATCCTGCCGGATATCGAGAAGCGCCTGGAGGGGTTCGTGCGCACCGGTCATGCCATCGTGGTGTTCCCCGGCGGTGTCGGGACGGCGGAGGAAATCCTCTACCTCCTCGGCATCCTGCTGCATCCCGACAATGCGGCAATTCCGTTTCCGCTGGTATTCACCGGTCCTGCCAGCGCCCGGGGTTACTTCAGGGAGATCGACCTGTTCATCGGCGCCATCCTGGGCCGGGAGGCGCAGCAACGATATCGCATCATCATCGGTGATCCGGTGCTGGTGGCCCGCGAGATCAAGGCGGGAGTGGCTGAGGTACGCCACTTCCGCAAGGAGACCGATGACGCGTATTACTTCAACTGGCGGCTGAAGATCGAGCCGGAATTCCAGCAGCCGTTCACGCCTACGCACGAGCACATGCGTAATCTCGAGTTGCACAGGGACCAGGACCGCCACCTGCTGGCCGCCAACCTGCGGCGTTTGTTCTCGGGTATTGTCGCCGGCAACGTGAAGGACGAGGGCATCCGCGCTATCGAGCAGTACGGCCACTTCGAGATTCGCGGCGACTCGAGCATCATGGACCCGATGGATTACCTGCTCGGGTCGTTTGTTGCACAGCAGCGCATGAAATTGCCGGGCAAGGAATATACTCCCTGCTACCGCATCGTTAAATGAACTCTCCCGGAAGAATGGCGCTTGCATGGCGTTCATCCATAATCATCGTTATCACCGCAAAGATGCAAAGTGCGCGAAGAAATTTATTAACAAACAACCAGCAAACGACTTTGCGCCTTTGCGGCGAGTTGCTTTCCTTATGGATGGACACCCGTTACAGGATCAGTGCTGATGCAAGTGCCATTTCTTTACTGGTGGACCTGTCACGGAGGTAACGGAGCATGACCGATCAATCGCCAATTGCCGTCATCAGCGGCGCCAGCCGCGGGCTGGGTTTCGAAACCTGCCGCCAGCTGGGCCGTCGTGGCTACCGGGTTCTGCTGACCGCCCGTGACCATGGCAGAGGGAAGGCGTCCGCCGAAACCCTGCAGCGTGAGGGTCTCAATGTCGAATTTTATCCGCTCGATGTCACCGATGCGGACAGCGTGCAGGGGCTGGCCGAACACCTGGAACGGGAATACGGCCACCTCGACGTGCTCATCAACAACGCCGGGGTGTTCCTCGATCCCATGCCGCCCGAGGACCCGTCCGCAAGCAGCGTCTTCCGGGCGGACATCGCGACCTTGCGCTACAGCATGGAGACCAATGCCTACGGTGCGCTGCGCCTGTGCCAGGCGCTGATTCCCCTGATGCGGGGCCACGGCCGGGTGGTCAACGTATCCTCCGGGATGGGACAGCTCAGCGAGATGAACGGCTGCTGCCCCGGTTATCGCTTTTCCAAAGCGGCGATCAATGTCCTGACCCGCATCCTGGCGGATGAACTGAGAGATACCCGTATCAAGGTCAATTCCGTCTGTCCCGGCTGGGTGCGCACCGAGATGGGCGGACCCAACGCCGATCGCTCGGTGGAGGAGGGCGCCGATACCATCGTCTGGCTCGCCACCCTGCCGGACGACGGCCCGAGCGGCGGATTTTTCCGCGACCGCAAGCCCATCCCCTGGTGAACGATATCACTTTATTTTTCCCGGCGTCGGCTCCGGCGGAGGCACTGGCCAAGCGCGAGGACGATGACGCCGTTGATAAACCCGGACTGGCGCGCAAAGCGACAAGACACAAACCGATCGTCCCTATTTAGGGATAAATGTCGGGGACCTGATGAGACAGAAGCAATAGCCACCCGTCGGGGTTGGGGACGGACGATACTTGTGATCGGACATCCCCTGGAGGATCAGCGATGCCCGTACACAATGCCGAGATCGCCGGGTTGTTCAACCGTCTCGCCGATCTCCTTGAGGTCGAGGGCGCCAATCCCTTTCGCGTTCGCGCCTACCGCAGCGCGGCCCGCACCATCGCCAGTCTGGCGCAGAACGTACCGGGTCTGCTGGCATCCGGTAAAAACCTGTCTGAATTGCCGGGGATCGGCGAGGCTATCGCCGAAAAAATCCGGACCATCGTTGAAACAGGCCATTTGCCGCAACTCGAGGAGGTGGAGGCCCGTACGCCTGCGGCGTTGAGCGATCTGATGAAGATCGAGGGACTCGGCCCGAAACGCGTCAAGACACTCTACAAGCAATTGCATATCCGCACGCCCGAGGATCTCGAGCGCGCGGCGCGCAGCGGGAAGATTCGTGAGCTCGAGGGCTTCGGCAAAAAGACCGAGGCGC
>JBAVKA010000015.1:0-2614 GCA_049688075.1 Gammaproteobacteria bacterium
TTCCGGTCAGAATCAGGATCAATGTCGCCATGTAAAAAACGACTTGAATACCGGAAGGCATGGCTTCATAGCCAATAAGGGTGTGAAGAAAACGCCCCAGGAGCGAGCCATTGTCGAGAAACCAGGAACTGTCCCAGAGCGGATTGGCAAGACTGGGAATAAGGTCGGCCTGAACCAGGAAGCGGGCAGCCTGGCTGGCCATGGCGGCGGCCAGAAGGAGAATCAGGCCGCTTGTTGCAGCAAAGAACAGGCGTGCAGGGATAGCCAGGAAACCTGCATAAAGGCCATATCCAGCGAGAGCCCCGGCGATAAGTCCAATCGCACCCCCGCCACTAACACTGGCAAAACTCTGCTCGCCGCCAGCCAGGAGACCATAGAGGAAGAGTACTGTCTCGGACCCCTCACGGAGGATTGCAAGTGCGACCACGAGTGTCAATGCAGACATTTCCCGTCCGCCTGATGCGACATCGGTTCCCAATTGCCTGGCATTGCGGGCCAACTGTCGACCGTGACGAGCCATCCAGATGTTATGCCATGCGAGCATCACGGCCGCCACTCCGAGGATACCCGCATTGAACAACTCCTGGCCTACACCCTCGGCAAGTTCGGCGATCTGCCCAGTCAAGGAAGCAACGATTACCGAACCGAGCAACCCTGCCGTGATCCCAGCAAGCAGCCAGATGTTGCGACCAGGCAGATTACGCGTAGCAGCCGCGATGATCCCGATTATCAATGCGGCTTCAAGGACCTCCCGGAACACAATAATAGCTGAACCCCACATCAGGATTTACTCCGCGACAACGGTCCCGCGCGCTGTTTCCGCGTGGAAGTCACCGAAGAACGGATAGCGCCCGGGACTGAGAGGGCCGATGTATATAGTTACCTTCGCCCCAGGGGCGGCGACCTTTTCCCGATTGAGTTCATAGCTCTCAAACTCTTCTGGTGTGCTGTCCTGGTTGTGCACCACTAACTTGACCTTCTGACCGGCGGGAACGCGAATTTCTTCCGGCTCAAAGCGATGGTCCCGGATAATCAACATCGCCTCGTTACCAGTGGCATAGGCGGTTAATGAAAATAGTGAAAACATGATAAACAGGGTCTTCATGACGCCTCCTTTTAACGAATGATAATGATTCGCATTACTATCGTCAAGCACCTATGACTGTTTAATGGCGATTACTGATGTCTTGCCATAGCATTTTTCAGATTCTGCGCATACATCATGCGCGAGTTATGGGTAACCGGCGTTCCTAGTGCGGACCTTTCTGACCCTCGGATTACTTGTGACCGAAGGGTGTTCACTGTTCGTGAGAGGCACCAGCTACCACTCGGTGATTGATCCGGCGCAATTCGTGTCGACAGTCGGCAATCCGTATTTTCCGCTGGTGCCCGGAATGACATACCGCTACCGAAGCACGGGCGACGAGGGCGAGCTGAATATCGTCATGTTGGTACGCATGACACCAAGCGCGTCACCGGTGTTAACGCTACCGTCGTGCACGGCGTTGTAAGTCAGGGTGGCTAGTGGTCCATGCGGTTAATTGTGTAACGCGTGCTTGGCGCGGCCCACTGCGGCGATGATATTGCTTGCCGGTTTCGACCACTTGAAGGGTTTGGCGCTTTGCTCATTGTGGACTTCGATGAATCTTCGCAGTTCGGCCTTCAACTCAGGAACGCTGGTGAATACGCCACGGTACAGGGCACGACGTTCCAACTGAGCGAACCAACCTTCAACAGCATTCAACCACGATGAACTGGTAGGGGTAAAGTGAAGGTAGATGCGAGGATGTGCTTCGAGCCACTCGCGCACGGCCGGCGTTTTGTGAGCGCTTAGATTGTCCAGGATGATGTGAAGATCCTTGCCTGCACTGAAGCGCCGATTCAGCAGTTTGAGGAAGGATAAGAACTCTTTGCCGTTGGTCTTGTCGGTGACCTTACCAATGACTTTTCCTGTGAGCGTGTTGAATGCGGCATACAGGGCCGCGGTGCCGTTTCGCTTGTAGTCATGCGTGCGACTGCCTATGCGACTCGGGTTCAGCGGTAAACCTGGCTGTGTGCGATCCAGCGCCTGAATCTGCGTCTTCTCGTCAACGCTGAGCACCACGGCGTTGTCGGGCGGGCTCATGTACAGCCCGACGATATCGACCACCTTGTCGGCAAATGCTGGATCGGTGCTGATCTTGAATGTCTTCAGCCGATGCGGGCGTAAATCAGCGGCTTTCCAGATCTGGCGTACCTGCCACGGCGTCACCTCCGCGTACCGGGCCATCAGCTCGATGCTCCAGTGTGTTGCCTCTTCAGGGACACGTTTCGTTGTCAGGAAGATGACCTTGTCGACGGTCTTTTTATCGATGACCGTCGGGCGCCCAGAGCGCGGACGTTCCAGTAGACCGTCAATACCCTCGGCCTCAAACCGATTTCGCCATCGGTGCACCGTCTTTGCTGTGGTCCTCTGTGCCGTAGCAACCTCAGTGGGTGTCATGCCTTCACTGAGTTGCAAAATGATTTTTGCGCGCATGATCTGACCGTGAGGCAGCGTCGTGGATCGACACCATTGGTTCAGCGTTGCTGCGGCCCGCTTGGAGATACGAAGTGACTTGGCTGAGCGCATACC
>JBAVKA010000016.1:0-2338 GCA_049688075.1 Gammaproteobacteria bacterium
GGGCACATAGCTGTGCCGTTGACGGTACCGGGCAGGTCTGGTGCTGGGGAGTGAATGAGTACGGTCAGCTCGGCTGCACAGCGGACATCGGGTCGGTTCCGAATAGTGACACCCCCTATATAGACACTCCGTGCGCCGTAGCAACTCTAACACCATCCACGGGGTTCACGAGTATTGCGTCCTCCATGGTTGTTACTTGCAGCCTGGATCTGTCCGGCAGCGCGATCTGCTGGGGTTACGGTATTCCATTCGATTCGTCTAGAGCGCCAATCGGGCCGACGGCGGTGGATACCACAGAGCACTTCACACTTCTCCGCGCAGCGATGGGAGATTCCGGCATGTGTGGCCTCAACGCAATCGGGACGCGTTACTGCTGGGGTAAGGGCGAGACGACCGCCGAGCGCCTCGTTGCGAAGCTCCAGGACGATAGCGGTCTCCAGTTCGTCGATATTGGCCTCAGCCAGGGATGGGGCTGCGGAGTGACAGGGGGCGGTGAAGCCTGGTGCTGGGGCAGTAACTGGTTTGGCCAGCTCGGGGCTGGCACTGTTGGGCAGTTCGAGGGCCCATTGACGTCGCCTGTGCCCGTAAAGGTCGTGGGTGATCGATCGTACGTGTCCGTCGTTACCGGTGGGATGCACGCCTGCGCACTCGACACTGAGGGCGCGGTCTGGTGCTGGGGTTCTATCCCCGTTGATCATGCCTTTGGCACACCGCAGCCGGTACCTGGTGATCACCGCTTCGATAAGATATTCGCCGGCGGCCAGTTCACGTGCGGCCTCACGAATAACGGGCAGGCCTGGTGCTGGGGATCCGGGCCTTTTGGCGAACTTGGTAACGGGAGCGATGGCGACTCATTGGAGCCGCTACCGGTCGCTGGCGGGCTGTATTTCTCCACCCTGGCGCTCGGTGGAACTCACGTCTGCGGTATAACGACGGACCAGCGGCTGTACTGCTGGGGTAGTAACGAGTTTGGCCAGGCAGGTCGCCCCTTATGAGCACCTCGTCGCAGCAGAGACTCGAAAACGCGACAGTCGCGCGCGCGGTGCGTCAACAGGACGCTGAATCGCAATACTCATTTTATGATCTGCTTGGCTGCCTCACTGCCCTGGCTGTAACAACTGCAATCACACCGCATAGGCAAAGGGGTTCAGCATGAGAATCCTCCGTATAGTGTTGGCGATTGTGCTCCTGGTAATCGGAGTGGTATGCACAGTGGGAAGCGGCGGGGGTGGTGGCGGTCTTGGCTTGAACATATCATATCCCTCTCCTGACTTTCCGCCGAAGATTACGCCCATCGATATCGCCTCGATGGATATCACCGTTGCCAATGCTCAGGATGTCGCTGCCACGGCTGTGCAGGCACACGACCACGCACTTCACGTTGCAGTCATCATTGGGGGACAAGTATTTCCCAGCCTTCCCGGTGCACCGAATCTGTTATCAAGCAACAGCAAATTCGAACTCATCGACGCAGCGGCAACAACCGGAGAACCTGTAACTGGTGCATGTGCCATAAGCGGGATGGTCACCTTGTCAGGTGACTTAACGAACGATCCTGTGTCCCTGTCCGTAGGGGATAATTTTAATATTTTGTTCGATGCCTGCGATGACGGCGACGGATATATCATCGACGGCAGCATTTCGCTGGAGGTGATGAGCCTGGAGGGAGATCCTCGGACCGACGTCTTCCTGCTGTTCTACGTCCTGCAGAACATGGCCCTGACAATCGCATCGGGTACGGACAGCTACGCAGCGTCAGTGATGACGTCGTCATTTGGCCTTAGGTTGGACAGTCGTGCCTTCCCGGTGGTCGTGCTGAGTCAGGAGTTGACTCATCTGCAGCTTGACACGCAGACGGACGTTTATTCCTGGTTGAGCGGGTGGGATGACCTGACGCTGAATGCCGAGTTATCGCCCGTTACGAAACTTCTAAAAACAGACGGATCGCTTATGAAAAGTGCTTTTCTCGGCGGCACATTTCATTACGATACGATCGTCCCGCTGCAACCCACAGATGATCAGGACCCGGAGTCGGGTGAGTTCCTGATCGACGGTGGTACTCGGAAAGGGACGGTTCGCATCGTCATCGAGTCCGCCACCTCTGTGCGACTGGAGATCGATGCGGACGACGATGGCACAGTTGATGATTACCAATACACCACCTGGTCGGCGCTGCGAGGTTAGATACGATTAAATACTGATACCAATATGAATCTGGCTCTGTCGGGTTTTCCGGCCTTGCCTTGTTCCCGGGCAGGAATGTTTGGGGGGTAAATAGTTAAAGAACATTCAAGGATCCTCGGCAAGATAACGTCAGTGTGTTGTACAAGGGCTTTGC
>JBAVKA010000017.1:0-4364 GCA_049688075.1 Gammaproteobacteria bacterium
GATTTGAGATAGCTCTGCGAGGTCTCGGCCAGAGACGCTTCGGAGCGCTCCAGTTTGTCCAGTTGCAGCTCGGCCGACTGCAACTCGCTTTGCATGAAGGTCAGCTGCTTCTGCCAGTCCGCCAGCATGCTCTGCAGTTTTACTTGCAGGGATTCATCCTGCGTTTGCTTAAACAGGCTGGTGATATTGGCAACCGCCCGCTCCGTGATGGGCAGCTTACCCTGGTAGTAGGCGATCTTGTCCTTCAGGTCGGACTTGAGGCGGACATGGCTGGTCATGTCCTTCATCTCCTTGATCGCCGGCCTAAGCAGCGCGAACACCTCTTCCTGCAGGTTGAAGCTGGTTTCCTCCGCGGCCCTCAGGCTGTCGATGTCTGCTCCGGCCGCGATCTCTCTCAGATTGCGGTTTGTGGTCTTCAGGTCCGCGCCCAGTTTATCCAGTTGCGTCTGAATATCGTTTCTCTCCGCCTCGGTCCGGGCGGCACTCAACTGCTTGCCCAGCGCTTCCATGTCGGTCTTCATCTGGGACTGGAGCTTGAGAAGTGAATTCAGCGTGCTGAGGGTGTCCTGCAGCTGGCTATCCGCGGCCGGCGTCTCCAGCTGCGCCTGTGCCGTAGGGCACACGATTAAGATCATCATCCCCAGCACCAGAAGCAAGACGTGTGAGCAGCGGCAGAATGAGGATGAGGTCATGGGCATTTGTGATCCGATAGATGACATTTAACCATAGATAACTTCTTTATATTAATAATATATGGACATATTTATCAGCATAACGGCGCCGCTTCTGCGGGGGGATGGCGTGTTAATGGCCCACCTTGAGGTGTGGATCACAAGCGCGTTACCATGGCGACCCGGCGCAACGGTCAGGTCGACACCAGAATTACCGGGACCGTTTCCTCCGTCGTACTGCACACAGAGCCCCGCACTCCGCTGCCACGCAGCCTGACGGCCGGTGAAAGTTTACACCGGATCGTCTCACCAGGGGTTCATTGACGGGCTTGCCGCGCCCCAGCCTGCAGAGGGCACTTCGATCCGGCCACCGGTAGCCTCCCGGATGAGGGGTGATCGTATCGAGCAGCAGCATTATCCCGAGTCCGACAGACTCCTCAACAGGAAGGAAATGCATCATGCCACAGCGCAAACCCGGATTGCTGATAGGTGCACTGTTGTTCACCCCCCTCCTCTGGCTGTTTTCCGCCGGAGCCCATGCCGCTACCGGGACAGCTAGCCCGGAGGTCTCCCGCCAGGACATCCGGCAGGTGATCGAAACGCTCGAGGACGACAAGGCTCGCGAACAGCTCGTCAGTCAGTTGAATGTCATGCTGCAGGCCATGGAGGCTGAAAGCCCGGCCACGCAGAACGAGGTCGCCAGCGCTACGGCAGAACTGCTGCGGTCGATCTCCACTGAAATCGTGCAGGTGGCGAGTGATGCAACCCGGGTCGTGGACGTGGTCGATGTCCTGCCCCGAACCGCCGCCTGGTTCGACAATATTGCCCGGGATCCGGAAGCGCGGCAGGAATGGGGCATTCTTCTCGCCCGCCTGGCCGCCATCCTGGGCAGCGGCTACCTGGCCGCCTGGCTGGTATTCCGGCTGCTGGTGCAACCGCGGCGCGCGGCGCTCGCCGCGCACAGCTACGGCAAATTCGCCGGCATCGCGATACGCTTCGCGCTGTTGCTGCTCGACGCGGTACCCGTCGCAGTCTTCGCCCTGACCGCCTATCCTGTCCTGGCGGTCGTGGATCCGAACGAGGAGTCACGTCTGGTCGCGCTCGCCTGGATCAACGCTTCGATCATCGTGCGCGTCGCGCTGGTCGCCGGCCGTTTTCTCCTGTCGCCCGATGTACGCTCACTGCGGCTGGTGCATGCCGACGACGAGACCGCGCAATATCTCCAGATCTGGCTGAGACGCATCGCCGGCACCGCCGTATTCGGTTACTTCGGCCTGCAATCAGCCCAGTTGCTCGGGCTCAGACAGGTGTTCTACCAACCCCTGCTGCACCTGCTCGGCCTGCTGGTATTCGTGCTGCTGTTCATTTTCGTCATGCAGAACCGTGCGACGGTCGGCATGATGATCCACGGGCGCATGGACGAGGACCGCACCCACAGCATGCTCTCCTCGCTGCGCATCCGGCTGTCGAGAATATGGCACCTCGTGGCCGCGATCTATCTCATTCTGCTGTTTGGCGTATGGGCCGTCGGCATCCCGAACGGCTTCACCTACATCCTGCGTGCAACCGTGCTCACGCTGGTGGTGCTCGCGGTTACCCAAGGGCTGCTGAGTCTCATCGATACCCTCTTCCGCCGCGGGCTGAGTCTCCGTAGCGACCTCAATAAGCGCTTCCCCGGACTGGAGAAACGCGTCAACCGCTACTTCCCGGCATTGCAGAAATCGATCAATGCGGGCCTCTATCTGGTGGCCGCCTTCACACTGCTCGAAGTCTGGGGCGTGCATACCTACGCGTGGCTCACGAGCGGTCCGGGCAGCGTGCTGGGCAGCGCTGCGGCGCACATCATCGGCATCATCGTCGCTTCGCTGCTGCTCTGGGAAACCGTGAGCAGCGTCATCGAGCGCTATCTCGGCGAAACGGATATCCAGGTGACCAGCGCACGTACCCGAACCCTGCTCAACGTCGCCCGCAACGCCCTGCTCGTGGTGATCACCATCGTTTCCAGCCTGATGGTGCTGTCCGAACTCGGCGTGAACATCGCCCCGCTGCTGGCCGGTGCCGGCGTGATCGGGCTGGCGGTGGGCTTCGGCGCCCAGCGGCTGGTGCAGGATGTCATCACCGGCGTGTTCATTCTGTTCCAGGACCTGATGGCGGTCGGCGACGTGGTCAAGCTGGGGGACACGGCAGGTCTGGTGGAGTCGCTTTCCATCCGCACCGTACGCCTGCGCGATCTCAGCGGCGCCGTGCATACCATCCCGTTCAGCGCCATCACCACGGTCAGCAACCTGACCGAGGATTTCTCCTTCTATGTGTTCGATGTGGGCATCGCCTACCGCGAGGACGTGGATGCCGTGATCGACCTGCTGCGGCAGATCGGCAGTGAACTGCGCGAAGACAAGGAGATCGGTCCGCTGCTGCTCGATAACATCGAGATCTTCGGCGTGGATGCCTTCGGAGACTCGGCCGTGGTCATCAAGGGACGCCTGAAGACACTGCCGATCAAGCAATGGACCGTTGGCCGCGCCTTCAACCGTCTGCTGAAGATACGTTTCGACGAGGCCGGGATCGAGATCCCGTTCCCGCATCGCACCCTCTACTTCGGCGAGGCGAAAGACGGCAGCGCGCCCGCCGCGCGCGTGCAGATGGCGCCCGGCATCACAGTGCAGCGCACATCCCATGAAACACTCGACGCGGGGCGACAGGACAGGCACCCGCTGCCGGATGAGGACCCGGACGGCGCGCCGGCGCAGTGAACACCCGAATCCACCACCGGTCACCGCGCGGCATCTTCCGACCGCTGGACAGAAACGTCACAGCGGCGCATTGGTGTCTATATCCAATCATGTCATAAAGACGGGCGGGCTTTGGCTACCCTGCGGGCGTGCAACGCGCTATGCACTTTTGTCCGGCCTGCGCTTGAATGACAAGCCTTATCTGACGTTCCTTAAGTAATATTGCCCGGGGAGTATCCGCCAGGATAACGATCTCCCTGCTTGGGAGCAGCACCCTCGGGTCACGAGAATGCCGGAACATACTCCCTGATCTGCAGCCGCGGTACGTAACACCGTTTACTGGTATCTTAGGGCCTGTTAACACGTGTCTGATCGCCGCGTTGCTGTCTGAAATCAGGCCAGGCAAGGCGCGAGGAGCGAAGTTTAGTTGTTCTAAATGAATGACGAGCAACGCCGTATGGCCTGATTTCAGGCGCAACCCGCAGGGACGGGGCCATTTTCCCGCAATCCTGCGTTAGCGCTCACGGGTGTAGCCTGACTACACGGCACTCGCGCTGCCTTGTCTTGCGACAAAATGACCGCCGTCGCGACGACCATACACGTGTTAACAGACCCTAATAACAAGCATTTTATGCCCGGATGCAGTACAAGCTGTATGCGTTGCATCCTGTTAAGCGAACCGGACTTCAGGCGATGATTCACTCCATGGAACCACTGCTGCCTGGTCTGCAAAACCTGCCCGTATTCTACACGGTGGTGATCACCCTGGTGGTCATGGCCGGGCTGTCCGCTTATGCGCTCTACCGCCGGCTGCGCCATCGCCCGCCAGGGCCGGGATTCGCCTGGCTGAAAGGGCTCGTGCTGCTGCCGCTGTGGCTGCTGACCCTGATCTGGACCGGCCTGGCAGTTGCTATGGGCATATTTGCCGGCGGCATGACCGGCAGCCTGTTTTTCCCGCTGC
>JBAVKA010000018.1:0-1872 GCA_049688075.1 Gammaproteobacteria bacterium
CGATCTCGCAGATGGCGATGTTTCCTTCATAAGCGAGATAGTCGAAAATTTCGTTGAAGACACGAACAAGAATATCCATGGATTGGAGTCAGCTGTTGCCAGGGGCGACTGGCCCGGTTTCCGGGATCTCGCGCATGCACTGAAAGGATCATCTCTCTATCTGGGGCTTACGCAGCTTGCCCAGTTAGCCAAAGACGCGCAAAACATATCACAACAGGATTTCAGGGACAGAGGCATTAGCAATGTTGTCACCATCAGAAAGGCGGCGGACTCCGCCATCCTGAGGCTCCACAACAAGATGGCTGAAAAGCCCGTAAATAAGCAGGCCAGCTGATATCAGCACGCCAGTCAGACTTTGATGCTTTAGAAATGTCCGTAATACCGACAACAGAGTCCGACAAAAACTACTCAAATGAGCAACTCAACCAGTCGGATGAGAAGAACAGTACGCGCCAACATAACGACCTCTCATTCCAGCAGAAATACCAAGAACAAGAAAGATGAACAACTGTAAATCTTCGCACGATCTAATCGAGAATGCTATCGCGAGTTGCGTGTGCCTGCTTAATGGTCCTGAATATATTCATATAGTCAGAATGTCTAAATTGTCTACACCCTAATAGAAAGATTCTTCTGATATCCACGCGGTAATTTACGTCCTCTCCGCCCTCGCTCTCCAGCGAATTCCTTGAGCTCATCGGTTTTGATGGTTTTGTGTTGTTTGCCGGCATGAATGATGAGTTGCTCGCCATTTTTCACACAGGCGACCGCAGCGACGAATTCCTCGCGACTTTTCAGTCTTGCCGAGGGGATATTGATGATTTTATTCCCCTTGCCTCGCGACATCAGCGGGAGATCGGTAGCAGTGATTACCAGCATGTAGCCATCAGTAGTGACCGCCGCTATCAGGCTGTCTTCAAGGTTCCTGACCGGCACGGGCGACAGTATTCTGGAGCCGCGGGGAACCGACAACACCGCTTTACCCGACTTGTTCCGCGTGTACAAATCACCGAGCCGCGTGATGAACCCGTACCCTGAATCACTCGCCAGCAGGTACAGCCTGTCCGGATCGCCTGCCATTACACCGACAAAACGCGCGCCATCTTCGGGCTTGAGGCGACCGGTCAACGGTTCACCCAGCCCCCTGGCGCTTGGCAGCGAGTGCGCTGGCACGGCGTAACTGCGGCCGGTCGAATCGAGGAACACCGCCAGCTCGTTGCTGCGACAACGCGCTGCGGAGGCAAATTCGTCCCCGGACTTGTAATTCATTTCCGCCGGATCGATATCATGCCCCTTGGCGACACGCACCCAGCCGTTAGTCGACAACACCACGGTTACCGGTTCACTCGGCACCAGTTCGGCCTCATCCAGTGCCTGGGCGGCGGCTCGTTCCACCAGCCGGGAGCGGCGCTCATCGCCATATTTCCGGGCATCGGCCTGGATCTCCTTTCTGACCAGGGTCCTCAGCCGCTGTGCGGAGCCGAGTATTTTTTCGATTGAATCACGCTCACCGGCAAGCGCCTCCAGTTCCGCCTTGATCTTCATCTCTTCCAGGCGCGCGAGTTGCCGCAGCCGGGTGTCCAGTACGTAATCCGCCTGCTCCCCGGTCAGTTCAAACCGCTTCATCAATTCCGGTTTGGGCTTGTCCTCGGTGCGAATGATCCGGATTACCTCATCCAGGTTGAGGAATGCAATTAACAGCCCTTCGAGGAGGTGCAGGCGACGATTGACCTTGTCCAGTCGATACTCGAGACGCCGGCGCACGGTAACGAGACGGAACTCGAGCCACTCCGACAGGATGGTGCGCAGGTCCTTGACCTGCGGCCGCCCGTTCAGCCCGATCATGTTCAGGTTGATGCGCACCGAGCGCTC
>JBAVKA010000019.1:0-18417 GCA_049688075.1 Gammaproteobacteria bacterium
CGTCCCGGCGTCATGTTCGCCGACATGGAACTGATCGGCATTCCGCATCGCGTCGTCGTCGGCGAGAAAAATCTCGACCGCGGCATGGTCGAGTACAAGCACCGCCGCGATCCCGGGAGCCGGGACACTGGGCGGGAGGAGATCGTAGATTTCCTGAGAAATCAAGCGCTGCCAGCCCGGGCCGATAACAGGAAATCATGAAAACCTGGCACCAAGGCCAAACGTTCCTGCTGCTGTCGATCCTCCTGGGCGGGCCGATTTGCGTCCACCCGTCGATCACGATGGCGGCGACCAATGAACGCCCGGATGAGGAGATGCGCAACACCCTCATCAAGGCCATCGAATCAAGCGACAGTTTCAAGGATCGATTCGATGCCGAGGTCTGGCTGACCGACATGTCGCAGCGGCTGGAACCCCGGGTGAAGGATCCCAAAGAACGGCTGACTATACTCAAGACGGTCCATTACGAGGCGCAGCGCGCCGAACTCGATCCGGAACTGGTGCTGGCCGTCATCGACGTCGAAAGCCGCTATGACAGGTTTGCGATCTCCTCTGCCGGCGCACAGGGTCTGATGCAGATCATGCCTTTCTGGCTGGATGAGATCGGCCATCCGGATGACAATCTGTTCGTCATCAGCACCAATATCCGCCTCGGCTGTACCATACTGAAATACTACCTGAACATCGAAAAAGGCAACCTGGCCCGCGCGCTGGCGCGCTACAACGGCAGCCTCGGCAAGTTCTGGTACCCGAAACTGGTGTTCAACGCGCTCAGCAGCCGCTGGTACAAGCAGTAGCCGCCTGAAATCGGTTAGCGGTCGCGGTAGTGGCGCCGGAGATTCCTGGCGCCACGCTCGTAAACTCAAAGAATGTTGAGGCATCTCTTGACAAGTCATCCCTGCGAAAGCGGGAATCCGGAAATCCACTGATCCTGATCAGACGAGATTCCTGCTTTCGCGGGATTACAGGCTTATTCATCGCATGCCTGGCGAGCCTCGAACAGCGCGATCGACTCCACGTGCGCGGTATGCGGGAACATGTCCATGACGCCCGCCGCCAGCAGCCGGTAACCAAACACCTCGACCAGCCGGGCCGCATCGCGGGCCAGTGACCCGGGATGGCAGGACACATAGACCACACGTGCGGGCCGAATATTTCCCACGATATCCAGCGCCGCCGCGGCGCCATTGCGCGGTGGGTCCAGCAGTATGCGCTGGTAAGACTCACCTGCCCAGGGCGCCTCGATCTGGCTCACGGAAAGGTCGGCGACATGAAAGACCGCATTTGCAATACCGTTGCGAGCGGCGTTGTGACGGGCGCGAACAACCAGCCCGGCGTCTCCCTCGATCCCCACCACTTCGCCGGCATGGCGCGCCAGTGGCAGGGTGAAATTACCCAGCCCGCAGAACAGGTCGAGAACCCGGTGTGAACCCTCGGGTTTCAGCAGCTGCAGGACACGCTCCACCATCAGCCGGTTGAGCGCGCTATTGATCTGGGTAAAGTCGGTTGGCCTGAAGTCGAGCTCGATGCCCTGTGCCGGCAGGGCATAGCTCAGCAAAGAGTCCTCCGGCCACAACGGCCGTACGCTGTCCGGTCCGCCCGGCTGCAGGTAGACATGAAAATCCTGGTCACGGGCAAACGCCTTCAGCCTTTCGATGTCCGCCTCACACAGCGCATCGAGATGGCGAAAGACCAGTGCCGTGACGCTATCGGTCACGGCCACCTCCACCTGGGGAATGCGCGACCTCGCCTTTAGCCCGATGATCAGATCGGCAATGGCGGGGATGCGCTCGCCAACGGATGGATGCAGCACCTCGCAGCGCCGCAGGTCAGCCACATAGGAACCGCGCTTCTCGCGGAAACCGACCAGCACGCGCCCCTTCTTGATGACATCCTTGATGCCGAGACGCGCCTTGCCGCGGTAACCCCATACCGGACCGCGCATCGGAGGCAACACCTCATCGGGCATGACCCTGCCGATCCGCATCAGGTTGTCCAGCAGCACTTGCTGCTTGGCCATGATTTGTTCCCCGGCCTCCAGGTGCTGCAGGCTGCAGCCGCCGCATACCCCGAAATGCGCGCACCTCGGTTCGACCCGGTATGGTGAGGGTGCATGCACCGTCCGGACCCGGGCCTCGTCATAGGCGCGATGGGTCGCCAGATAGTCGATGGCTACCGTTTCACCGGGCAGGGCGCCATCGATAAAAACCGCCTTGCCACCGGGATGCGCCACCCCCCGGCCATCATGCCCGAGCGACTCCACGCCAACCCGTTCCACCGGGTCAGGCAGGCGCGGCGGGCGTCGGTGTCTGCTCATCAGTCGAAGGAAACGAATCCAGCGAAACGCCGGGGATCAGGCAACCTGCCAGGCTTCGAGGAATTCCTGCAGGTGCGGCTTGTCCGCTTTCTGCAGCTCCTCACGCACCAGACGGCATTCCCGGTCGTAGTCCGCGGAAGTCAGGCGGCCACGGATCAGCTCGAATCGCTGGTAAACCAGGTAGGTATTGAGCACGTCCGTCTCGCAGTAATCGCGGATACCGCCGATGTCGCCATCCTGGTAGCTGTCCCACACCCTGGCTCCGCTCATGCCCATCTTGCCGGGAAACCCCAGCAGCGTAGCAATCTCATCGAGGCGCGCGACCGCGCGCGGCTGTAACCCGGACAGGACATCCATCAGGTCGGTATGGCGTTCATGATAGCGGCTCAGGTAGTTGTTCCATTTGAAGTCGCGGTCATCGCCGCCGGTGTCCCAGTAGCGCGGTGAGGCAACACCGTGCAGCAGACTGCGGTAATGAATGACGGGCAGGTCAAACCCCGAGCCGTTCCAGGAAACCAGGGTCGGCGTGAAGCGTTCCAGTCCGTCGAAGAAACGACGCAGCAACTCCCCCTCGGTTGCATCCAGTTCCCCCAGCGACCAGACCTTGAAACGCTCCGCTGTCCGCAACACGACGGAGATCGCCACAATGCGGTGTACGGCGTATCCGACACCGATGCCTGCATCGACTGGATCACTATGGAAAAAATGTATTCTGGCGACACGAGATTCCCGGTACCGGGCGCGGGAGTCCGCCGCCATCGGCTGAGCGCCGGGAGCGGTTCACACCGCCGCCAGCCGGTTGCACACCGGTTATTCGCTTCGATCCGGGGGGACTAGACAAAAGCCCTGCGGGGCGATATCCAGCGCAGTGTTGAACATACTGGACATGTTCTGGAAAGCGATCAGCCCGGTCAGCTCCACCAGGCCCTCCTCGTCAAAATACTTGCGCAATAAGGCAACCTGTTCCTCCGTGACCTGGCGATCGTGGTAGCTCACGGTTTCCGCATAGTCCAGGACCGCCCTTTCCACCTCGTCGAACAGCGGACTTTCCCTCCATTCCTGAAGCTGCAAGACCTTTTCCATGGAGCCGCAGCGCCGGGCCAGCGTGCAACTGTTCAGATCCACACAGAAGTGGCACGACTGGAGCTGGGAAACCCGCACACTGATCAGCGAACGCAACACCGGTGTCAGGGTCGAGAACCGGTTATCGAAGGCGCCGTACAGTGTGGCCACCCCCAGAAACAGACGCGGCACCCGGCCCCATACCAGACCGGGATTCAGGATCTGCCCGTACTTTCTCCTCTGATTCCAGAAGAACGGCAGCAGATACCAAGGATACTTTTTGTGCGGTTTTACCAGGATTCTCATGCATTGCACCTTGCTCGCCCGTCGTGCTTTTGACAATAGCAACTCTGGCGTGCGCTGTCTTATCACCCCGCGAGCCGCGTTGCTGTCCGTACGGCGTGCCTGACCACTCCAGGCACAACCCGGCCCGGGCCGGTACTCGAGCGCTACGCGGGGTTTCACCCCCCCCTGACTCCCGCGGCACTGGTACCTCCCTGTACATCAGTTGCTTCGGACATCCTGTCCATCGCAAGTGCATCCCGCGCCGCGCCAGGAAACAAAAAATCGCCACGGTCACGGCATCAGGCAATTATGAGATAGGTTCTAAACATAGGTCAGCGCCCCTCCCAATGCAATAACAATCGATGCGCCTGCCGCGGCGGTTGGCCAGCACCGGCTATTGATTGCCACCGGCAGATGCTACCACCCCGGTTACCGAAACGCCTGCAAACAGGCCTGGCCACTGTATCCGTTCCCGCTATCGACCGGGTGTGTAGGATTAGATTTATGTGACGTACAAAGTAAAACAGCGACCCGGAGGCAGCCCGTTACGAAGTGTTAATCTGTTAACCTGATCAGTCGCTGTATATTTTCGAAAGTATGGTCTTCAGATCATTAAGGTCATGTAGTCGCTTTCGTCGATCAGATAATTGCCTTCGATCCTGAAATACAAAGGCACCTCGATTATCCGTTAATGGAAATCGAACAGCCGTATAACGACGACGAGAACCGCTCTGCCTTTTTTTGATACTCACTATTTACTCGCTCTCTCTTTCTGGCTACCCAAAACAGTCCCAAAAGGACGGCGAGAATTTTATTGTTGATTCTTGGATGCTGACAGACCCTAGCACAACCACAGCGTGGTGTGCAGTGTGGGAACCACTTAATCAATAATTCAGGATGTAGCTATACGCTAAATTTCCGCTGCCTCTGCTGGCCGAAATGGAGCGCGAGGAACTGGCGCTGCTGATGCGGGTGAGGATGGAAGCGGGGAGCGGGAGGGGCGGCTGCAATGAAGTTGACCCGATGACTCTGCACTACGCCTAAGGGCTGATCATCCTCAAGAGGCCGTGTAGCAGTCATCGGGTCGAGGTTATACAGGTAACTGTAGACCAGAACCCTGATAAGGCCATCAAAAAATGGCCGCCGAGAGGGAGATCAGTGGCGGCCATAACCAACAACGTAGTGCCAGAAATTAGGCAGGAGGGACGTTGCTGGTGAAAGGTCAGTTCAAAACCAGAACTGTCCAGCTATTCCATACATAAAAGCATAGACCCCAAAGGACAAACTGAAAGGGCGGCTGCATGATCTACATGGCCACCTGAGACAGCGCACGCTCGGCAGTCATGGGAAGCTATCGGCCAAGGGTGTGGGAAAGCGGCTACACTGAAAAATGACCCGATGACTCGGAGCGTTCAGGTGTGAGGTTCTAATCGCTCCGTAATCATCGGGTCAAGTCAATACGATTAATTGACCGCCAGGAATGTAGATCATGATACAAGTCATTGATATATATAGAAATTCCTCATTCAATACATCACAGGAAGATCGGCTGTTCTGACCGCCTATGGCTGCACAGGTGCGGTGATCTGGGGGCCTGGTCTGCAGTTGGACCCGATGAATCGACGTGTCATTGTCTGAAATTTCTTAAAGACGGCTACTCGGAGTCATCGGGTCAGAACTGCAGTCGCTCATTTATAGATCAAAAACGGGATAAAAGATATTGAGGAAACTACTTAATTGACCACCGGACAGCCAGAGCAACCGCAGGCGCGCGATCATGGGCGGGTCTGTATGGATACACAAGGCTGATTGTGGTGTAAGCCGTACCCTGGTGGTTGATGACCGGCAGCTCGAGTGCACTGCCTGGTGGTCAGCGGCACCAAGGGCAGCCGGAATACGTGGTGTCCATAGCATGTCCATATACCGGAGATCGCCTCTGGAACCCTTGCTATTGCTGGCTTACATTTAGACTGTTTAATCACTAGGTCGGCGGTTCGAGCCCGTCCCGGGGAGCCATTTCAAATTCTTCGGCTTACGGCTCATCGCCCGGCACAGCGGACGGATAAAGAGATCATAAGTCACCGGGTCGAACCGGTAATACCCTGAAAACATTATTGACTGCGACCCACCAGGGGATCCGATCGAGGACGTCCCGTGGAGCCAATTATCAAAATCGCGATTTCCTTCGCCCTTACTCGGCTTCGTCTTTTCAAAGGCGTTCACGTTCTATGCAAGAAGATCTAACGGTTGGCGGTACTCTGCCGTCAACCGCCCGTCCCTCCAAGAGCAGTTCGATAGTACGAAACCGATAAGCCGGCGTTTTTCTGCCGGGGACTGCTGACGGAACAACCTTCCAGCGTTCTGTGCGAGTTCGAGCAGGCGGATGCCTTCGTCGAGATAAGTCTGGTTTGCGTCCTGATGTTCGCGGATCAACTCGAGACACTTCTCTTGCTCAGCGCGCCACTCAGCAGCTTTGCGATTAAGTAGTCGGTGTCGATCCGACCATCGTGCTTGTCGACATACATCGCATCTATACGGTTCTGCAAGCGGTCATATGCGACTTGAATCCGGCGAATCGCATCTTCGTGGTGCTGCTTCTCATCCGTGTGGCTGACCGGTGTCACGACCCTGGTCAACGATGCCGCTGTGCCGCTGGGCCGATTCGGTGAGCCAAAAGAAGATGCGGCGGTGGCTGCGTTCCTGCTCTCTGATGACGCTTCCTATGTCATCGGCAGCGAATATGTGGTCGATGGCCGCATGACCGAATTGTGAGTTCCGGATTCGGCCGGATCGGCACCGTGAAAAAACGCCGCGCAAAAAGTGAAACGCTGTCAGCTCGTTCGTAGCCAGCGCTTTGCCAGCCAGACGACAAAGATGAGCGCCACACCGAGACCGACGGCAATGGCAACATTTGCCAGCGACGGTGCCGTGAGCGCTTCCCAGAGCGAATCCGAAAACAGGGTGATGGCACCGAGACCCGGCGCGAGACCGATGAGTGATCCAAGCAGAAACTGCCGCGCGCCCAGATGGGAACTGCCGGCAACGAGATTGAAGATGGTGAACGGTGCGACAGGAACCAGTCGTAGTATGGCCACCGCGACCGTTCCGCGTTTCGCCAGACGCTGGCTCAATTGCTCGACGCGCGAACCGCTCAGGCGCTCGAGCAAACCGTGCCCGATTAACCTGCCCGCGAAAAAGCCGATCGCCGATGCCCCCATGGCGCCGGTTAGCACATAGGCGAAGGCCTGCCAACCGCCGAACACAATGCCGCCAACGACGGCCAGCAGGGTGACCGGCACCATCAGCAGGCTGGCGATGATGAATCCGCCTATCGCGAGCGCGGCGCGACCCTCGAACGAGGATATCGAGGCCAGATACTGTGCGATCCGTTCAGGGGAGAGCAATTCCTGCAGCGGCGTCCAGCGCCATGCGGCAGCGAGCGCCAGCAGCACGACAACGATCGCGGCGAACGATAACAGGCGCCGCCGGCCCCGTGATTTGCCGGATTTCGGCACGTATTCCTCGACAAAGTAGTCGGAACTGAACGGTTCAGACGGGTCGATCAGGCTGGAGTCCGGGACCAGCTTGTCAACGTCCTCCGGCACCGCACAGTCCAGCGGTCGCAAGCTTCGCTGGTCGCTGCGCAGGGATTCGATCGCCTTTATGATGCTGCCCTGCTGTTTTACCGCCCGGGTGACATCCTCCTGCTTGCAGGCGAGATGCTCGGCCAGCAGACGGGACCGCAGTCCATGGATGTAGCGGGCGATCCTGTCCTCCGGCTGTCTCGACTCGAGCGCCAGATCACACTCGGTATCCAGCCCCATCGAACGGTTGCTGGTGTTGGACGAGCCGATGCGCAGCAGGCGATCGTCGATGATCAGCAGCTTGGCGTGCACGCTGATACAGGCATCGCCCAGTCCTGGTTGATGCGGGTAGTAGATCCTCAGGCGGTCGTGCCGGTCCGCTGCGTGCAGACGCTCCGCAATACGTCCGCGCACGACATCCATTGTGACCTGTTCCAGCCAGCCCCCCGTTTGTGCCGGCAGCACCAGGACGACTTCCGGTCCATGCTCCTCGGCCAGGCGCTCCTCCAGGGCGTCAGCCAGAGCCTTTGCGGTGAAGTATTGATTTTCTATGTAAATGGTCTCCACGGCCGCGGCAATGGCATCGACGTAGAGGCGCTCGACTTCATTGACCGCGTCACGGCCGTGGTAGGCGGGTTCGGTTCTGGCGATAGCGATATCCACGCCTGCCAGTTCGCCGCTGACACCGTTTGGCCATGGAGAATGTTGTAGGTCTGTCGGGGGTTTGATTTTCCAGCCACGCGCCCGCCGCCAGCGCTCACGCGCCAGTTCGCCAAGGCGGGCGGCCACCGCGCCTTCGACCAGCATCATGATGTCGTGAAAGGGCGGGTAAGACTTGCCGTCGGGATCGGTGCGACGTGGATCATCGGCCTTGTGCTCCGGGGTATCCCAACGCCAGCGGCTCAGGTCAATGCCGCCCACGAAGGCGATACGGTCATCGACGACAACCATTTTCTGGTGATGCGAGGCGCCGCTGGGGTGTCTGTCGTCAAGCCGGAAATGGAAGCGGGATGGTGCCTGCAGCCGCAGTCTCAAAGTCGGCAGAAGTTCGCGTTCCGCGGCATAGATCATATTGAAGTCCCACAACAACAGGTAGATGTTCAAGCCCGGTTTTTGCTTTACCAGAGCGACGAGAAAGGCACCGAGTTCATCGGGGCACCCGCCCTCCCGGTCGGTGCGATGCAGTCGCTCGCGGCGATCGAAGTCCCAGCCAAGGATCAGTATCTGACGTTCGGCGGCGCGGCAGGCCTGTGCGAATGCAGAAAAGTAATCCTCGGTATCGACGAGTGTGGCGATGCGCGAAGCTTGCTCGCATGTCCAGCAATTGCGTCCCGGCGCGAGAACTGGACTATCAGTTAATGGGGCTCGGCCTCTATCTGTTGCTGCTTCGGTCATTTCCGTCCTCCGGATTGCCTTCATCTAGGCAGGCGAAAAGTGGCGAAACGGTCAGCATCACCGGGCGTTCCAGACTGTCTTCCCGGCGCCAGTTGGCGTGGTGGTACTCTGCGCCCGATTTTCCACTTCGGTAAGATTCCGGTTTTTTTTCTCGCCATCGGCCTGATACGCCCGGTGTTGGTCGCGTCGGTGGCTTGTTTATCGTCAACCGGCATGCCGGGCGCCTGCCTCCTCAATCGTCAGAATGTGCAGAGTGCATGGATATACCCTGCTGGATTTCACCCGTTGCCGCTGGCATGGTAAATTCCGCGCACTTTCGCGCGATGTCGACATCGAGTGGAAACACCAGTGCCTTTTCAGCCCGGGCCAGTGCCTGGCGGGCGTATTGCATGGCGACGTCCCGCATCGTGGCGTCTGCAGTCTTTGTCAGCGCTTCGAAGGCCTTCTGCAGCCGCACTACAACTTCAATGGTAGCCGCACCGTCGCGGGCGATCGGCCTGAAGGCATCATCGAACATATCCTGCAAAGCTAATCCGGGTATGGCCACGCGATCACATTCGTCCGCGCGCGCGTCTTGCTTCTCATCAGGTTCAGCCCAGCTGGCGAAGAGTCGCACCAGCGTACCGATCACATCGATTGCCGTGCCGGGATCGTTGATCCCCGGGGACAAAGCGCGACTGGCGATTTCTGCGAGCACAATGAGACCGAACCTGGGATCCTCGTCGAACGTCCTGTCATCACCGATCAGAAATGCCTGCTCTATCTGATCTGTATCGATATCACTCGAGTTGCCGGAGTCTGTTGCCACATAGGCGAGCGCGCGTCCCGGTGCGGCGAACGTGCCGGGTAATGCCGCTACCTCAACGCGTGCCCGCGTTTGTTCGGCAAACGCCTGCAGCGCCGTGATATCGACTCGCTGCACATAGCCGATCGAAGCGCTATAAACGGTCTTTACGCCATCCTGACGGGATGCCATGGACATGCCGACAGGGCTCGGTACACGCCACCGTCGTTTGAAGGCGGCGGCGGTTGCCGCTTCGACCTTGTCGATGGTCGTTCCAAGGCGTCCCAGCCGTGCGACGCGATCGACCCAGCGCACGAACGTGGCTATGACAATGGCAAATATCGTTAACGTCATGACAAATAACGTAAAGCGGCCGGCTTTATCGTAATAGCTGTTCTCGATGGCGATCAATGCGACGATACTGAATATGAAGGCGCCGATAAAAGCGGAGAGGGCATTCTGGGAAACATCGTCTGCTATCACCAGACAGAACGAGCGGGGCGTGGCTGTGCTGCTGGCCGACGCGTAGGCGGAGACCATCGATGAGACAGAAAAAGTGGCAATCACCAGCATGCTTGAGGCAATAATAGAGAGCAGGGTGTTGACCGACTCTGTAGTAATGTCAGGCACAAGCCTGCCCAGGTCGGTATAGTCTGCAGTGCGCGCAACGAACGCTGCGGCGATTGACAGCAAACACATCGCCAGCGGCTTTACCCACAGTCGCTCATTGATGCGATTGAGAAGAAAGTTCAGGCGACCGGTCATCACTTTGCCTCCGTCGGTCGTTCAGGAGCGTACCACAATTGTTTCAAACGCCCGGCTGTTAATAACTTTCATCTGTGTGCATTGTTCTGTGTATAGTCAGTATAAACTGCCTTTTCGGCGGCCGTCGGTCCCTCCTCACCTGTGTCGGCACCCCCGGGCGGCGGCCGCTCCGACTCGCCGATCGCCTCTGAGTGGGGTCACGGCGCCCGAATCCACCCCGGCGAGGGGTTCGCCGGCGCGCTTTTCCCCATAACACCTACCCTCTGGCCAACCGCCACCATGGCCGCTCCGCGGACGTCACAGCCCAAGGGGGGCGTCGTTGAATAATCCCCTTTAGTCGAACAGCCCCCGCTGGGGCGGCGCCCGGCACGTTGGCCGCCTCGTGGCTCGGGCTCACCCGCTTTCGCATTCAGGTGGGTGAGGATCTTATCGATCACCAACGGATCCTCAATACACGCGATGATCCGTATCGCCCCACCGCAGGCCGGGCAGGTCTCGATGTCGATGCCGAAGACTCGCTTGAGGCGTTGCGCCCACGTCATCGCGGCGCGACGTTCGGCCGATGTCGGCTCCTCTCTGTCGCCGGTCGCAGCACGTTGACCGCCCCTGCCCCGCTTGGCCGGTGTCACCCGCGCGCGGTGTTTGCTGTTCGACGCAAACACCCCGTGGAAGCGGGTGAGGTTGACCCGCGGTTTGGGCGCCATATCCCAACCGGCGATGAAGTCCAACAGCTCGATAGAAAATTTCTTGGGACCGAGAACTACCCGCCGAAAGCCCGGACGGCCTGGAAAACGTCCCTGACCTCCGGGGGCGGCACTATGCAGAGAGTTCGATATATGTCCACGTGGGGAGCCAATAAAGACAATAACTTATCTAACATCTACCCACCTAAAAATCCCTCCAGGGTGGTAAATGAGGTGGTAAATTATCGTCCTGATAATTACTTGCCAAATGCCACCCACTGGCCGCATTCACAATGAAAATCTTCTATTGCTGGCAAGCAGATACGCCCACCAGGATCGGCAAGGAATTTATTCGATTGGCACTTAATGATGCAGTGTCCGAGATCCCGGAGACGATGGATCTTGACGTTTCACAACAGCCAGGCGTTGACCAGGACACGAAAAGCGTTATGGGCACCTTCGTAGGTCTTGCCATCCCGGACGAACTCGCCCATGTAGATGCGGTTACGCAGCATCTTGTGCACGCTGCTCTGCGGCACCGGCTTGCCGGTCTTGCGAAATGCGAGCCCCACGGCGCGAGCCATGCGGGTGATCTCCCGAACCGGGTAGCGCGCGGTCGCATACCGCGCCCGGATCGCCGCACCTGCACTGTCTCAGGCGGTCATGCAGTCAATGAAGCCGCCCCTTCCACTCAGCCTCCAGCCGTTCCCGCATCAGCAATTTCAGTGCTCCCGAGCCGGCCGCCGTGTCAAAGATCAGGTTTGTCATCCGATTTCCATTGCAGTCTGGCATTCAGTAATTCATCGTGTTTATTCTGCAATGCAGCTGCAATAGCATCGGCTGCCATCGCTAATTTATGCATTGATTTCTGTCCATCGATGATCGACTCTGTCATTGATAATGAGCCAAATCTCTCCGGGTTATTGTGCTGCAAGATGTCCAGCGCCAGTGCAATTTCTTTAAGGGTAATCTCCCTGTTGAAATCTGGATTCTGGCGTTCAATTGAAGCGAGCGCCGTCAATAGCAATTCGAACTTTGGCCAGGCTTTCCGAAATTCGGAGTTCCGCTTTATTCCTGAATCGATTACATCACCCATATCACACCCATTTGGTTCGTCAATGTCGGCAGTCCCGGCAGGTTTAGCGGCCTGATTGGTCTATCAGGCGAGTATGGATCGCAACGCTACAACCGGGATGTGAAGTTCTGCCAGCTAACTTCTTCCACCCGGATATCATTCACGCGCCTCGTGGGCAGCTTCCGGCGTTCCGACGTGATTAACTCTCCGCCATGAGCATGCAATGGAAACCGCGTGAACGGGATGACCTGGCGGCGATGCTTGATTCTTCTTTCTACCATTCCCTTTATCGACGTTCCTTAACCCCGACACATGGTTGGGGTCTGGTTGATAAACGCCGGGTGTCAACTACCTTATCCCAGCAAGCGGGCGGCGGGCTTGTTTTGTATTCGCCCACACCCGGCAGGATTTCAGGATAGATCGCCGGTTACACGCTGTATATTGTCCATTTGTACAAGATATATAACCCTGCCAATGTAGTGGGCTCTAGTGCCGTCGTTCCTGCATGATCAATACTGGTCACTGGTACAAGTGACATATTGAGCAGGTCATTGGATCATTTTCTTATCCTGATAACTACTTGCATGTGGAGACGAGCCCGAAATGGATACTCTCTGGTTCGAATTAACGATAGATGGTATCGAAGTTGAAGAGTGTGAAATAACGCGGGAAGACTTCGAGCGTCTTTTCAATGGCGAGAAAAAGCCCAGCCGCCCCTGCCCCGCCGATAATTAACACGATTATTTAGCGGACCATTTCCTATGGTACTTGCGCGTGTCCATGTCGTCAGTCTGGCGCGGTGGGCGTGGGGGTCTGTCAGACGGGTCTGATAGGGGTATATGAATAGAGTCGAGTTTCAGCTTATATCTGTTCAAAGTACTCTAGAAGCCAGTTTGGCAATCTGGCCTTTTCCTCACGCGTCATGACGTCATATTGTTTCTTAAATTCCCTTACCTCATCGGCAGTGGCCTGCGGATCATCCTCAAACTCTATGCCCGAGTAAAAGCCACCCCGGTTGTAATTCAGTTCTGACATAGAAATGCCCCCCATCTCAAGATCCATCCTCCCGGTTAATTTCGACATTATCTGCTTCTGCTTAAATAAAAAACCCCGCCACATGAGCGGGGTCTGGTGCAGGCAATGCTGCCACCATATGTGGCAGTTATTCTATTTCTTTCGAAAACAAAATAATTCTATACCGGAACCCTCAGTCCGTATTTGATCTTAATCAAGGGGGTCATAGAAACGGGACTGTACCGCATTGCACTGCCTGTCAAGCGCGCGAGACTGGCTGAAACATACGGCGATACTGGCTTGGTGTCAGTCCGGTTCGACGTTTGAACAAGCGTCTGAAAAACGATTCATCGTCATAACTGACCTCTGCACTGATTTCATCCACCGGCATCTGTCCGGATTCAAGCAAGCGCTTAGCCATTTCCACACGCAGGTTCTGGAGGTAGTCAATCAATGTTGAACCGGTCGCCGCCTTGAATCGCCGCTTCAGTGTCCGTTCAGGTATCCCGACATGTCTGACCAGCTGCTTAAGCGCATCAGTCAGGCGATAGTTTTCACCCAGCCATTTCTCACAGGTGCGTACCACGGAATCTGCGTGCGGCTGCCGGCGCACTAGCGTTGCATATGGCAATTGTCCCTCACCATGCCACTTCAGCAGATAAACTTTTGCGATGCGCAACGCCTCGCCCGGGCTGGCGTGGCGCGCAATGATGTGAATGGCAAGGTCATGCCATGAGGTCGTACCACCTGCCGTAACGATCCGGCCTTCCCGGTCAGCAAATACCAGATTCGGTTCCGGACGGAATTGCACTTCCGGATAACGCGCATGAAACAGATCCTGGTATCCCCAGTGTGAAGTTGCCTCACGACCGTCCAGCAGACCGGTGGCCGCCAGCATGAGCGCACCGGAACAGGCCGAATATAGAATTGCGCCTCCTGCGTACCGGCGACGGATCCAACTCAGCAACTCCGGATAACGCCCCTCGACATCTTCGTCCGGTCCCAGCCAGAGTTCCGGAAGAATGACTATATCGCAATGGGGATCATCCGTTATGGCACAATCCGGACGCACAGGGATGCCGTTACCGCAAGTAAACGCCTTTCGGCGGGGAGACGCGATACGCACATTAAACAGGGCAGGTTCCGCCTCGACCCGTACCAGCGTTTGCCAGATATTACCTGCCGCGAGCAACACATCCAGCATCCCGTATAGTGCCGAGCCGGCCGTCTCGGGTACGGCGACAATCAGGACCTCTTTGGGCGTATGCGTGGTAACAGACATGTCAGAAAGCTCCAGGAGTGGCACAAATGCCCTGTTATTGGGAAAACTCCATCTTATTCGGCAGCCTGTCAAGGCCTATTGTAGTACTCAAGTCGGGGAGGCATTAAGCAACCGACGAGAAACCGTGCAACCTCTATGTCAGGAGAACGACCATGAATACGCAAACACAGAGCAACCAAGTTTCAACCGAACCGAAAGGCACAACCATTAACGGTATCCACCTGGAGACGCTGCAGGGTACGGTACAGGCAATACAGCAGGACCCCGGACTGGGTGCGTGCAAATTCCGTGCGAGCAACACCTGGCTGGGCGGCAACCATAACCGCACAACGGTCTCCGGCTTCTATGGCGCCAGACAGGAAATTGCTCACAAACAGACCTATGAGCTGCATGCCGACGAGCCACCCATTCTTGCCGGCCATGATGAAGGTGCCAACCCCGTTGAGCATTTGCTGAATGCACTCGCCGCCTGTGTCACCACCAGCATGGTGGCACATGCCGCCGTACGCGGCATTCACATCGAGGAACTCGAATCCGAACTCGAAGGTGACATCGACCTGAACGGCTTCCTGGGACTCGATGAGTCGGTACCCAAGGGTTTCACCGAAATTCGCATAAAGTTTCGGGTCAGATCGGATACCAGAAATATGGAACGCCTGAAACGACTGACCCGCTTTTCGCCGGTGTTCAACACCATCACGCAGGGTGCGAACGTGGATATCCAGGTGACGTCAATGTAGCAAGTCGGGGTCGGTGATGGTGGCCGTTACGAATCGGCAACCTCACCGACCCCATGTTTTCCGTTTTACACCCGATCTTCCAGGGCCTGTTAACACATGTCTGGCACGGCAGATGAAAGGTACCGAAACGCCTGCCGTCCCGGGCGGCTCAAATTCGGCTTCGCCCACATGACCGGAACCACCCGCAGTAGCGTCACGAATGAAAACAGCGGAGTCACCGACTACAACGGCCGGGTATAGGGCTTCGACAACCTTTTCCTTGCGACCAACGGCTTGATCCCGACCCGAATGGCCGTCAATCGCACGCTCACCGATATCGCGCTGGCCGCGAGGATCGCCGACGGGTTCGTGAAACGCTAGTCATGCGACCTGAGGCGTCCGCGAGGCATTCAATCGCCTTGCAGGTCGAGACGTTCTGAGGGAAACTCCGACTCTCAGGAGCGTTCCACGTGGGCAATCGCGGATGAAGTCTGTCAACTCCCCGAAGACCGAGGTGCGGATCATCGCAGCCGGTCTCGAGTTCCCCGAGGGTCCGGTCGCATTGGCGGACGGGTCCGTGCTGGTGACCGAAATCGCTGCTGGCACGCTCGCGAGAGTGTCGCCGAACGGTAACATTGAGCGCATCGCGCATCTCGGCGGCGGACCGAATGGTGCAGCGATCGGGCCCGACGGCGCAGTCTATGTCTGCAACAATGGCGGCAGCTTCTCGTTCCACCGCCAGGACGACCTGCTCGTCTTTGGACTCGTGGCACCGCCGACCTATTCGGGAGGCAGCATCGACCGGGTCGATCTTTCGACGGGTGTGGTCACCACTCTTTACCGCGCGTGCGGCGATCGACCGCTACGAGGTCCGAACGACCTCGTGTTCGACGAGACGGGTGGCTTCTGGTTCACCGACCACGGTATTCGCACCGAGCGGTCGAGCGATCGCACAGGGGTCTTCTACGCCAAACCGACGGGTCCAGCATCACCGAAAAGATCTTCCCGCTCGACAGTCCGAACGGCATAGCCCTGTCGCCGGACGGCAGTCGTCTCTACGTGGCCGAGACCCAGGTCGGGCGGATCTGGTATTGGGACCTTGAGGGTCCCGGCAGGATCGCCACCAACGCGGATGGCGAGTTTCACACGGGCAAGTTGTTCTACGGTGCGCCGGGTTATGCGCTGTTCGATTCGATGGCGGTTGATGGCGACGGCTGGGTGTGTCAGGGAACGCTCATCGACGGCGGCGTCACGCAGATCTCACCGGATGGCCAAAGCGTCGAGACCCTGCCTCTGTCAGACCCCATGATCACCAATCTATGCTTCGGCGGCCCCGATTATCGCACCGCGTTCATCACCTGCTCGGGTACTGGGCATCTGATTGCGGTTGACTGGCCGCGACCTGGCGGACGGCTGGCATTTCCCGGAACGGTGACGGCCTGATGCGGGTGGCAGATTTCATACTCACGGCGCTCCGCGATCAGGGCGTGAGCCACTGTTTCATCGATCTCGGCGGACTGAACGACAACTTCATGCCGGCGTTGACCGGGACCCAGGGCATAAGGACGATCGTCGCGGCATTCGAGGGCGGCGCAGCTTATATGGCCGACGGCTACGCCCGGGCTTCGGGCGGTCTCGGCGTGTGCTTCGGAATCGGTGGGCCGGGTGTTCTCAACATGACGACGGCGCTCGCCGCGGCACTGGCCGACCGCACTCCGCTCCTTGCGATCAGCGGAGAGGTTGCGCGATCGTGGGAGGGCATGGGCGGGTTCCAGGATGCGTCCGGCGCCGGGATCGACGACATCGATGTACTGAAGCGCATCACCGGCTTGTCGCTGTCACTGTCCTCGCGCGCGGTCGTGTCCCATCACCTCCGGCATGCGATCACGTATGCCTTTACGCGTCGGTCGCCGGTTCACCTGTCGGTGCCCGTCGACGTGCAGAAGGCCGAAATCGCTTCGGCCTGGCAGCCGGTCCCCGAATCGCTATGTTCGCCGCGGTTCGTTGACGAGAATGCACTCGACCGTGCAGTCGAGCTGCTCAATACGGCTGGAAATCAGAGAATCATCGTGCTCGCCGGCCCCGGCGTGCTGCATGCGCACGGCATTGACGCACTGCGCGCCTTTGCCGAACGCTTCGACATTCCGGTCGCGACCACGCTGTCGGGGAAAGGGGTGATCCCCGACGGTCACCCGCTCGCGCTTGGCGTGTTCGGTTACGGCGGCTCACGCTGGGCGATCGATTCGATCCGCTCGGACGAGACCGACATACTGCTTGTGATCGGCTCCGGACTGTCCCAGCGCGACACGATGCAATGGGACCCGAAGATGCTGCCTTCGAAGGCGCTGATCCACATCGACGCCGATCCCCTCACTATCGGTCGCACCTGGGCCGGCGAAGTGGCGGTGGTCGGGAATGCCGGCGAGGCGCTGCAACGCCTCGCGGCCCTCAAGGACGCGGCGGAGCTCGAGGCCGGTCGCGCACAACGCAGGGCGTTCCTCGCGCAGATCCGCGCCCAGGGTCCATGCCAATACCAGCCGGAAGACACCGGGAGCGACGCCGTACCCATGCACCCGGCACGGGTCGTGGCCGAGCTGCGAGCCGCCTTTCCCGACGACGGTGTGCTCTGCGTGGACTCGGGCGCACATCGGGCGTGGTTTGCCGAGTATTGGGATGTTCGCGAGCCCCGGACCCACTTCTCATTGACCAACCTCGGGCCCATGGGCGGGGCGGTCCCGCTCGGCATCGGCGCAAAGCTCGCCAGGCCCGAGCGACCGCTGATGGTTGCCACGGGAGACGGCTGCATGCTGATGCACGGCATGGAGGTACATACGGCAGCGCGCGAGAGCATCCCGCTCGTCATCGCGCTGATGAACAACAAGTCCTACGGCAACATCTATTATCGCGCTTCCAGGATGGGCCCCGGCCCGGAGCACCTCACCGATATTCCCGGCATCGATTGGGTCGCCTTTGCCCGGTCGATGGGCGGCGACGGCGAGCGTGTGGAGCGGCCCGACGACATCGCGGCGGCCGTCGGACGGGCGCTTGGTGCCACGGGCCCGTACATTTTGGATCTGCATACCGACAAGACCTATCCCACGCCCGTGAAAGTCTGGCGGGAACGCCAGCAGGAATGGGAGGACAACGACTGATGGCTGTGTTACCCGATCCCACGGCGACGCTTAAAGGCGCCGACCGCGAGCTGTTCTATAATATGGCGTCCGTGCGGGCTCACGCCGAAGGCCGCACGCATCTCGGCGACGTCTACGTACGCATGTTCAACAATCCGGGCGTTACGGCGAAGGTAGGCGCGCTCGGCGAGCAACTACGCTTCCATGGCGTTCTGCCCGACGCCGTGCGCGAGTTAGTGATCCTGCGGTTTGCCGCCCGGCAGCGCTATGGCTACGAGTGGTCGCACCACCAGCGTCCGGCAAAGCTGGCCGGTCTCGGTC
>JBAVKA010000020.1:0-14411 GCA_049688075.1 Gammaproteobacteria bacterium
CCATCACGTGTTTCTGACGGACCTGACCAGCCCTGCATGGCGGTCGGGAAAACCAGACGGGTTTCCCCGGCCACGGGCAACGGCTGCCGGGCCAACAAGGCCAGCGCCGGGGCACAGACTATCAGCAACAGGCTGGCGACAAATAGCAATGAACGCAGGGCAGGACCATACTTGCAAGTCCCCGCCGGTGCGATTACCGCGTCAGTTGTGCCCGCACCCGCTCCGGAACGCGAAAGGCCAAGATCGAGCACCAGCAGCAGAAATACCAGCCCGCCAAACAGCATCCAGCCAAAACTCAGGTGATCGGACACCAGCGGGTGCTGCATCCGTGTTACATAGGCAAGGTACACGACGATAAACACCCGCAGGATATTCGCCAGTATCGCGGCGCTGGCCGCAACCAGCACCACGAGTACCCGCGTACGCAGTCGGCTGTAGTTGAGATAGGCATAAAGAACGCCCAGGGTCAGCGCCGCCAGCAAATAGCGCAGACCGCTGCAGGCTTCCTCGATGGCCAGTTGACCGGAGGGCAGGATCAGCACGTGTTCCTCGCGCATTACCGGCACCCCGCCGAGGCGCGCCAGCCAGAACACCACATCGGCGGTAACTTCCTGCAGCAGGACAGCCAGTGGCGACCACACCGGCAGGGCGAATCCAATGAACAATATCGGCAGGAGCAGATGACGTGTTATCCGCGGACCCAGCACTGCCCAGATAACGGTCAGGACCAACAGCAGCAGAGCCACGGACTGTAGCGACAACACATCGACAAGCGTCGCTGCAAGCCAGAGTAGCGCAGCAGCAGCGATGGCAGGCAACGCAGTGACACTCGGACATGGAATCAGGCCGGCAAGTACCCTGCGCTGGCAATACACCAGATACAGGCTAATAGCCAGCACCAGGTAACCGTGCCCATACTCGCCGATCTTCCACTGATTCCAGATGCCCGCAAGGTAGAGGACGGTGTCCCGGTAAAGTACCATCACCACTACCAGCAGCAGGGAAACTGCCACGCCGGCGCCGCGCCACCCCGCCGCGATTACCTGGCTATTCACTTGACATCGACCTGGCCAGCATCATCAGCCTGCACCTTCCATGTCCAGTTTTTTCATGAGGTTGTACAACGAGGGCCGGCTGACACCCAGTGCCTCGGCGGCCTGTGACATATTATTCCCATGCACCTTCAGTGCCCGCTTGATGACCTGGCGTTCGGCCGCTTCCCTGGCCGCCCGTAAATCCAGTGAAGCCTGCACCTCCTCATCGGCATCGAAGCCAAGATCGTGGGCGATAATACGCTGGCCCTCTGCCAGGATGACGGCGCGCTTGATCCTGTTTTCCAGTTCACGGATATTGCCAGGCCACTGGTAGCTGTCGATTTGCTCGAGCGCGGCTGGGCTGAAACCACGGAACGAGCGGCCATTCTGCCGTGAATACCGATCCAGAAACGTCTGCGCCAGCAGTACCCGGTCGCCTTCGCGCTCCCGGAGCGTCGGGACCCTGATCACGATTTCGCTGACACGGTAATAGAGGTCCTCGCGAAACTTACCCTCCTGTAAGGCGCGTTCGAGATCATGATGGGTTGCGCACATGACGCGAACATCTACCGGGATTGTCTGGCGCCCACCGACGCGTTCGATTACCCGTTCCTGAAGGAAGCGTAACAGCTTGGCCTGCAGGGCCAGCGGCATGTCGCCGATCTCGTCAAGAAACAGGGTGCCGCCATCGGCGAATTCGATCTTTCCGACGGTCTGCCTGACGGCGCCGGTAAAGGCGCCTCTCTCGTACCCGAAGAGCTCGCTCTCCAGCAGGGTGTCGGGAATCGCCGCGCAATTGACTGCCGTGAAGGGTTTGTCGTGGCGAGTACTGGTAGCATGCAGGGCCCGGGCGACTAATTCCTTGCCGGTTCCGCTCTCGCCCAGGATCATCGTGGTTGCCTCGGATGGCCCCACCTTCTCGATCAGGCGGCAGGTCCCCAGCATCTGGCTGCTGGCGCAAACGATACCGTCCAGCGGTGATCTGGAAGCCTGTGCCACCAGGCGACGGTTCTCTTCCTCCAGTTCATACAGGCGGGAGGCCCGGTCGACAATCAGCCCCAGGATATCCGGATCAACCGGTTTCTGGTAATAATCGTAGGCGCCCAGCGTGATGGCCCGGAGTGCGTTCTGCCGGTCGTCATTGCCGGTAACGACAATGATCTTGGTGTGCGGGGCCAGTTGCAGCAACTCTTCCAGCACTTTCAGGCCCGCCGAGGCGTTGGCCGGGTCAGGCGGCAAGCCGAGGTCCAGGGTAATCACGCCCGGCCGGTATTTTTTCAGCTGCTCGAGAGCCGAGACGGGATCCGCAGCTACATGAACATCATAACCCTCGAATGCCCACTTGAGCTGATTCTGCAGACCGGGGTTGTCCTCGACAACCAGTAGTGGTTTAAGACTGTTTTCTGTCATGCCCTTGTCAATCCGGATGCATCGGTTTCAGCCGGTCAGGCGGGAGTGAGTACCGGCATCGGCAGCACCCGCGTGTGATTTACCGGCATCTGCATCTCATCCTGCATCCCGCAGCATGCTGCTCCGACCGATTGAGGACGGGATCAGCAGGGATATCAATGTTCCTTCACCAGGCGCGCTAACCACCCGGATGTCTCCGCCAAGCTCATGGATGAACTCACGGCTTTCGTACATACCGATACCCATGCCGGCATTTCCCTTGGTAGTGTCAAACGGCTTGAACAGGCGGTTCCGGATAAAGTCGTCATCCATCCCGCTGCCGGTATCCCTGATATCAATAATACAGAATGCATCCTCCCTATGGAGCCTCACCTCAACCCGGCCATCCTCCGCCGTCGCCTGCTGGGCATTATCGATCAGGTGAATCAGCACCTGCGCCATGCGCTTTCTGACGGCAACCACACAGCCGTCCGCCTCGTCTACAACCAGACAGGGCTGCGGCAACCGGTCCTGGCGTCTTTCAATCACCTCCAGCAAGAGCGGTGCCAGCTCGATGAGGACGCTCTTCTCCACATCGGCACGCTTGTTGCGCAACTGTTCCAGCAATCGCCGGATCTCCCCGGAGGCGCTGGCCATCGAACTGAAGGCATCCTTCAGAAATTCCGGGTTGTGCCCGTGCTTTTCGGCGTTTCTGGAAACAAGTTCGAGCTCGGCGGCGATATTCTTGAGATCGTGAACCATATAGGCCGACAGGCGGTTGAAAACATCGAACTGGCGGGCTTCGGCCAGTGCCGACGATGTCATCAGCACCGCCAAGTGGCTGGCAATCTGGTTCGCCGCCGTCTTCAGGAGATCCCGGTCTTCCCAGTTTATAGGCCGGCTGATCAGGGGACTGGAGAGAACAATGAATCCAAGAAGCGAATTCAGCCCGAACAGCGGCACGATCAGCCAGGCGCCAGGCACCCGTTGCAGCCAGTACGGCAAATCCAGGCCCTCGTACTCATCGGCATGGGAGTTGAGCTCGGTGAGATTAATGAGGTAGCCCTTGTGGGTTAAGAACTCAACCAGGGCACTGCCGCCCGGTTCGATCACCTCAATCCGTTCCAGCTGCCAGGCAGCGACGTTTTCAACGTTGCCCCTACCGTCCTTCAGCCACAAGAGACCTGCCCTGGCATCGACAATCTTTCCCAGCACTCGAACCACCCTTTGATAGTCTTGTTCACCTTCCCTGGTATGCCGGCTCAGCTCACTGGTAAGCGCGAGCCACTCGTGACGATAGTCGTACTTGTTGCGATAAAAGTGCTTGCCGAGAAATACCCGCAGTTGCGCGCGCAACTGACCGGAAAACATAACCGCTGTCAGCAACACGACTGCCAGTGCGAGGAACAGAATCTGGAAAATCCGCCCCCAGTTACCGCCATACTTGCGCAGGTAGTACCCGGTACCGGCCATTACCAGCAGATACAGCCCGCCCAACAGCAGCGTGGTAACGTTAAGTACAATATCGCGCGAAACGAAGATGTTCACTGACCAGTCGCGGTTCCGTGCGGCGGCGATAGCCAGCAGGGGAACGGCAGCGAGATTGACAAGGCCACGAGCTTCCCAAAGCTGCTGGTTCATCCCGCGAAACAAAAGGGCGTCCGCGTAAAGGTAGAAGTCGTAAGCAAAGATGCCACCCGCCCCGATAAACAGATACTTCGTGGCCCAACGATGACTAACGGAGGAATTGCGGAACAGCTGCTCGATAATGGCCAGCCCGATCAGTGCCAGCAACAGGCGACCGATAATCCTGGAACCCGCCAGCCCGGCAGCCTCAGCCGGGGTCAGAAACCACAATATCGCCAGATCGAACAGCAGCAGCAGACTTCCGAACCCAACACTGACTGGCAGCGCCCAGCGCATAAAACGCCGGTAGCTGTCATTTTGTTTCGCGGCACTATCAAGCAGTGTCAGCAGAAAGACATACCAGCCAACATTGCGCAGAATCTCGAATGTCTGGTACACCCCCGGAATGGTCCGGCCAGTTGCAACGAGGACTGCCAGACCAGCCCAGACGGTACTGATAACCGCCACACCCGTAAGCAACTTGGCCTGTTTGCTGTTGCGCCAGCTGAACGATAGCAACACAGACAGGAATCCGAAGCCCGCTGCGGCGCCAAGATAACTGTAATAGCCTATGTCCATATAGCTCGTCAGGCGACCTGTCGGGATCGTCCATCTGAAAGGTGAATTACCACTGTCAATATACTTTACATCATGGCCACAACAGATATCTAGAATTCCTGCTGTAAATCATGTGTTTATTATGAGACATCAAGAATTCCCGAGCAGTTGGGCTGTTCTGTGGCATTGCGACATTCGACGTTCATGTCGTGTATTTGCAGTCATGTTCCGGCTGGGCCCCGGACGGCAACATCGAGAGCACGGAATCCGGCCGTCGTGGCGGCGGCTCGGTTTGCGAACCGACCCCGCCGGTCCTGCTGGCCATCGGGCCGGGCCTGCCTGGCGTCAACCGCAAGGTCTAGACCTTGATCCGGACCTGAGTCAGGATTCACAAGTCGGCTTAAAACGGACACTCATTCGAGGGCCGTTTTTTTACCGGAACCGAATTCTCTTCGAGGCAGGTAAAACGACGCTCACCAGCCCCCGCCATCAACCGCACCCGGAAGCCTGCAGTCTGCTGAGCAGTTTCTCGTGTATACCCCCGAAACCGCCGTTGCTCATAATCAGGATGTGGTCCCCCGATCGGGCTTCACCGACGACCTCATCGATAATGGCCTGCACACTGCCACTGACACTCGCCGGTATGCCGGTCGCTTGCGCCACATCCGACAGTGACCAGGCCAGGTCGCCGGGCTGATGTATCCAGATGCGGTCCGCACACTGCATCGAGGCCGCCAGGGTGTCGCTATGCACGCCCATACGCATGGTATTGGAACGCGGCTCCAGAACCAGCAGGATGCGCGCGTTCCCGACCCGGTTGCGCAACCCCTGCAGCGTGGTGGCAATCGCCGTCGGATGATGGGCGAAATCATCGTAAACCGTCACGCCGTTAACCCGGCCACGCACTTCCATGCGGCGCTTGACGCCCTGAAATTCCGCCAGCGCTTCGATGGCCATCGACACCGGCACCCCCGCCTGACGGGCCGCGGCAATCGCGGCCAGCGCATTGTGCATATTGTGCTCCCCGATCTGTTGCCAGCTGGCCGTACCGGCCGGCACGCCGTCCAGCAGGACATCGAAGCGGCTGCCATCTGCGGATTGCCGGCGCACCTGCCACGCGGCTTCACGGCCGCTTAGCGATACGGCCTCACGCGGAGTCCAGCAACCCATGGCCAGCACCTCGGCCAGGCTGGCATCGTCTGCATTCTCGATGATCAGGCCGTTACCGGGAACGGTACGTAAAAGGTGATGGAACTGGCGTTTTATCGCCGCCAGGTCGGGGAAAATATCGGCATGATCGAACTCAAGATTATTCAACACCAGGGTGTGCGGCCGGTAGTGAACAAACTTGGAACGCTTGTCGAAAAAGGCCGTGTCGTACTCGTCAGCCTCGACCACGAAGAATGAGCCGCTGCCAAGACGCGCAGACACGCCGAAATTGGCGGGAATGCCGCCGATCAGAAAACCCGGAGACAAACCTGCGTATTCCAGAATCCACGCGAGCAGGCTCGCCGTCGAGGTTTTGCCATGCGTGCCGGCGACTGCGAGCACCCAGCGCTCGGCGAGCACGTGTTCCGCCAGCCACTGGGGTCCCGAGGTATAGGCCAGCCGTTCATTCAGCACCCGTTCGACGGCAGGATTCCCGCGTGAGAGGGCATTGCCGATAACCACCTGATCCGGGGCGGGACTGAACTGCTCCGGCGCATAGCCTTCATGCAGGACAATGCCCTGTTCCTCCAGTTGGGTACTCATCGGCGGGTAGACACCGGCATCCGACCCGCTCACCCGAACGCCCATCTCACGGGCGAGCAGGGCAATGCCGCCCATGAAGGTTCCACAGATTCCGAGGATATGGATATGCATTCAACCCGGACTCATGGGAAATAGTGCATTGATAATCTGCAGGGCCACCAGGGTATACAGCATGGCTATGCCTGTCGCCACGGGAAAATTAACCGACAGAGCATGGCGCATGATATGCGCCACCACAAGGAGGTTCCACCCGAACAGCACCAACCAGAGCATGCCTGCCAGCAAGGCCGGCTGCCCCGCCTCCTTACCCGATGCGAGTAACTGTATCACCGGCAGGGCGATCAGCCCAAGCAACGTTCCGGTGCCGGAAAGCGCCGTGATCGTCTGGGTTAATCTCGCCATTTTGCCGGTTAAATAGAGCGCTGTTGCCGCAAACACGACGACCAGGCTGGCATCCATCAATGCGAGCTGCCCGGCGGCAACCAGTGAATAGCCGGGAAGTGACAGCAGAAATGAAGCCAGCGTGTAGCTCGCCATGGACAGCCCGAGCAACTCCCGCGAGGCTGGCAGATCCTGGGGACCGGCGCGCAACAGGCAGATATCAAACCAGATAAGGATTAGTCGCGACATCCAGCCCCGATGCGGCTGCTCATCACCTGACAGGCACCCATGGGCGTTCCGTACACCGGCGGCTATTTGGCAGCCGCTTTACGTTCACCCGCACTTTTCACTGCCTTCTTTTTGACGGAAGACTTCTTCGTCTCTGGTCTTTTGGATGCAGCCTTCTTGATCGCCGCACTCCTGGACGCCGCTTTTCTGGAAGCTGCCTTCACTGTCGATGACTGCCTGGATGCGGCTTTTCCGGAAACTGATGTTTTGGAAACCGCCTTCTTCGGCGCCGCCTTTTTGATCGCCGCCTTTTTAAGCACCGTTTTCCCGATAGCCGTCTTTCTGGACGTTACCTTGCTGAAAGTGGCCTTCTTTGAAGCCGCCCCCTTAGGGGCCGCTTTTTTGGGCGTCGCTTTTTTTGATGGTGCCTTTTTGGGGGTCGCCTTTTTGTGGGCTGTTTCCCCGGTAGCCGTTACCTTGCTGACAGCTGTTTTTTGAGCTACCGGCTTTTTTGGCGTCGCTTTCGGGCTAGTCAACCTGGCCGATGATGCCTTCGCGGAGGGTGTACCGATTCCGGCTTTACGGGTGGCGGCATCTGGCGTGATCTGTTGTTTTGCGATAGCACGGCGGATCGCATCGGAGCGCGATTCGCTTTTCGCATGAGCCCTGGCGTCGTCAACGACCTTGCGCATTGCTTTGAATATGTCCGCAATTTCCCCGACACCCTGTACCGTGCGCAGTTTTCCCTGCTCCTTGTAATAGTCGATGACCGGAAATGTCTGTGTTTCATAGACACGCAGACGGTTACCGATGGTTTCCTCGTTATCGTCGGCCCGGTGGCGCAGCCTGCCCCCGCAGGCATCGCATCGTCCATCGATGTGCGGAGGAGAATAAAAGACATTGTAGACCTGCCCGCAGGACAGACAGGTCCGCCGCCCGACCAGTCGCTGCAACAAGGCATCGACGTCCACGGCCAGCAGCAAGGCCAGATCCAGGGAACGACCCACGCCGCTCAAGAGTTGATCGAGCGCTTCGGCTTGCGCAAGGCTGCGGGGAAAACCGTCCAGAATGAAGCCATTACGTGCATCGGGACGCAGGATTCGATCCTGTATGATACCCAGCACGATGTCGTCTCCAACCAGATGGCCGGCGTCCATGGCCATTTTCGCCTGGCGTCCCAGCGTGGAAGTGGAAACCACCGCCGCACGCAAAAGGTCACCCGTCGTTATTTGAGGGATATTGAAACGCTCGGCGAGGAGTCTCGCCTGGGTACCCTTGCCAGACCCGGGTGCACCGAGCAACACGATTCTCATCTTGCGAATTCCCCTGACATGTTGTTGATTTTCCTGTGCAGCTGCTGAAAAGAAGATTTTTTGAATAGGAAGATACAATCTTTTGCATGGTCGAAATGCAAAACAATGATTAAGCTACCCCCTGCCGCAGGTAGAAGTCAACGAAGTTCATGAAATAAATCAGGTTTTGAGTTAGAATCTGGCCCCCTTGGAAACGCACCCTGCCCACCACGCCAACTGAGCCCAACGACAAGCATGAGCCAGATTGCCGATTATTCGGAAAATGAAATGTGGATCATTCAAACCACGCTTGCGCAGCGCTACAAGGAAGCGGTGGATATCCAGCTCGCGGACAGCGAGCTGCGGTTAAATCCCTATTCCAGCGAACTCACACTGTGTCCGGTGACTTACTGGGAAATAGATGGTTGCCACTTCGTGGTGTTCAAGACCGGAGACCAGAACTATCGCAGCCAGTTCTATTACCGGGTTCACCAGATGTTCGGCACCGGAATCGAGGAATACGATGACCTTTCCGAGTGCATGGTAACCCTGCTGCAGGTTCAGGCCGATCACGCGGCCCGGTTTGCAGGAAATTAATCACGGACACACAAATTTTATTCATGCCCGCAACACCATAGTTCAAAGGGAGAACAGCAGATGGCTAAATCAGGAAAGAAGAATGCATTCTATGCCCAGTCCGGTGGCGTAACCGCCGTCATCAACGCATCCGCCTGCGGGGTTATTGAAACGGCGCGCAAACACAAGGACAAGATCGGCAAGGTCTACGCAGGCCGCAACGGCATCATCGGCGCACTGGAGGAGGATCTGATTGACACCAGCAAGGAATCGGCCCGCGCTATTGCCGCACTGCGCCACACCCCGTCCGGCGCATTCGGTTCCTGCCGCTACAAGCTTAAGAGCCTGGAGGCGAACAAACGCGAATACGACCGCCTGATCGAGGTCTTCGAAGCACACAACATCGGCTATTTCTTCTACAACGGCGGCGGAGACTCCGCCGACACCTGTCTGAAGGTCTCCCAGCTGTCGAAGAGCATGGGGTACCCGCTTCAGGCTATCCACGTCCCCAAGACCGTGGACAACGACCTGCCGATTACCGACAACTGCCCGGGTTTTGGTTCGGTGGCCAAATACATCGCCATCTCCACGCGCGAGGCGAGTTTCGACGTCGCGTCCATGGCGAAAACATCGACCAAGATTTTCGTACTCGAGGTCATGGGTCGACACGCCGGCTGGATTGCCGCCGCCGGCGGTCTGGCCGCCTCCGAGGACTGCGATCTGCCCATCGTCATCCTGTTTCCGGAAGTCCCCTTCAACAAGGAGGCATTCCTGGCCACGATCAAGGAGAAGGTCAACCGCTATGGCTACTGCTCAATCGTGGTCTCCGAGGGCGTACATGACAACGAGGGCAAGTTTCTCGCCGACCAGGGACTCAAGGATGCGTTCGGCCATGCTCAGCTCGGCGGCGTAGCCCCGGTCATCGCCAATATGGTTCGCGAATCGCTGGGATACAAATACCACTGGGCGGTCGCGGATTACCTGCAGCGGGCGGCGCGTCACATCGCATCCAAATCCGATGTCGATCAGGCCTATGCCATGGGCAAGGCCGCCGTCGAGCTGGCGCTGGCCGGCAAGAATTCCGTTATGCCGACAGTTGTGCGCGAATCCGACAAGCCGTATCGCTGGAAGGTCGGCGAGGCAGATCTGTCGAGCGTGGCCAACGTAGAGAAAATGATGCCGAAGAACTTCATCACCCGGGATGGCTTCGGGATCACCCAAAAGTGCCGTGACTACCTGGAGCCGCTAATCAAGGGTGAGGACTACCCGCCCTACAAGAACGGCATGCCGCAGTACGTCCAGCTCAAGAACGCGCCGGTCGCCAGGCGACTGGACAAGGACTTCGAGGTCAAATAACCACTGCTGCTGCGGCGAGATACCTCTCATGACACTGGAGAAAGCGCGCGAATTGCTGGCGGTTCAGGCACAGATGGGTGGCGGCTATAACCGCAACGCCGCCCGGCTGATCCTTGCCGAGGTACTGCGCGAGCATGGCCAGTCCGCCGTAGACGGCTTCATAAGGGAATTTGATCTGGAGCACCTGTTCGGATTCAAGGCCGGTACCCGTTTCACGGCGCCCTGATTTCAGTTCAGACACGGAAACAACCTTACCAACCAGGAGAAATGTAATGTCAATCGAGCTTATCTTCACCCTTGCCTGTGCCTTCGTCGCACTCGGCTATGGTGTGGTGTCCGTCAGATGGATACTCGCCAAACCGGCAGGCACCCCCCGCATGCAGGAAATCGCCAGCGCAATTCAGGAAGGGGCCAAGGCCTACCTCAACCGGCAGTACACCACCATCGCCATGGCGGGTATCGTGCTGCTGGTCATTATCGGAATTTTCATCGGATGGATTACCGCCATCGGCTTCGCCATCGGGGCGATCTTTTCCGGCCTGGCAGGATACATCGGCATGAACATCTCCGTGCGCTCGAATGTGCGCACCGCGCAGGCGGCGAATGACGGTCTGAATGCCGCCCTGCAGATTGCCTTTCGCGGCGGCGCCATCACCGGCATGCTGGTGGTCGGTCTGGGCCTGCTCGGCGTCGCCGGCTTCTATGCCATCCTGCTGGGCATGGGCGTCGAGGACCCGCTGCACCCGCTGGTCGGTCTGGCCTTCGGCGGCTCGCTGATCTCCATCTTCGCGCGACTCGGCGGTGGCATTTTCACCAAGGGCGCCGACGTGGGCGCGGACATCGTCGGCAAAGTCGAGGCCGGCATCCCGGAGGACGATCCACGCAACCCGGCGGTCATCGCGGACAACGTCGGCGACAATGTCGGCGACTGCGCCGGCATGGCCGCCGACCTGTTCGAAACCTATGCTGTGACTGTGGTCGCCACCATGCTGCTGGGCGGCCTGCTGCTGGGCACCACGCAGGCGGCTCTCTACCCGCTGGTACTGGGCGGGGTCTCGATCATCGCCTCCATCATCGGCACCTTCTTCGTCAAGGCACGGGAAGGCGGCAAGATCATGAACGCTCTGTACCGCGGCCTGATCGTCGCCGGCGTACTGGCGGCGATCGCCTTCTACCCGGTCACCACCTGGATCATGGGTCACAGCATTCTGCTCGATGGCGTGGAGATCAGTACCCGTTACCTGTATTACTGCGGACTGATCGGTCTGGCGCTGACCGCCGCCATGGTCGTCATCACCGAGTACTACACCGCCACGGAATACAGTCCGGTACGCCATATCGCCCAGGCCTCCACCACCGGTGACGGCACCAACGTCATCGCCGGCCTGGGCGTTTCCATGAAGGCCACCGCCATTCCCGTGCTGGTCATCTGCGCCAGCATCTGGGGTGCGCATGAACTGGCCGGCCTGTATGGCATCGCCATCGCCGCCACCGCCATGCTCTCCATGACCGGCATCATCGTGGCTCTGGATGCCTATGGCCCGATCACCGACAACGCCGGCGGCATTGCCGAGATGGCCAACCTGGACGAGAAGATCCGCAATATCACCGACCCGCTGGATGCGGTCGGCAACACCACCAAGGCGGTGACCAAGGGCTACGCCATCGGTTCGGCCGGCCTGGCCGCGCTGGTGCTGTTCGCCGACTACACCCATGCCCTCGAAAAGCACAGTGAAACGGCACTCAACTTCTCGCTCGACAACCACATGGTGCTGATCGGCCTGTTCCTAGGCGGCCTGGTACCCTACCTGTTCGGTTCCATGGCCATGGAGGCGGTGGGTCGCGCCGCCGGCGGCATCGTCAACGAGGTGCGCCGCCAGTTCCGGGAAATGCCGGGCATCATGGACCACACCCAGAAGCCGGACTACTCCAGGGCCGTTGACATGCTGACCAAGGCCGCCATCAAGGAGATGGTCATCCCCTCGCTGCTGCCGGTGCTGGTCCCGGTGATCGTCGGGCTGACGCTCGGCAAGGAGGCGCTCGGTGGTCTGCTGATCGGCACCATCGTCACCGGTCTCTTCGTGGCCATTTCCATGACCACGGGCGGCGGCGCCTGGGATAACGCCAAGAAGTACATCGAGGACGGCAACTACGGCGGCAAGGGCTCGGACGCCCACAAGGCGGCGGTAACCGGTGATACCGTCGGCGATCCCTACAAGGACACTGCCGGTCCGGCGATCAACCCGCTGATCAAGATCATCAACATCGTGGCGCTGCTGATCGTACCGTTACTGTAAAGGTCGTGGTGCCGCCGGATTCGATGGACCATCATCGGATCCGGCGGCGACCGTCCTGCTTAAGCACGTGAGAAGTAAGAAGTGAAAAGTGATAGTAATCTTGTCCGCCTCGCATAATCTTCTCACTTCTCACTGTGATTCCATGAAAATCTGCATCGTCTCCGACAGCCATGACAACCGCCAACTGCTGGAAACGGCAGTCCGCGAATCGCTGGCGGCCGGCGCGCAGGCGGTTCTGCACTGCGGCGATGTCGTGGCGCCCAGCACACTGGAAGTACTCAGACCTTTCGGGCTGCCGGTCCATGTCATACACGGAAACAACACCGGTGATCTCTTCATGATGGGGCGCATTGCCTCGGGTACCGCCAGCCGTGTGCATTACTATGGCCAGGATGCCGGCATCGAACTGGCCGGCCGGCGCATCTTCCTGGTGCACTACCCGCATTATGCCGTGGCCATGGCGACCACGGGCGACTGGGATCTGGTCTGCTGCGGTCACGACCACAAAGCGGATATACGATCCATCGACAACATGGCCGGCGGGCAGACCCTTCTGGTCAATCCGGGTACGGTGGGCGGCATCAAGGCGCCGGCCACCTACGTTCTGGGCAATCTCGAGTCGATGGAATTTTCCATCCATGAAATCGAATTATCACACCGGCGCGAAGGCGCCTCCAAGGCAGGTATCCCGTGAAGAAGACCAGCCCTGATCAAATGGTCATCGGCGACAAGAGTGGTATCGATCTGGCCGAATCCAGGCCATCGCTGCAGGCGTTGCTCAAGGAACACGAACAGCATCTGCAGGCACTGCCCGCGGACTGCGGCCCGCTGGAGCGTGCTCGCGTCCGGCTCGACATCGCTGAAACCCTGCTGGCGCTGCAGCGGCATAAGGAAAGCTGGGATACCGCACGCGACCTATTCGATGTATTCACATCGGCAGAAGCCTGGCAGGATGCCATCGAGGCCTGTGATGTGCTGTTCCAGTGTGATCAGGAGCATTCCCTGGCGGCGCTCGGCAACGGCGTCTGGCTCGCGGTGACCTTTCCGGTGCCCGCCCAGCTCACCGTAGCCATGCTGCAGCATATCGTCGACGAAACCCCGGACACCTCGGACGGCGCGGCCGTGGCCGCGATGGCGGCGCACTACATCGCCGGCCTGCGCACCGAAGGCGAGGAACGCGACAGTCTGACCTTCTTTACCAATCAGCTGGTGGCCAACGTCGCCAGGCGCCATCGCGGCATCGAGAACGATCCCGACATGATAAAGATGTGGATCGAGATCCTCGGTCTGAATGACGTCAAGGAACTGCTGTCGCGTCTTTCGCTCATGCTCGATGCCATCACCGGCGACAACTGGTGGATTGACCGGGATGCGCTTCGGGCCCGCCTGCCGGTAAATTAGGGCCTGTTAACACGTGTATGGTCGGCGATCATACAACTGATAACAGGCCTAATGAGCAGTAGCCGGATGGCACATGACATAAGCCGAAGTGCAGGTTGGGTTAGCGTTTTTTGCGTAACCTGCCGGGCGTCAGGGCTCATCCTGATGGTAATAATCGTACTTCTGGAGAAGATTATAGGTAAAGTTCCACGCTTCGCTGTAGGAAAGCCCGCTGTTCTCCGGAATAATCACCTTGACATAGAGATTGCCGGCATACGTGTCCTTGAGTTTCGCCAGGCGTTTATTCAGCTGATCCGGGTTGACGCCCTGATAATCCTCGTCCTCCGATTCCCTCAACATGATCTGGATTTTCTTGTCTTCCCTGAAGTAGCGAACCGACACGACATGCTTGCCAACGGCCGAGCGCGCCGGCCTGATCAGTTTGTCGTACTTGTTCCTGAGTTCGTCATATTCACCCTGCAGCGACACCAGTTGCTGGTCGCTCAATGCGTGCTGCTGCCTGAATTCAGTCAGCTCGGCAG
>JBAVKA010000021.1:0-52436 GCA_049688075.1 Gammaproteobacteria bacterium
CAGAACCTGGGCTCCGGCTTCATGCCGGTGATGGACGAGGGCGGCTTCATTATCGACTACAATGCCCGTCCCGGCACGTCGCTGAAGGAAACCGACCGGCTGCTGCGACAGGTGGAGGGGATCCTCAGCGCCACGCCCGAGGTGCAGAGCTATTCCCGACGCACCGGCCTGCAGTTGGGTGGTGGGCTTACCGAGGCCAATTCCGGCGACCTCTTCGTTCGCCTCAAGCCCCTGCCTCGCCGCCCGCTGGAAGAGGTCATGACGGATGTGCGCCGGCGCGTGGAGCACACGGTGCCGGGGCTGCAGATCGAGACCCTCCAGCTGATGGAAGACCTGATCGGCGACCTCACCGCCGTTCCCCAGCCCATTGAGGTGATCATTTTCTCCGATGATCCGGGTGTACTGGAAACCACCGCCCGGGCCGTCGCCGAAGGCATCAAGACGGTCGACGGGGTCGAGGAGGTCAAGAGCGGCATCGTTCTGGCCGGCGATGCGCTGGACATCAAGGTGGATCGCGTCAAGGCCGCTCTGGAAGGCATGGAACCCGAGGCGATCACCAGGCAGCTGAACGATGCGCTGACGGGCAACGTCACCACGCAGATTCCTCGCGGTCCCAAACTGATTGGCGTGCGCGTCTGGACCGCCAGGGACGTGCGGGCCACAGTGCCGGATCTGGAGAAATTACTGCTGCGGGCGCCCGATGGCCACCTGTTTCCGCTGAAGCGCGTGGCAACGCTGAAGAGCGTGACCGGGCAACCCGAGATCACCCGCGAGGATCTGAAACGCATGGTGGCGGTGACCGCCCGCATCAGCGGCCGCGACCTGGGTTCGACTATCCGCGACGTGCAGACTGTGCTGCAGCGTCCAGGCCTGATACCGGCGGGTGCGACCTATCGCCTGGGCGGACTCTACGAACAGCAGCGGATCGCCTTCCACGGCCTGCTGGTGGTCATCATCGCCGCCATCGCGCTGGTGTTCCTGCTGCTGCTGTTTCTCTATGAGAATCTGCGCGTCGCGGCGGCCATGCTGTTTACGACGCTGCTGGTGCAGGCTGCAGTGTTCATGGGTTTGTGGCTCACGCATACCGAGCTGAACATCACCTCGATCATGGGCATGACGATGGTCGTGGGCATCGCCACGGAAGTGGCCATCTTCTATTACTCGGAGTATGCCGGTTTGTCCGGTGAACAGGCAGCGAGTCAGCGGCTGGTCGTTGCCGGCGTAAACCGCATGCGGGCGATTACGATGACCACCGTTGCCGCGATTCTCGCGCTGCTGCCGCTGGCGCTGGGGCTGGGGCAGGGCTCGGCGATGCAGCAACCGCTGGCTATTGCCATTATCGCCGGGCTGATCGCCCAACTGCCCATGGTTCTCGTCGTGTTGCCCACCGTGCTTTGGTTGCTGCGCGCCCACAGGTGAAGCAGAGAAAGTTACCGAAGCGGCAACGGGCCTGTTACGGAATGACGGACTCCGCCACCAGCAAGCCTGTTCGGCGGCCTCTTGTAAAACGGGGCGTTTACCTCGAGTCGCTACCAACGCAAGAGAAGGCTGGCGGTGACAAGGTCACGGTTGGGCTCATTGTTACCGAAATTCCCGCGAAGATACTCGAGGCTTACCGCGACATGCGGGCCGAAGCTGTAGGTCGTCTCGGGGCCAAACTGGAACTCCGGCGAATCCGGTAACCCCGATGATCGCTCGAAGCGGAGGCCGAGTTCCCACGGAATCCCGGGTCTGGCCGACGCCTCGAAATTCCACGCCCAGGGGCGTTGCGCGGAAGCGGTGAGCAGACCCGGTTCGAACCTGTCCAGCGCGGCGATCACCTCGAAATCAATCGAGTAGCGATTCTTCTGCAACGACATGAAGGCACCTGCTCCTCTGACCTCCGAGTTGTGCAACGTGGGATCATCGGCCAGTGCACTGTTGATGAGTTGTTTGATCTCGTATGATTGAGTGAGGTCACTGGTATAAAACGCACCGGCGTTCATGTCCTCGATGGGGCTGAACGTAAGATTGCCTACCCACGAATATGATGGGCTCCAGTCTGTACCTGCCCTTGCAGCGAAAGTTAACTCGAATGCATCGGTCTCGTAGCCGCCCGCGATTTCAGTTCCCTTGATCTCACCGAGCACCTGAGTGGTCGGATCTTCGCGAAAGTGGCTGTTAAACTCGCCAAATGGCAGGGAAGTGCGACCGACTGTGATGTACAAGGGTTCCGTCTCAACAGCGCCGAGGGTCAGAGTCAGTTCGTCGACGGTGTATCCGTCGGAGTTGTGCAGGTCATAGCTACCCTCGTAAAGTCCGGTCAAATCATAGAATGGGACCCAGCGCAGCGCTCCGGTAATCGAGTCCAGGTAGGTGTCGTTGTCGGCGGGGCCTCCCTGCTTTTCGTGAGTGGAAAAGCCCTCGAGCTCACTACCGGCATACAGACGCGGCAGGATCTGATGGACGGCGAGCTCCTCCCTGAGTTCGGACGGGCTGGTAAAGAATATCGCCCTCGCGGCGGGCGCGGGGGTCTGGCCCTGCAGAAGAAGATCATTTGTCTGCGTTTCCATCGATGGCACCGGGTCCGATACCAGGTCAGCCGCGCGGGCCTGGTGCATGAGGAGGAGAATCGGCAGAATCAGTACCGCACGATGTGCGACTATCATTTGTTGACTTGTTCCGTTTGTTTAGTGCCTGTTCCACTTGCTCCGTGCCGCCCTCGACCGTTACTACAGCGACGCGCTGGCGCCAGGCGCATAGTACTTGTGTTCGAGGACACCTGGCTGAAGCCAGGACCACACCCTGGTTTTGTTGCAACCCGAAAATTCGCCCGCGGCCCATAGACCGTTTTGTCGCGTGCGATTATCCGGCACTCATCCTCGGTATTGCCAACCAGGTACTCCTGCCGGTGACGCTCACCCACGCTAGGGGATGCCGGCACAGCCGGATACGGATGTTCGCAGGTCGAAGTAACCTTAAGTGCCGTCGATGTGAAATTGACCGGGAAATCTACACATCCGGTATCACCCAAGCTATCCGATGAATTGCCGTGCAGCAATGAAAAGTCGGGATCAGCGGGTCACCCGGCGCGGGTTGGGATGCCCCTTATTCTCAATGTAACGAGATTCTTCATCGGCTGGCAGCGCAGCTTACCGGGTTGTTTGCCTGACCCTGGCGGCAGGTTCACAATGGCCTCCATGACGTTTGTGATCGTCGACAGACTGCGCAAAGTGTATCCATCCCGCGGTGCGAACCAGGTGGTTTTCGACGCACTCTCCCTTTCGCTCGACCGGGGGGAGGTGGTGGCGCTGCTCGGCGAGAGCGGCAGCGGCAAGACGACGCTGCTCAACCTGATGAGCGGCATCGACACCCCGGATGCGGGTCTCGTCCAGATCGATGGTGTCGCGGTCCATGATCTGGGCGAACCCGCACGCACCCTGTTGCGGCGGGAGCGGATCGGTTTCGTTTTCCAGTTCTTCAATCTCATCCCGACGCTGACCGTCGCGGAGAACATCGCGCTGCCGCTGCAGCTGCTGGGCCGGTCCAGCCGGAACGCCCATGAGCAGGCGGGCCGGCTGCTGGAGGAGGCGGGGCTGGCGGGGGCAGGGGAGCGCTATCCCGAAACGCTCTCGGGCGGGGAGCAGCAACGCGCCGCTATCGCCCGGGCGCTGGTTCACGAACCGGCGTTGCTGCTTGCCGACGAACCCACCGGGAATCTCGATGAAAACACCGCCCGGCGCATCATCGACCTGCTGACAGGACTGGTCCGCCGCAAGGGCGCCACGCTGTTGCTGGTCACGCACAGCGAGGCGGTGTCCCGCTCCGCCGATCGCATCCTGTCGCTGCGCCACGGGCAGGTGACGGCGGGTTGATGCTGCTGCGCACCTTTCCCTCCCTGCTGTTGCTCGCCGGCCTGCGCTACTTGTTGCGCCACCCCTGGCAGGGTGTGCTCGCGCTGACGGGCATTACGCTGGGTGTGGCGGTGGTGCTTGCCGTGGATCTCGCCAATCGCGGCGCCCGGGCCGCCTTCGAGCTTTCCACCGCGCAGTTGCAGGGCGTGGCCACCCATCGGCTGGTTGCGGCTGACGGGACGCTGCCCGAATCTCTCTATGTCGACTTGCGACGCCAGCCGGGACATCCGCCCATGGCGCCCGTGGTGACTGACTGGGTGCGGGTGGCAGACCGGGCGGGCCGTTACCGGCTGGTCGGTCTGGACCTGTTTGCGGAAGGACCGTTCCGCGGCCGGCTCGCGGCGGTCACGCAGCGGCGGGAGTTGATCGGCGACTGGCTCACCCGTCCCGATGCACTGGTGCTTGGTTCCGCTACCGCCCGGCAATTCGGCGTTGCATCGGGCGATCCGCTGCAGGTCGTTTACCGGGACCGGATGTCCCTGCTGCGCATCCTGGATATCGACCCGGCCGTCCCCCCCGGCGGCGAGGATCTGTTGCTGGTGGATATCGCCACGGCCCAGTCGGTTCTGGGCATGGCCGGGCGTCTCAGCTACGTGGACCTGATCCTCGATAACGCCGCCGAGCACTGGCTGCGGGAGCGCCTGCCTGAAGGGGTGCAACTGGTGACGGTGGCCGAGGCGGTGGCGGGCGTGACCCGCCTCTCCGCCGCCTTCGAGCTCAACCTGACGGCCATGAGCCTGCTGGCCCTGATGGTGGGGATGTTCCTGATCTTCAACGCCATGAGCTTCTCCATCGTGCAGCGGCGCAGCCTGCTGGGTCGTTTGCGCGCCGTCGGGGTGACGCCCGGGGAACTGTTTCGGCTCATTCTGGCGGAGGCGCTGATCCTCGGAGTGCTGGGTACAGCGGCCGGGCTGGTGCTGGGCGTCTGGCTGGGGGAAGGTCTGACGCGCCTGGTCGCCGCGACGGTGAGCGAGCTCTACTACCAGGTAAGCGTCGCGGCGCTGCACCCCGATCCCCTGGCGTTCTTCAAGGCGGGCGGTCTGGGTCTGGCAGCCACGCTGGTCGCGAGCCTGGTGCCGGCGCGACAGGCCGCCTGGACGCCACCGCTCACCACACTCTCCCGCGCGGCGCTGGAGCGAGCCACACAACGCCAGCTGCCCTGGCTGGCACTGCTCGGGCTGGGCGCGCTGGTGAGCGGTCTCACAGTCGCTCTGATCGTGCCGGGCGGGGTGATTTTGGGATTCTGCGGGCTGTTTCTGCTGGTGCTCGGCGCTGCCCTGATCACAGCGCCGTTGCTGCACGGGCTGCATCGGCTGTTTGCCGCGCGCTCACTGGGCGGCATTACCGGCATGGGCGTGCGCAACCTCGACCGGCACCTCTCCCGTCTGGGTATCGCCATCGCCGCCCTGATGGTGGCGCTGTCCGCCGGCGTGGGTGTGGGCGTGATGGTGGACAGCATGCGCGGCGCCGTGGCCACCTGGTTGAACGATCTGCTGCGCGCCGATCTCTACGTGGCGGCAGCCGGCTTCCGGGACGGCGAGACCCTGCCCGCGGCCGTGGTTGCGGAAATAGCGACCCTGCCTGGCGTTGCGGCGGTGAGCCGCTACCGGCAGCGCACCCTCCGCTTGCCGGAACGGCAGGTGACGCTGATCGGCGCCCATCTGGCATCGCCCTCGCGCCGTGGTTTCGATCTGCTTGCCGGCGGGGATGCCCCGGTGTGGGAGGCGTTTGACCGTGGCGGACCGCTGTTATCGGAACCCCTGGCTTACCATCTCGGTCTTGCGCGTGGCGATCATTTGCAGCTTCCGACACCCGCGGGTCCGCGTGATTTGACCATCGCCGGTGTCTTCAGGGACTATGCCAGCGAGCACGGTCGCATTTTCCTGGAGGAGGGCGCCTACCGGCGCTACTGGTCGGACCCGGCGGTGAACACTCTGGCGCTGTTTGCCACGGGCGGCGATGCGGACGGTCTGCGCCGCGAAGTGACCGAGGTCTTTGCCGGGCGTTACCGGCTGGAGTTGACGCCGGCTCGCGCCATTCTGGCCGAATCCCTGGCGGTATTCGATCGTACCTTCCGCATCACCCGGGTGTTGCGCGCCCTGATGCTCGGCGTGGCCTTCATCGGCGTGTTGAGCGCGTTAATGGCCTTGCAGCTGGAGCGCAGCAAGGAGTTTGCGGTGTTGCGTGCGCTGGGCCTGACACGCGCGCAGATCGCCGGGCTCATCACCGGCGAGTCGCTGGTCATCGGCCTGCTTGCCGGTGTTATCGCCATTCCGACCGGACTGCTCATGGCCTGGGTGCTGATCGAATCCGTGCAGCGCCGCGCCTTCGGCTGGACCATGCCCTTTGACGTAGATGCCGCGCTGCTGGCACAGACCGTGCTCGTCGGGCTGCTGGCCGCGGCGTTGGCTGCAATCTACCCTGCCTGGCGCTCGTCCCGGCGGGATCCGGCGCCGCTGCTGAGGGAAGACTGAGCATGCGCCTGCTGTCGGTCCTGATCTTGATTTTCCTGCTGTCGGCCTGCGAGAGGGAAGCGCCGCCGGTGGCTGCCTCCCTTCCGCTCGATCGCGTGCTGGGTCCGCAACCCGATGCGGGCTTTACGCGCGCCACGCAGACGGCAAAATTCCAGTTCCCGGCGGACCACGGTTCGCATGACGATTTCGCGCTCGAATGGTGGTATCTGAGCGGCAATGTGTACACGCCCGAGGGCCGGCGTTTCGGGTACCAGTTCACGCTGTTTCGAATCGGCCTGCGACCCGGCGCGCCGGCGGCAGATTCGCACTGGCGCAGCAACCAGATCTATATGGGCCATGGCGCGATCACCGACGTGACGGGCGGTCGGCATTATTCGGCGCAACGTCTGTCACGCGCGGCTCTTGGCCTGGCCGGTGCCGGGTCGCAGCCACTGGCGATCTGGCTGGACTCTTGGTCATTGCGCGGTGGCGGTGAGCCGTTCCCGCTCGCGCTGGCGGCCGATGCAGAGGACTTCGGGATAGCATTGCAACTCGCGGCCGGTGAGAAACCGCTCATCCTGCAGGGGGAACAGGGCTTGTCGCGCAAGAGCGCCACACCCGGCAACGCGTCTTACTATTACTCGTTTACCCGCCTGCCGACCGAGGGAACCTTGCGCGTCGGCGCAACACGCTACCGGGTAAGCGGCGAGTCCTGGCTGGACCACGAATGGTCCAGCTCGGCGCTGGACGATGACCAGGCCGGCTGGGACTGGTTCGCACTTCAACTGGACGATGGCCGGGAGCTGATGTTCTACCGGTTGCGCTACCGCGACGGCGGCATGCATCCCTACAGCCGGGGCAGCCTGGTGCAGCCTGATGGCAGTATCCGCGAGCTGACGCCGGCGCTTGTCACGCTCACGCCGGAGCATTACTGGAAGGCGCCGGACGGTACCCGCTATCCGGTGGCATGGCGGCTGGCGGTGCCGGAGGAGGGTCTGGACTTGCGTGTGAAGGCAGCGCTGGACGACCAGGCGATGGATGAGACGGTCCGATACTGGGAGGGGGCCGTGGATGTCACCGGCAGCCATACCGGCAAGGGTTACCTCGAACTGAGCGGTTACAGACCTTCATCCCAGTAAGGATGCTCGCCGAAACGTCCCGCCAGAAAATCCGAGAACACCCGGATGCGCCGGGGCAGCATGCGACCCGGCGGGTAGAGGGCATAGATCCCGACAGCGGGTCGCCGGTAGTTGTTCAGGATGCTGACCAGGCTGCCCTCCCGGAGATAACCGCCCAGGATGAAGGTGGGGCCGGTCGTGATGCCCAGGCCGGCAACGGCAGCACATGCCAGGGCTTCGCCGTTGTTGGCGCGGATGCGGATCTGCGGCTGGCCGAAGACCGTTTCGCCCTTCGGCGTTTCGTATTGCCAGTGCTGGCGGTAGCCGATGTTGCTGTACTGCAGACCGATATGCTGTCGCAACTCATCCGGATGCGCCGGTTCTCCGTGACGCTCCAGGTAAACCCGGCTGGCGCAGGTCATGGCGAGCGAGGTGCCCAGACGGCGTGCCACCAGCGTGGAATCCTGCAGTTCCCCGATTCTGACCGCCAGATCGAATCCCTCCTCGATCAGGTTGATGTTGCGGTCATTGAGGTCCAGGTTGAGTTCGATGGCGGGATGGGCGTCGAGAAAGTCAGTAATGGCGTCTGAGAGATGCCTGAGGCCAAAGGTGAGCGGAGCGGCCAGCTTGATGGCGCCACGCAAGTCGGTGGTCTCGGCCGCGACGCTCTGCTCCGCCTCATCGAGTTCCGCGAGGATCTGCGCCGCCCGGTGGTAAAAGTTTCTGCCGGCCTCTGTCAGGGCGAGGCGCCGTGTGGTGCGATGCAGCAGCCGACTGCCCAGACGGCTTTCCAGCCGGCTGATCCGTCGGCTGACCATCGATTTCGCCACGCCGAGCCGCTCGCCGGCGGCAATGAAACTCCCGGACTCTACAACCGCGACCAGGGCCTCGATATCGGCAAACTTGTCCATATTGTTGCTAAATATAGAACAAATAAATCGATAACTCTCTATTTATTAACTTATACGCAACGTCCATGCTTGGCTCATGCGGGTGGAGAGCGTCTCCAATCGCCTAACCGAGGAAATCACCATGAATCAATCCATTCTGACCGCAGCCACACAGATGACCGGCCGGGTGCTCATGTCTGCCATCTTTCTCATGGCCGGCATCAGCAAACTCGGCTCCTATGCGGCAACCCAGGGCTACATGGAAAGCATGGGTGTGCCGGGGGCACTGTTGCCCCTGGTGATCCTGCTCGAACTCGGCGGCGGACTCACCGTATTGCTGGGCTGGCAGACCCGCATCAGCGCCTTCCTGCTGGCCGGCTTCTGCATCGTCAGCGCCCTGATTTTTCATGCCAGCTTCGGCGATCAGATGCAGTCCATACTCTTTATGAAGAATATGGCCATGGCCGGCGGTTTCCTGTTCCTGGTTACGGGCGGCGCGGGCGCCTGGTCGCTCGATGCCCGGCGCCAGGCGAATCGCTGAAGCATCGCCATGACCGGCAGAGCGATTCCATGCATCCACAGCAGTACACGGCGGCGACCGTCGCCGTTTTTGATCTGGAGGAACTGAAATGAACACTGCAATTCAGCAAGAGAATGCCACCGTCAGACGTGTTTCCCGCATCATCAAGGGTATGCCGGCCACCGATGGGGCCGGTGTGGAGCTTACCCGGGTCATCGGACAACCGGCGCTATCCATGCTCGATCCGTTCCTGCTGCTGGACGCGTTCCGCTCCGACAGGCCCGAGGACTATCTGGCCGGCTTCCCGCCGCACCCGCATCGCGGCTTCGAGACGGTCACTTACCTGCTCGCCGGGCGCATGCGTCACCGCGACAATGCCGGTCATGAGGGCGTCATCGAGCCCGGTGGCATACAGTGGATGACGGCCGGCCGGGGCATCGTACATTCGGAAATGCCGGAACAGGAAAACGGCCTGCTGGAAGGATTCCAGCTCTGGGTGAATCTGCCCGCCGCCCACAAGATGGATCATCCCGGCTATCAGGAGTACCCGGCGGAACAGATCCCGGTTGAATCCCGTGAGGGAGGCGTCGAGGTTCGGGTCATTGCCGGAGTGACTTCGCAGGGCACCCGAGGGCCGGTTGTGCAGCCCCTGACCGAGCCACTGTACCTGGATGTCCGGGTCCCGGCCGGTGGAGAATTCGCCGAGCGGCTGCCGGACACATACAATGCCTTCGTCTACGTAATCCAGGGGCCGGTAACGGTCCGGGATGCCGACGGCCGGATGGTGGAGCTGAGGCGTGACGACCTCGGGGTGCTGGCTCGTGGCGATGTCGTCCGGGTTGAGGCTGGAAACGAAACGACACGCTTTCTGGTTGTTGCCGGCAGGCCACTCAACGAGCCGGTCGCGCGCGGCGGGCCATTCGTCATGAACACCAGGGACGAAATCCAGCAGGCATTCGAGGATTACGGGCAGGGCAGGTTTTAGTGGGACTAACATGCTGACACTGACGGGTAGCCAGGGATCGGCTGCCCATCACCATCGGTCGGCGCCGAGACTGAAGTCATCGGACAGTATCCCGGACTTTGACGGCACAGACCGCCGGGAAATACCCTTATGCAGAAGACGGATGTCAGTATTTACCTTGGCGACGGGTGCCGCCTGGCTTATGCCGAATACGGTGACCCGGAGGGGAAACCGCTGTTTTACTGCCACGGGTTTCCGGCATCGCGTCTCGAAGCCGCGCTGCTCGACCCGGCGGCTCGCAAGGCGCGGGTGCGTATCGTCGCGGCGGACCGTCCCGGCTGCGGCTTGTCGGATTTCCAGCCCGATCGCCGGATCGGGGACTGGCCGGGCGATGTGGTCGAACTGGCAGATGCCCTCGGCATCGAGCGCTTTGCCATCGTGGGGGTGTCGGGGGGCGGGCCCTATGCACTCGCGTGTGCACGGAAAATACCGCGGCGCCTGACGGCGGTCGGCGTGGTGTGCGGTCTGGGTCCGGTCCAGGATTCCCGGGCGCAAAGGGGCATGCTCTGGAGTCGACGGCTGGTTTTCAGTCTGGCCCGGCGGGCTCCGTGGCTGCTGAGGCTGAGCTATGCGGGCGTGTTCGAGTATTTTCTGCGCCGGCGGCCGGCGGCGATCCTGTCGATGATTGCCCGCACGCCTGTCCTTCCGGACCGACGGGTGCTGGAGCGTTCGGAGGTCCGGCGGGCCTTGCTCGCTTCCATTCAGGAATCCGTTCGCGGAGGATCACTGGGAATACTGCACGAGCTTTCCCTGTATACCCGGAAGTGGGATTTCAGGCCGGAGGAGATTGCACTGACCGTCGACCTCTGGCATGGCGAGGCGGATCCCATCGTGCCCGTGGTGCACGCGCGCGCGCTGGTGAAACAATTGCCGCGTGTTCGCCCCGTCATCCTGCCCGGTGAAGGGCATTTTTCGCTCCCGATAAACCACATGGAAAGCATACTCCTCGCGTTAACCGGCTGATCGGTCGCTTCACGCTGTCCGATCCCTGAAAAACGGCAAAAATCCGCGCCCAGGGCTACAGACCGCGGCATTCCAAGCCGATACAGACACTGCCTGACGAGAGCCCGTATGACACACCACGACGTCCGCGAGGGGGAGCATCAGGCGGCAACTGCAGACTGACAGGGAGGAAGTGCAATGACCACCTACTATGCCGTTAATCACGAGGACGTATGGTTATTGGACGGTACCAGCACCGGGAATGTGATCCATCTGCAGCTGCCCTGTACTGCCCGCGTCACTGCAAGGGAGTGCTGGCTGTTGCTGGGACAGGGGGATGTCCGGGGGGCGGCGGAGAAATTGTCTGACATGCTGGAGCTGAACGACTGGGACCAGCAACTGGCGGATGACCCTCGGGCTGTCTTTTTTCAGAAAGTCTCGACCGCGCGTAAAGGGACGCTGACAACGGAAATAGTTCGGGAACTGGTGTCCCAGATGCTGGCCATCGACGAGTAATCCATCTCACGAACCATTCAGGGCTCCTGCCCCGGTTCATTATTCAGCCTCCATCGAAATATTGAGGTTTTTCCCGCAGGGGCAGGCGTGCCCGCGAACCTGTGGGTAATGAACACCGTATTCACGGACATATCCTGAAGGGCACAAGCGCCCGTTCCTGCAGATATATCCGTTTTGAATTTTTCGAGCCGCCTTCAATGGCTAAACGGCGGCCGCTACACCTGCGGGACCCTCGAATTTGCCACGAACCTGATTCCCGGTCAGCCATCGCACCGGATCGGGTCAGTCTCCAGGTAACCCCGATTCTCGAACTGCATATCGTGAGTGAGTGTGGCAGGATATCCTGCCACTGACGGTGGTTTGTATTAAACGAAGCGTTCCTGCTGCGGCTGGAATAAATCATCCGGTGCTTCCTGGTCGATCAGTGGCTTCTGAACGCCCGGTTTGCAACCGGTAATCGGATATCTATGCACATACACAGGCTTGATCATTGGCAGCACGAACATGATTTTTCGGTGCTGCACGAGCATGGAGAACGGCGAACCCTGCAGGTTCTTCTCCTCACGGTTGCCATGATGATCTTCGAGGTCGTCGCCGGTGTCATTTTCGGGTCCATGGCGCTGCTGGCCGACGGTTGGCATATGGGCACCCATGCCGCCGCCTTCATGATCACCATCTTCGCTTATCGCTTTGCCAGAAAGCATGCTGCCAGTCCGGCGTTTGCTTTCGGTACCGGCAAGGTCAGTGTGCTGGGAGGGTTCGCCAGCGCCGTGGCGCTGGCCGTCGTCGCTCTGGTCATGCTGGCCGAGTCGGCGCAGCGTCTGTTCAACCCGCATGTGATCCATTTCAACGAGGCGATAGGCGTCGCCGTGATTGGACTCCTGGTCAACATCATCAGCGCGCTCCTGTTGCAGGACCATCATGTTCAGGAGGCCCATGATGATCACCATCATCATCAACATGATCACAATCTGAAGGCAGCCTACCTGCATGTGCTGGCCGATGCACTGACATCCATGCTTGCCATCATCGCCCTCTTGTCCGGCAAATACTTCGGCTGGAACTGGCTGGATCCTGTGATGGGGATAGTCGGCGCCGCCGTCATCACCCGCTGGTCCTACAGACTGCTACGGGAGACGGGTCCGGTGTTGCTGGACGAAAGCATTGATGAGCAATACAGGGCGCTCATCCGGCAACGGATAGAGGACGATGCCGACAATCGGGTAACGGACCTTCATGTCTGGAGAGTTGGACCGGTGCATTACGCGGTCATACTCTCGCTGGTCACGCAATTCCCGAAACCGCCGGAGCATTACAAGGCGCTGCTGGCCGATCTCGATCGACTTGCTCACATCACCATCGAGGCAAATCAGTGCGCGGGCGGGCCCTGTATCGGGACGGGGCAGCATACGGCCTGACCAGATGCCGCCCATGGGCAGCGTTCCAGGAGGATTTTTCCGGATGCACGGCCATTGCCGGTAAACCATACAGGGTATGCTTGGCCGGGCACAGGCAGGCTTGCATCCCATTCCTGTTCCCGGTAACGGCGTTCGAATCGAAGTTTGTCGCGACCGGTGTTTCGCGTGTACTGGCGCCGAACGATTCCCGCTTCAGCGTTTCCCGGCCGCGAAGTCGATCATGCGCTGGGTAGCCCGCAGGGCCTTCTTCCTGATCGTCTCGGGAACGACTATCTCGTTGCGACCGCTCTGCAGCACCTCCGCGAGATTGCGCAGGCTGTTCATCGCCATCCAGGGGCAATGCGCGCAGCTTTCGCAGGTGGCGCCTTCGCCCGCGGAAGGGGCTTCCAGGAAGATCTTGTCGGGCGCCGCCTGCTTCATCTTGTAGAAGATGCCGTTGTCCGTGGCCACGATGAATTTTTTGTTGGGCAGTGTTTGTGTCGCCTTGATGAGCTGGGTGGTCGAGCCGACCACATCGGCCAGCGTGATGACCGCCTCGGGCGATTCCGGATGGACCAGGATGGCGGCATCCGGGTTGTGCTTCGCCAGGATCTGCAGCGCTTCGGCCTTGAAGCGTTCATGGACGATGCAGCTGGCCCGCCACAGCAGCATGTCGGCTCCGGTGGTTCGCTGCACATAATCGCCCAGATAACGGTCCGGGGCCCAGAGGATTTTTTCTCCCTTCTCCATGAGATAGTTCACCACGGGAACGGCGATGCTGGAGGTGACGACCCAGTCCGCCCGCGCCTTGACTTCGGCGCAGGTATTGGCGTAAACGACCACAGTCCGCTCCGGATTGGCGTCACAGAACGGGATGAACTCCTGTGGCGGGCAACCCAGATCGAGCGAGCACTCGGCTTGCAGCGTCGGCATGAGGACGCGTTTTTCCGGGTTGAGTATTTTCGCCGTCTCCCCCATGAAGCGCACGCCGGCCACCACCAGCGTGCTGGCCGGGTGGCGGTTTCCGAAGCGCGCCATTTCGAGCGAGTCGGATACCATGCCGCCGGTTTTGTCTGCAACCAGTTGCAGGTCTTCATCTGTGTAGTAATGCGCAACCAGCACGGCATCCTTTTCCCCGAGCAAACGCGTGATCTCCTCGATGAGCAATTCGCGTTCACCGGCGACATACTGCGGGCGAGCGATGCTGCCGGGCAATGGATAGTTCCGATCCGGCAGGATCGGGGGTGTCTGGGGATTCGTCAAATCGGTCATATCATCAAGCCTGTACTATCGCCTTCAATGATATAGAATACAACTTATTGTTTTATATAAAAATAGTCTATTTGGTCGGGTTATTGCCTCAGGATGCCGGCGAAGTGCGTCCCGCGTGGCGCCGGGCACCGGTTCGTGTCATGCGACTGTCTGGTTTTCCCTGGCGGAAAGTTCCTTTTCAATCAATTTCAGATAGTCAGCGGCTTCGTGGTCGCCCTGGCTGGCGGCGCGTCTGAACCATTCGGCGGCCGCGGCGAGATCGCGCGGAATGCCTTGTCCCTCATAGTACATCATGCCGAGGTTGGTCTGCGCATCCAGGAATCCCTGATCGGCCGCTTTCCGGTACCAGCTGGCGGCGGTGACATAATCCTGGTCAATGCCGGCGCCCTCATCGTACATGACGCCGAGGTTGAACTGGGCTTCGGCATCGCCGAGTTCCGCGAGCGGCAGCCATTCATCGTATGCGGCCTGGTAATCGCCTTTCAGGTAGGATTGGTAACCACCACCGAGAATCGTCCAGGTGGGCATGCCGGCCATCAGGAACAGCTCCTGGGTGGGGGGGTGATATACATCCATGCAATTCTAATGATTTTCCACCTGACGTGTATAGTTTATTGTTCGCCGGTGTTTCTGAGATAAATAACAGACCCGGCGTTTCTGCCCACAAGCAAACGTCTGTTGGACACGGGAATGCAGATGCCGGTTAAACTCTATGTTGTAAGCTCATGATTAGGAAGCCCTGCATGTATCGTGTATCGACGTCAGTTTCATTTTGCTACGGTCATCGGCTGATTAACTATCAGGGCAAATGCAGGCACCTGCACGGCCACAACGCACGCGCGGTGATTACGCTGGAAAGCGTTGGCCTGGATGATCGCGGAATGGTGAAGGATTTCAGCGACGTCAAGCGTCTGGTCTGGGAGTGGCTGGATCGCGAGATCGATCATACCCTGCTGCTGCACAGGGATGACCCGGTGTTGCCGGTGCTGCAGGGTGCCGGTGAACGGGTGAGGGCTGTCGATCACAACCCGACAGCGGAAAATATTGCCCGCATGATCTTCGATTTTGTGGCGGATACGGGCTACCCCGTCGTCGATGTCACCGTTTGGGAGACGGAGACCAGTCATGCCAGCTATTCCCGTGGGGGATAGCTGAGTGGGTGCATGGGCAAAGTCGCATGTGCTGTACCTGTGCAGAACGGGAGAATGGCAATGTCGCTAGCAAGGTTCTTCACGCGCGTGCTCATGATACTTCCGCTTACTGCGGGTGTGGTGGTCGTTACAGATGCCATTGCCGAGGATGATGACGACTCTCTGCTTTTTGATGACCGTCCGCTTGAACAGCCGCTGGAGTTCCCCGCCTGGTTCAAGCTCAGTTTCCTCGATCTGCAGGATGACCTGAAGGAGGTCAGGCAGGAGGGAAAGGACGGGCTTATGGTCTATTTTGGCCAGAAATACTGTGCCTATTGCAGGGCCTTCCTGGAGAAGGACCTGACGAAAGAGGATATCCGGACGTATATCGAGAAGCATTTCGACGTCATCGGCATCGATATCCACGGCCAGCGTATGGTCACCGACCTCGCCGGCACGGAGATGGATGAGAGACAGTTTGCCGTGAAGGAGCATACCAACTTCACGCCCTCCGTCATTTTCTATGACCTCGACGGGCACGAGGTCTTGCGACTGCGCGGCTATTATCCCCCGTATCGTTTCCGGGCGGCACTGGAATACGTGGCGGATGTCCATTACCGCAAGGAATCATTCCGGGACTACCTGGCGCAGGCTGATGTTCCGCTGGTATTCGAACCCGGCGAGATGAACCACGAGCCTTTTTTCCTGCCGGGTCCCTATATGCTGGATCGTTCCCGGATGCCGGGCGAGCGGCCGCTGGCGGTATTTTTCGAACAGGGCAATTGCTGGGCCTGCGATGTGCTCCATACCAACCTGCTTGACGATCCGGAAATCAGGGAGCGCATGTCCCGATTCGAGGCTGTGCAGCTGCCTTTCTGGGAGGATGTGCCCGTCGTTACGCCCTCGGGAGAACGCACCACGGCCAGGAAGTGGGCGGGGAAACTGGGTTTGTTCTACACACCCACGCTGATTATCTTTGATACGGACGGCAGGGAGATCATCCGGGTTGACTCGGTGGTGCAGTTCTACCGCCTGCGAAACGTGCTCGACTACGTCCTCAGCGGCGGCTACCGGAAGTACCCGACATTCCAGCGGTGGCGTGAGTTACGCAACCCCGCAGTTTATCGATAAGGGTGAATCAGTCGCGCCAGCGGCTGAAGATCAGGGTCGCGTTGGTGCCGCCGAAGCCGAAGCTGTTCGACATGACGGTATTGAGACCGGCATTGGTCCGGTATTCACGCACGATCGGGAAACCGGCGCCGGCCGGGTCCAGCTCATTGATATTCGCCGATGCGCTAATGAAATCCTCCTGCATCATCAGCAGCGAGTAGATCGCCTCATGCACGCCGGCCGCGCCGAGCGAGTGCCCTGAAAGTGACTTCGTCGAGGTGATTTGCGGCGGTGTGGTATCAAAGACCGTGCGGATGGCTTCCAGTTCGCGCATGTCACCGACCGGTGTACTCGTACCGTGAGCGTTAATGTAATCAATCGGTTCTTCAACCGTGGCCATGGCCTGCTGCATGCACCGCACGGCGCCTTCGCCTGATGGCTGCACCATGTCGTAGCCATCGGAGGTTGCGCCATAGCCCACGACTTCCGCGTAGATCCTGGCGCCGCGTTTGCGGGCGTGTTCGAGTTCCTCCAGCACGACCATGCCGCCTCCGCCTGCGATGACGAAGCCGTCCCGGGTGGCGTCATAGGGACGCGAGGCCGTTGTCGGTGCCGCATTGTATTTCGAGGACAGGGCGCCCATGGCATCGAACATCAGCGTCAGGGTCCAGTGCAGTTCCTCGCCGCCTCCGGCAAAGACGATGTCCTGCTTGCCGAACTGAATCAGCTCGTAGCCGTTGCCGATGCAGTGGGCGCTGGTGGAGCAGGCGGAGCTTATGGAGTAGTTCACTCCATGGATCCTGAACGGGGTCGCCAGGCAGGCCGAGTTGGTGCTCGACATGGTGCGCGGCACCATGTACGGTCCGACGCGCCGTATGCCTTTCTCCCTCAGAAGATCGATGGCCAGGGATACATTCTCTGTCGATGCGCCTCCGGAGCCGGCGATCAGGCCGGTTCGGGGGTTCGAGATCATGTCCATGCCGAGGCCGGAATCCTCCACTGCTTCCTTCATGGCGATATAGTTATAGGCAGCGCTGTTGCCCATGAACCGCCGCAGCTTGCGGTCAATCAGTTCATCGACATTGATGTTGATCGTACCGGCAACCTGGCTGCGGAAGCCAAGCTCTTCGTACTCCTTGATAAATTCGATGCCGGATCGTCCCGTGCGCAATGAGTCGGCGACTTCCCGCTTGTTATTGCCGATGCTGGATACGATACCCAGGCCCGTGATGACAACACGACGCATAACGAATTTCCTAGAAATTTTCCGTGGAGGTGAACAGACCGACGCGCAGGCCGGTCGCATGATAAATCTCGCGCCCGTCGACTTCGACGGTGCCGTCGGCGATACCCATGTTGAGTGTGCGCCGGATGACGCGTTTCATGTCGATGCGATAGGTTACCAGGGTGTTCTTCGGCGTGACCTGCCCGGTGAATTTTACCTCACCGGCGCCCAGAGCGCGCCCGCGTCCGGGACTGCCGTTCCAGCCCAGGTAGAATCCGACGAGTTGCCACATGGCATCGAGACCGAGACAGCCCGGCATCACGGGATCGCCATCAAAATGACAGTCGAAAAACCAAAGCTCCGGATTGATGTCGAGTTCGGCGATGATATGGCCCTTGCCATAGGTGCCACCCGAGTCGCTGATGTGAGTGATGCGCTCGAACATCAGCATGGGCGGCAGCGGCAGCTGTGCATTGCCCGGGCCAAACAGCCTGCCATGCCCGCATTCGAGTAGCTCGGCAAAGGAAAAACTGCTTTTACGGCTGGTGTCTGGCTGTGATGTTGTCTGGGTCAATGGTGATATTCCCTGCTGCGTGCAGCGTATTTGATCGGGGCGGGTATTCTAGTCTATTTTCCGGTTGTTCTGTACAGGCAATCTCTGCTCCCGTGCCGATGGGTATTGAGCAGACTTGCCCGGACAGGCTCCTAGTCCCGGAAGTTGATATATTGCAGCGGCAGACCGGTGTTTGCCTCCCGCAGCAGGCGGATGACTTCCTGCAGATCGTCGCGTTTCTTGCCGGTAACCCTGACCTTGTCTCCCTGTATGCTGCTCTGAACCTTTGTTTTCGATTCCTTGATCAGCTTGATGATCTTTCTGGCTGAGTCCTGGTCAATGCCCTGGCGTATGGTGATCTCGAGTTTAGCCTTGCTGCCGCTCGTTTCGACGTCACCCTCTGACAAGGCGTCGATATCGATGCCACGCTTGGCCATTTTCTTGTGCAGAATATCGAGCATCTGCCGTATCTGAAATTCGTTGCCTGCCTGCAATGACAATACCGCCTCTGTGTTTTCCACCCTGGCGCCGCTTCCCTTGAAGTCAAATCGGGTGTCGAGTTCGCGATTTGTCTGATCGATGGCGTTGGCGACTTCGTGCATGTCAACTTCCGAGACAATATCAAACGAGGGCATGCATCACTCCTGTGAGCTGGCGACGATGAGGGTAGAACCGATCGTCAGAATTATAGCTCCAGGAACGGCTGGTGGTGGAATACGCATGCCAGTGAGGTTTGATGATATCGCTGCTGCGGCGGCATGCAGGCTCGCCTCAGGCGGCTCACGCCGGTTTGGATGTGTGCTGCCGGGTGTATTTTCTATTGTGACTGGATAAGTCCAAGCCAGGCCAGCATCCTTTTCAGGACGCCGGGAGGCCTTGTGTACCGTGCCGGTTTGATGACGCGGTGCCCGTTTCCAGGTCGCACCCGACCGGCGTCGGGCGGCGCTGATTTTTCTGCATACCGGCCTGCCCTGGTATCTCCAAACAGGGGTGTCAGGACTACCGTCATGTTCTCGCCATCCCTAGGCGACGATATTTCGGTATCCGCGCTATTCTCCTCCGTGTCTGCCGGAACCACGGTCCATTCGGCTGCCGGAGGAACGGCAGGCGGAGATTCCGGATCACCGGATACTGCATTCGCCGCCGACGGTTCGAAGTCCGCTTCTCCAGTCACAGGCCCGGCGAACGTGTTCGAAACCGGTTCGGGAACTGCTCCTGAGCGGCATTGAATCTCCGGGGTTATGTTGGTTCCCATGCCGAAGTGGGTATAGGGATATTCTGTTGTGAATATCTCGATTTCTTCGACTTCCATGTCCTCGCTGTGGTGGAAATGACCGGAGTCGGGAAGTATTGACGGTTGCCTTTCAACGAATACGGCTTTGGCGTGATTCTGCGTTTCAGCTTCAGGTGACATCGCCAGATTTGTCACGGCGGCGGCACTTGTGTGGACGGGTTCATCATCGTAGATCACCAGATTGCCGCCACTTGAAATTGCCTGGGAAAGGCAGTTGTCGGCGATAGTGATCAGTTCACTAAGCTGCATATCCCTCCGGATTTTGGGTGACGCGACACCGATGCTTACGGTGACAGTCGCCTTGTCATTGCCTGATATGAATACGCGAGTGGTGATGCTGCTGTTGATGCGTTCCACCAGGCTGCGGATTCCCGCCTTCTCCATGGCAGACAACAGCAACGCGAATCGTGCTGTACCGATGCGGGCCACCGTATCCTCCTGACGGATCGATGCATCGAGAATTTTCGCCACGGCCTGGATGATGGACTCGCAGAAGGACTCTCCGTACTGACGGTATACAGCGCCATAGTTGTCGATTTCCATGCGAAACAGGGTAAGCGTGCTGTCGTGCCGGATGGCATAGGAAAGCTGCTGGTAGCCGCGTTCCATGAACGCCGCCTCGTTGGCAAGCCCGGTAAGTTGATCGAGTGTCAACTTGTCCTCGAGGACGGTATTTTCTTCCTTGAGGGTGTTGGTTACGGCGTGGGAGTTGGCATGGGCCTGGGTACGGGCGAGGAGATGAACCGCATCGAAGGGTTTGCCGATAAAATCGGTGGCACCGGTCTGGCGTGCGCGCTCCATGGTGCTATCGGTATCATTCGCACCGGTTATGATAATGACCGGGAGATCACGAACGTGAGGGAGCTGCGAACTCCTGATCCGCTTCAGCAGACCGAAACCATCCAGATTTGGCATGGTAAGATCGGAAACCACAAGGGAAACGGGTACATCATTATTAAGAATTTCCCAGGCGTTCTCGCCATCGACGGCCTCGATGGTTTCAAAGTGATCCCGCAGGATCTTGCGGGCCGTTACCCGGATAACCTTGGAGTCGTCTACTATCAGTAGTCGTTGTTTTTCCTTGGTGTTGTCGCTCATTCCCGGTTCCGGCTTGTACACTTCATGTGTGTTTCTGGATATCGACAACTGCCGGATGACCTTTAGGTCGGCCATCGTGTGTGAGGACACGATCCGGTTCAACGAACGCTGGAAGCCGTCTGGCCGGGTTGTCCATCCGCGGCGTAATCGGGATTCGCACGGGGTGATATGATTCCGGGCTTACAGGAACACCGGCAGCATGGATACGGGGATATGATCAGTCGGGAAACTAGCGGATGAAACTGGCCATCAAACAGGCGTATTCATGGTTTACCCGTCTGGTCTGGGAACATGACCTGCGTCAACTGAGTATCCCGCGAAAGGTGGTTGTGTTTATTGCGCGCGTACTGCATATGCTCGTGAGGGAATTGCTCGGGGGGCAGCTCAATCTCCGCGCCATGAGTCTTGTTTACACAACCCTGCTGTCGCTGGTTCCCCTGCTCGCAGTCAGCTTCTCGGTGCTGAAGGAGCTTGGTGTCCATAACCAGATCGAGCCGATGCTGTACAATTTTCTAAAGCCGCTGGGTCCAGAGGGGGCCGGGTTGGCGGAGAAGATCGTAAGCTTTGTCGACAATGTCGAGGTTGGCGTGCTGGGGTCGGTCGGTGTGGTGCTGCTCATCTACACGGTCATCGCGCTAATGCAGAAGATCGAGAGTGCCTTTAATTTCGTCTGGCAGGTTGAACATCTGCGCCCGATTGTCCGGCGTATCAGCAGCTACCTGAGTGTGGTGCTGATAGGTCCGGTAATGCTTTTTATTGCCACTGTTCTCAGCTCGGATATTGCGAGGCATCTCGTTGCGATCAAGCCCTTTGCCGCGGTGCTTCTGTCCGCGGGTGAGTGGATTCCCTATTTGCTCGTATGCCTGACATTCGCATTTGTGTATATCCTCATACCCAACACCCGGGTTCAGGTTCGGGCTGCGCTGGTCGGTGGCGTCATAGCCGGCATAGTATGGAAATTTACCGGCTGGGGATTTTCGGTTTTTATTGCCTCATCCTCGAAATATGCCGCGATCTATTCGAGTTTCGCGATATTCATCCTGTTGCTTATCTGGCTTTACATGAACTGGCTGATCCTGCTCGTGGGCTCGCAGATCGCCTTTTTTGTGCAGTACCCGAAATTCATGACCCTGAATCGGGAGCAGCTTGTACTGAGTAACCGGCTGCGGGAGCGGCTGGCTATTCAGATCATGTACCTGGTTGCATGCGATTATTACCACGACAGGTCTCCATGGAGTCTGGAAGCACTGGTCGAAAAACTCGATTTACCGAGGGAGTCGGTGCAGCGTGTTGTCTCGATACTGGTTGAGTATGGTTACCTGGCTGAGGTTGCCGGTGAAGTTCTGCCGGTTTACCTTCCGGAGCACGCTATCGAGAACATGCGGCTTGCCGACATGCTTGCCGATGTACGTCGGGCTGGAGAGAATCGCTTTCTGAACAGTCAGCAGCTAAAGCCGATCCGGATAGCCGATCGGGTGCTCCTGGAATGTGAAGCTGTATGCAGGGAGACGACGGGTGACAGGACAATCAAGGACCTGGTGCTCGCCGGAAACGGGAAGCAGGGGTGTTAGCGTTCCCGGAGTATGGTCGCAATTGATGTCTCCGGGTTCTTACTGAGCTGCAGTGAAGCTGCCCTGACGGTGATCCATGGCGGCAGCCTGCTGCCGAGTTCCCGGTACAGTGTTTCTGCCGGCATGGCGGGGCATCCCGCGAGGCCGGGTTTGTGGCTGACGTGATAGTACCAGGCCGGATAACCGCCCAGGATGACCGGGGCCATGGACGGATAGGGGCCGATGCTGCCGACGGATTCGCTGTTTATCAGCCAGTCGCCACCGCATAAGATCTTGCCTACCTCTTCCTTGGCCCTGCCCAACTCGATGTAGACGAGCGCCTCGGCCACGGAGGCCGTTTGCGCTCTGTCTCTCGGTATCCACGCGAAGATGTGATCCAGATGCGGGTCCGCCGAAGTCATGTCACTGACACCGACCGATTTTCCGACATCGCCCTGGTCCATTTCCATTCGGTGTGCGGCGCACCCCGGCAGCAGTGCGACCAAAACGACCAGAGTGGTGCTCGTTATCTGTCTGGGTTGCATGCAGGCAGTCTCGTGTCATCACCGAACCTGATATGCTTTGATAAACGAAGTTCGTCAGGTTCTGATTCCCAGCGTAGTGATATTTCAGCGGGAAATCTGCGAAGCGGTGCTGATATTTGCCAACGCCGTGCTTGTAGCGTTATTCGGGGTTTTTACTGCTAAGATAATGACATGCAGGAGTTTGGATGGGTTGTCATGCCAGTACGCCAGCAAAAGATAGAAAAATGCGTCGAGACCCTGTGTCACCAGGGTTGCAGCATGGTTTATCGCCGTATCAGTGCATTACAGCAGGACAAGGAATTTCCCGAAGTGGCGGACCTTTCCACGGCGGAACGCCTGTCGGTACTGGCGGAACTCGTCGCCATCATGGATATCTACGATGGAAGCTGTGACAGTTAGCCGCAGTGGAGAGAGATGATTTTCCAGGAGAGTTTTAGCGTCGTAACCCGGGGGCGGGGCACCTATCCGATCACTGAAGCGGTTCAGGAGCGGGTGCGGAGATCAGGTGTGCAGACCGGCCTGTGTAACGTGTTTATCCACCATACCAGCGCGTCCCTGATTCTCTGTGAGAATGCCGACCCGGAGGTGCGTGCCGATCTGGAACGCTTCATGGAACGCCTGGTTCCGGACGGGGACCCTCTGTTCGAGCATACGGCTGAGGGAACGGATGATATGCCGGCTCACGCCAGGAGTATTCTGACATCCGCAGGGCTGACGCTCCCGGTTACCCGTCTGCGCTGCGGTCTGGGCACCTGGCAGGGAGTGTATTTGTGGGAGCATCGAACCGCGGGACACCAGCGGCAGCTGACGGTAACAGTCTATGGCGAATGACGTGCACCGATTCAGTGCTGACGCGTCTGGTTTTTTTCTGATTCCACCTTGATCTTGAGGTCGGATATCCGCGGAGTGTCTCCGAGCAGTTCATCACCATACCCGTCATCATCTGGGTGACCGTTTTCAACAAGCAGGTCCTTGTTCGAAGTGTCCAGAGAGGGGGCTTCCACCTCTCCTTCGCATAATTCCTGAGCGCCGGTGGCAAGGTGTTCATAGACGGCGCGGTAACTCTGGGTCATTTCCTGGACGAGTTCGGAAGTGCGCATGAAATGCTGGGTGACATGGTCCCGATAATCAGAAAATCTTTCCCTGAGTTCGCCCAGCTCTTCCTGCAATTTTGCAGTATGGCTGTAACGGCCAAAGAACAGATAGGTACTGATGCAGCCGAGAATCAGTCCGAGTGCAAAACTCAGGATTCCTACCGCCCAGATTGATGTATTGTCATCGAGTGGAATCACGGCTGGTTTTCTCTACATATCCTCACTGTTGACGGCTTTTCCCCATCGGCGAGGTTGCCGGAAATGCCTGCGTACACCGATTATTCCAGTTTATTGTAAAGGATAGACGACTGGCAGGACACCGGAAAATGCCCTCGGAAGCAGGACAATTACTCCGTGTTTGTGCAGTCAATCGCCCTGCAAGAATGTTCGCGACCTTCCGGTCGTTCCCCGAAGATCGCACTACCCACGCGCACCATGGTGGAACCCTCGGCGACCGCAATCTCGAAGTCACCGCTCATGCCCATGGACAGCTCACGGAACATGCTGTCACCAAAACGCGTGGCGCAGGCATCGCGCAGTTTCCGCAGCTGCGAGAATGCCCGGTGACAGTCGGCTGCGGTGCCCTCTCGCCGTCCAATGGTCATCAGGCCGCGCGGCCTGACGCCGTTCAGGCTGGCTTGCAATAACTCATCCACGAAGGTGAAGACGCTGTCCGGTTTCATGCCGAACTTGACCGGGTCATCTGCAATATTGATCTGTAACAGCACGTTTACCACGACACCTCTGTCCTCGGCGTATGTGGAGAGCTTGCGGGCAAGTTTCAGGCTGTCCAGTGTATGCAGCCACGCAAAGTTCCCCGGGATATGTTTGACCTTGTTGGTTTGCAGATGACCGATGAAGTGCCATTCGTTTACCGGATCTTCCATGAGCTTCTGCTTGGTCATGGCGTCCTGCACGGTGCTTTCCCCGAAGATGTGCTGTCCGGCGTCGATGGCGCGGATGATATCTGCACTGCTCATGGTTTTTGACACCGCGATCAGGCGAATTTCATCCGGATTCCTGTCGGACGCTGCGGCCGCACGTCGGATACGCTCGCGGACGGCCTGCAGGTTGGCCTTGATATCGGGTATCGGTCTCGTCATACCGGAACAGCCGCGGAGATGAGTTTTCAGGGGCATACAAGGTTGCGGGGTGTGCCGTCCAGCCAGGCTCTGATGTTGGCTGCAATCTCGTCGATGAGCCGCTGCCGGGCGTTGATGCTGGCCCAAGCGATGTGTGACGTAACCAGCAGGTTCGGCAGTGACAGCTGCAGCAGGGGATTACCGCGGTGCGGCGGTTCCTCGCTCAGCACATCGATGGCGGCCCCGGCAATCAGACGGCTGCGTAACGCCTCGAGCAGCGCGGCCTCATCGACGATGCCGCCGCGCGCCGTATTGACCAGAATGGCGTCCCGGCGCATCAGCCGGAGTTCCCTCTCGCCGATCAAATTGCGCGTTTTCTCTGTCAACGGGCAATGCAGACTGACCACATGGCATGCTGCCAGCAGCTCGTCCAGCGGGACCCGGCCGGGACGCAGGGAGGCTCCGGCACGTTCGGCGATCAGGATATTCATGCCGAAGGCCTTGCCCATCGCGGCGACGGCACGGCCAAGTTCGCCATACCCGACAATACCGAGGGTCAACCCGTTCAGTTCCCGGATAGGAAAATCCAGCAGGCAGAAGTCATCTGCATTCTGCCAGCGACCCTCCTCGATAGCCGTGCGGTATTCGTGCAACCGTCGCATGAGGTTGAGTATCTGTGCATAGACATGCTCTACGACCGATGGGGTGGCATAGCCGGTGACATTGCTGACGGTAATCTTCCGGTCGCGGCATGCATCGAGATCGATATTGTTGGTTCCGGTTGCTGCAATACACACGAGCTTAAGTGTGTGCGCTGACTCAAGCGCGACATCGTCCAGTCTGATCTTGTTGGTGACGATGATATCGGCATCCTGGACACGATCAATGACCTGGGACGGTGCGGTCCAGTCGTGGCATGTCCATTGCGACACGACCGAACGCAGTAATGTCAGGTCGAGGTCACCCCGGTCTACCGTGCGAAGGTCAAGAAACACGCCGCGCATAATCGTGTCAGTCGAGACCCAGCATGCCCTGCTTCAGGTCATTGCTGACCGGGTGAGCGCCCAGCCAGATTGCTAGCAGGGCATGGAAGAAGGTTTCGCCCTCTACATTGCCGCTCCGCTCGCCGTTTATACGTACTTCAGTCCCGGTGCCCGGCAGGTAACAGATCCGGATGTCTTCACCCTTGTGCATGGTGCGGAAGAGGGCGTTGAATTTTTCGAGTTGCGGTTGGAGTGCCTGCATTTCAGCCGCAGTGTGATTGGCGGCCAGACCGTCTTCCCATGCGTCGGTAATTTTTTCCCGGCTGACTTGCTTGTAGAGGAAATGCATCGTTACGCATGCAGGACCCCTGCCGGAAAGAATTGCCTGTGCATCGCCGGATTTCGCCGGCAGGTAAAGCGCGCCTATATAAATATCGAGGAACAGCTTTTCCCTGACGCCAGCACCGTTCAGTACCAGCGCGGGTCCTTCGTTTGCCACCGTGAGGGTATCGGGAATTTCGACGCCGTCTGTCGTCACGGATGCCACCGGGAAACTCGCGAGGATCAGGCTTGATGACAGGAATAAAGCGCTGGTACGCATATGCCGCTCCTTATGTTGTTGCAAAAGTCGTCCCGGTTTTCAGCAACCGGTTCACTCGGGTCTGGGAGGATGGCGGATCACCTCCTCCACATGGACCGGGAAGAGATTTTGCCTGAGGTCGCTGCAGTATTTTCTAAGGGTGAGCTTGACAACCGGGAATGCCAGTTCGCTCCAGGGTATCTCGTGTTCTTCAAACAGTCTGACCTCGAGGCTCTCAGGGCCGGGCCCGAAGCTTTTCTCTTCCAGGCAGGCGCGGAACATCATGTAGACCTGGCTGATATGCGGGATGCTGAAAACCCCGTAGAGGTTCATCTTGCCGACGCGGGCGCGGGCTTCCTCCCAGGTCTCGCGCGCGGCGGCCTGCTCGGTCGTTTCCCCGTTTTCCATGAATCCTGCCGGCAGAGTCCACAGACCGTAGCGGGGTTCGATGGCGCGGCGGCACAGCAGCAGGCGTCCTTCCCAGTCCGGAATGCAGCCAGCCACGATTTTCGGATTCTGGTAGTGAATGGTGTCGCAGGCTTCGCACACGTGGCGAAGACGGTCATCGCCCGCGGGAACTTTCACGATTAACCTTGCGCCGCAGTTGCTGCAGAAGATCATGAGAATCCCATGTTACCGGGTTTTTTTAAGGCCAGGATGGAACTAGCTGCGGACAATAGCATATATACGGGAGCTTCGGCAGAGTAGTTGGTGCAGGATAATCCTTTTGAATCTAAAGCATATTGTTGTGAATTTGCTTGCATGAATGCTACTCAACCGGAGATTCGATCCGAAGTGCGTTATATTTTTGACACTACGGACATGAGCTTTTGTTAACTACAAGGTGATAATAATGAAACGCAGGATTTTCTGCCGTTTGGTCAATTTCATGGCGGTTGCCGGTATGGCGCTGTTGGTGGTTGGCTGTGGTGGTGGCGATTCGATTTCAGGAGCGAATACAGGTTTCCGCCAGCAGTAATCCAAGCATGGTCTTCGCGTCATGGATGGTACCGTCACGCACCTGATCGATCGCCCTGCCGAAGGGGAGCCAATGGATTTCGATCACTTCATCGCGCTCCGGGTGTGACGCGACCGGTGTAAGTTGTCTGGCCAGATATAAATGGATTTTTTCATCGCAGAAGCCGGGTGTCATCAGCACCGTGCCGAGTTGATGCCAGTGTCCTGCCCGCAGTCCGGCCTCTTCAGCCAGTTCACGCGCGGCGGTGGCTTGCGGTTCTTCCTCCTTCTCGAGCTTGCCGGCCGGCAATTCCCACAGCCAGCCGCCCGCGGCATGCCGGAACTGGCGCAACAGGCAGACGTGTCGATCTTCGTCCAGTGCAACGACCGCCGCACCACCGGGGTGGCGGACAATTTCCAGTTCCTGGGGTTCTCCGTTGGGAAGAGTCAGTGATTCGATGTTAAGTCCGACAACCCGACCCTCGAATACCGTTCTGGTCTTGTGGGACAATGGCTTCTCCTGTGGTGGTCGTGAGGTGCGCGACCCTGATGATGATACTGCAAAATCGCAACTGCTCTGACGGGATCCTGTGGAGGTGAGGCTATGAAACCGTTTTACGAAAGACAGCCACTGCGATTTGAGTGCACCCGTTGCGGGCGTTGCTGCGTGGCCGGGGGTGATTATTACGTCTTCCTGAATGAGCATGAGGCAGAAGGGATTCGAGCCCATCTCAATCTGTCCCGCAGCTGGTTTCGCCGCCGTTACCTGACTCGCTTGCCGGACAGTGATCTGGTGGCATCATGGCAAGACGACGGGCGCTGTGTGTTTCTCGATGCCAGGGGTGAGTGCGGCATTTACCCGGTGCGTCCCGTGCAGTGCCGCACGTATCCATTCTGGCCCGAGATCGTAAACCGCCAGCAGGACTGGCGGCGGGAATCACGACGCTGCGAAGGTATCAATCGCGGCAAGGAGGTGCCTGTCACCCGTATAAAAGATCTTATCGGCATGGATCTTGACTGCCAAGAGTGAGTCAGCCGCTCCGTGGTTCAAACACGGAAAACCACTGGCTGGCCCCGGAGGGTGCGTACTGGTCGAGATAGAGGCTTACCAGTCGCATGTCCAGCGCCGGATCAAAGCCGACACCACGCGTGAATGTGTCGAAATGTTCTCCTGCCAGCAACTGGTGGGTCGTTGTCAGGTAGAGACGGTTCAATACGCTTGCCTTCAATAGCGTGTGCAGAACATCGGGTCCGGCGATGGCGTAGATGCTGGCGTATCCCATGCCTGCCAGCATTGCGATGAGTTCGGCGCCGTCGACCGTCCTGTCCTCTCCGGCGGTAATGACCTCGACGCCTTGTGCCCTGAGCCGGGCTATGCGCTTAGCCTCGGCCTGCCGGCCGGTGAAAACGATGATACGGCGGTCTCGATACGGATTGAGTGATTCCAGGGAAATGTCAAGACTGCGACTCAGTATGGCGATATCCGGTTGTGCCGCCTGGGCGTGACGACTGCGCCATTCCCGAATATCGCTGTAGTGCTGGTGGCTGCTCACCGGCAGACGGTCCTGGGCCTCCTCGATCTCGCTTTGTCTGAAGTAGCGCCCGCTGGTAATCAGGATATCAGCTTGTCCAGCGAGTTCCTGGTAAAGCCGCCAGTCACGGAGATTGGTTATCGCTCTGGGGACCTGGTGTGTGGACCGTCCTTCCTGTGCAATGGCAATCCTGCCATCGAGGGAAGTGATGAAGTTGCTGTAGACAACTGGTTTACCGGTACCTTCCCCGAGGCGCAGTATCTGTCCGAGATAGAGTCCCTCCAGTGGATAGTCTGTCGCGGGTGGGGGGTAAAGGCGGGTTACGGCCGCTTGCAGGGGTTTGATTATCATCAGACCTGCAGTATATCAGCAGGATTACAAGCCGCTGCATACCCGTATCAGACAATGTGCGGTTCAGGAAGCCGCAGCCGGTTGCCGTGCTATCCCTGCCAGTCGGTACAAGAGACGATTCCGCAGGGCGGTAATGGCGATAAAACCGGGTTATTGAAAATGTCCGGCGTAGCCGGCGGACAGGTCACGATGGTAAACGGGGTTGAATGGCCCCGTTTACCAGACGCTAATGACAACCGCATATCAGACTTCTGCCGTCTGCTCCGCGATATTTTTCAGATGGTAGTTCTCGATCGCAGCCTTGATGGCGTCCTCGGCCAGCACTGAGCAGTGAACCTTCACCGGTGGCAGGGCCAGTTCCTCGGCGATGTCCGTGTTCTTTATTTCCCGCGCCTCGTCAAGTGTTTTACCCTTGACCCATTCAGTCAGTAACGAACTGGAGGCTATCGCGGATCCACAGCCATAGGTCTTGAACCGGGCGTCTTCTATCACGCCGCGCTCATTGACCTTGATCTGCAGCTTCATCACATCACCGCAGGCCGGGGCGCCGACCATACCGGTGCCGACCTGTTTGTCATCCTTGTCGAAGGAGCCCACGTTACGCGGATTTTCGTAGTGGTCGAGTACTTTTTCACTGTAAGCCATTTCAATTTCTCCAGGCGAACCAAGTCCAAATAACAAGTCGTCAGGCGGCGCTTTTCTGCAAATCCGAGTGAAACAGCGCAGACTGGGTATTTTCCTTCTGAATTTCCACCGTCTCGGCCAGTGTTATCCCGTCCAGGTAATCAAACACCTGGTTGCTTAGATGCCTCCACATCAGCAGGCTGCCAGGAATCTCTCTTTCGGCTAGCGGAATTTCCTGGAGTTTCACCAGGTCGTCGACCGCGTTGAGAACCTGTGCGATGGTGATCTCGTTAGCCGGGCGGGCCAGACAATAACCCCCGCCGGGACCACGCATTCCTGTTACCAGTCCGTTCTGCCTCAGCTTTGCGAACAATTGCTCAAGATAGGAAATCGAGATGGACTGCTGGTTGGAGATATCCGCCAGAGTTACCGGCCCTTCTTTCTGATGGAGGGCCAGTTCCATCATTGCGGTAATGGCATGACGGCCTTTTGTCGTTAACTTCATAAGAACCTCGATGAATACGGTGCTGTTGGACCTTCTCCGGTTACCCTGCCCGCATTCCGTGCAGAGAAACAACATTGTGACAACAATGTGCGATCCAGTTTTCCTTGGGGAAGATGATAGTAATAGTTGAGCAATATAGTCAACAATTATTTGCCATGGACTGCATGGGTAATCGGTAAGATCCCCTTAGATAAATATTACAAACAATAGTTTAATTAACCACCTACCCTTAAGGGGATAGATGGCATGATCGGGGCCTGTCTGATGGGCGGGAATGGCTCCGGTATACGGAAAGTGGCGCCAACACAGGGTGACGACCGGTTCCAACCACTGCCATTTTGGCGACGAAGGTTTCCTTGCATGGTTTAAACCCGGGAACGTACGGGTTCCGGCGCCACTATTGAGCGGCTGATTTTCACCATATTACCCAATGACCAGTCACGCCGTGCGGCCGCGGTGATCACTGGCAAGTCAGGCGCAAACCACGGGAGATGATTCGCAAGGGTGAGGCGGCTCCAGCGGTTGATGTCCTTCAGCACGGGCGGTGCTGAATATCAGCCAGGCAGGGTGTGATTTGCTACAATCTATCCGGTTGTCAATCGGCAGGAGCACAAAATGGGATCCCAACACAAATCGGATGTTGATCGACGTACAAAATCACGCGAGAAACTGGATGCACTGGTTCAGTCACGTACGCAGACGTTGTCCTTGCTGACCGAACTGGCAGGTCGGCAACCTTTTACTGCCGATCCGGAGATTGAGCGCGCCCTTCGCCGTTTCTGTGAGGCCTTGATCGACTATACAGCCAGCGCTCATTTCCAGTTGTACCGCTATCTGGCGGACAACCGTGAACGCAGGCAGTCGGTGCTTAACATGGCCGACAGGATTTATCCGAAAATTGTCGAAACGACGGATGTCATTCTGCGATTCAATGACAAGTACGAAGCCGTTTCGCTAGATAACAGCGTCGAATTTCTCGCGATGGATTTATCCAGCCTGGGTGAATGTCTTGCAGACCGTATCCAGCTTGAGGACCGGATTATCAGTGCCATGAACGGCACGATTCACTAGGGCCTGTTAACACTTGTATGATCGCCGCGTTGCTGTCTGAAATCAGGCCAGGCAAGGCGCGAGGAGTGAAGTTTAGCGGTCCTAAATGAACGACGAGCAACGCCGCATGGCCTGATTTTAGGCGCAACCCGCAGGGACGGGGCCATTTTCCCGCAATCCTGCGTTAGCGCTTACTGGTGTAGCCTGACTACACGGCACGCACGCTGCCTTGTCTTGTGAAAAAATGGCCTCCGTCGCGACGACCATACAAGTGTTAACAGGCCCTAACAGTCCTGGTTCTGTAAACCCGAACAGGTCATGTGCCTGTAAGCCCCTATTCCCCAGCCTTATCAGCCGCTGTGTCTGGACTGTTCCCGGGCTTTGTACATGCCGCTTTATCCTTGCTCGTTGCCGGCCGCTACAGGAATAAATCGCACAAAGTCAATGTCTGGTTTTCCGGCCGCTTCCACTGATGGGTGATGCGCCGCACACAATTATTGCAGCGCCCGTGACACTCTGGGCCTGATATCACCAATCAGCGGTGTATGCAGACCGGATTAACTGGCCTGGCTCCCGCGCGATCCATCGATCCGATGACAGGTGTCGGGCAGGCACCGGGTCGGGTATAATCGCCCGCTATTTGAATTGGATGTATTTGATTGTATTTGAATACATCAAGTTACCCGCGATCTGGAGTGATTGAACTGTCACGATCAGAAGAAAGTAACCGCTATGGAGGGCTGCTGTAATGAACAGACGCGGATTTTTGCGCCTTGGCGCGGGGGCAACCGCCACACTGATCGCACGCGCGGCACTTGCCAAGCCAAATACCCCGCTGGAACGTTCTCTCTGTTTCTACAACACCCACACCGACGAAACACTGAAAACTGTCTACTGGTCGGAGGGAAAGTATCAGCCTGAGGGATTGCAGGAGATTAACCGGATTCTCCGCGACCACCGCACCGGTGATGTACACCGCATGGATAAACGGCTGCTGGATCTGCTGTATTTGCTGCAGGCAAAGACCGGACGCAAAGACAGTTTCCACATCATTTCCGGCTATCGTTCCCCCGCCACCAATGCGATGTTGAGCAACCGGAGCTCCGGCGTTGCAAAGCGGAGCTACCATATGCAGGGCAAGGCCATTGATATCCGGTTGCCGGGTTATGACCTGGAAAAACTGCATCAGGCCGCGCTGGCTTTGAAGGCTGGTGGTGTCGGTTGCTACCCTTCCTCGAATTTCATTCATGTCGATGTAGGTCCAGTGCGCCACTGGTAGCGGGTCCGGCAGACCGCCTTTGTTCCTCCCACGGCTGAGCCTTGGAGAGGAAGGCAGCATCTTCGGGCCGCATTCCGAGGAGGCACCGGTATAAAGAACGTTCTTGAACCTGCCCCGTGATCTTTTTGCCTTAGCAAGAATACCGTTCCTGCTAACCGGCGTTCTTTATGTTCTTTCCTGGAACTGTCATATACTGCACCGCAATGGCAAGGGAGCAGCCCTGATGCATGTGAACGATGACAAACCCGCAACCATTCAGACACTGCTTGATATCATGGCCTGCCTGCGAAACCCGGATAACGGCTGCCCCTGGGACCGGCAACAGGATTTTCGCAGCATTGCGCCATACACCCTGGAGGAGGCCTGCGAGGTCGTTGATGCGATCGAGCGGGATGACATGGCCGGCCTTCAGGACGAGTTGGGTGATCTGCTGTTCCAGGTGGTCTTTCACGCCCGGATGGCCAGTGAGTCGGAATGGTTTGATTTTTCCGATGTCGTGAAGGGTATCTGTGACAAGATGATCCGCAGGCATCCCCACGTATTCGCGGATGCGGAGGTTGTCGATGCCGATGCGCAGACTCAAGCCTGGGAGGCTCACAAGCAGCAGGAGAGGAAAGCGTACTCGGGCAGTGTGCTCGACGGTGTGCCACTCGCGCTGCCGGCGCTGATGCGCGCCGACAAGCTCCAGAAGAAGGCATCGCGCGCAGGATTCGACTGGCACGATATCCGGGGTGTCTTCGACAAGGTGGCAGAGGAACTTGAGGAACTGCGTGTCGAAATCGGGGACGGCTCGGACCAGGAGGCGATCAGGGACGAGGCCGGGGACCTGCTGTTTGCCGTGGTCAATCTGGTGCGGCATGCCGGAGCGGAACCCGAATCTGTCCTGCGCCGGGCGAACCGGAAATTCACAAAACGTTTCCAGCAGGTCGAGCAACTCTGCCATCAAGCCGGGACCAGCGTCACCGAAACCGATCTCGATACCCTGGACTGGTACTGGGATCAGGTGAAAATGAGGGAGTAACCATGCACGCGAGTGTTCGCAGTCGTGCTTGTGGATGGGCGATTGTTCGGGTAAAAGTAGGAAGCAAATTTCTCTCGCCTGTTACCTGTCACAGGCGCACCAGAGCCTGAATACATGACACCGAAACCTGTATGCAATGTGATTGAAGTCGAGGATCTCGTGACCCATTACGGGTCGCGGGAGATCCTGAAAGGGATAAATCTTGACATCCGCCAGGGTGAAATCATGGTTATTATGGGCGGAAGCGGCTCGGGCAAGACCACCTTGATGCGTAATCTGCTGGGCCTGAATCGTCCTACCTCCGGGCATATCCGTATTCTGGGAAAGGACGTCACAGAAATCGGCAGACGTGAGCTTTTTGAATTGCGCCGTAAAATGGGCGTGGCATTCCAGGGGGGGGCCTTGCTGGGATCCCTGAGCGTTGCCGAGAACATCGAACTGCCCCTGCGCTTCCATACGCGACTCGACGAGACCACGATCCGTATCATGACGCGCATGAAGCTCGAGGTGGTCAATCTGGCCGGTTTCGAGAACCTGATGCCCTCCGAACTCTCCGGCGGCATGCTGAAACGCGTGGCGCTGGCGCGGTCGATCATCATGGATCCGAGTCTGCTGTTCTTCGATGAACCATCCGCTGGACTCGATCCGGTCGTTTCGGCCGAGCTGGACAGCCTGATTTTGCGCCTGAAGGAGGCCATGAGCGTCACCATAGTTGTGGTCACTCATGAGCTCGAAAGCGCTCTCAAGATTGCCGACCGGATTACGGTAATGGGGGACGGACGTGTGCTGATGACCGGCACAGTTGACGAGATCCGCAACAGTACGGACGGAACCATCCAGGATATGCTTAATCGACGCCCCCGTGAGGAGCCGGTAAATGCGGAGGATTATCTCTCAAGGCTCACCGCTGACCGCAGCCAGCGGCATTACTAGGATGGCTGGTTGGCGAGTTCCTTTACTTTTTCTTCCATCTTCGCCAGCAGACCGGCGAAGCCTTCCCGCTTCACGATCTCCTGGTACGAATTGCGGTAGTTGCTGATCAGACTGACTCCCTCGATGTTAACGTCGTAGACCAGCCACCGGTCACCCTTCAGGTAGAGCCTGTACGTGACGGGTATCTCCTTGCTGCTGGTAATGATCAGGGTATCCACCACGGCGCGATCATTTGTAATCTTCTCACCGGGGTATTTCACCTCTTCATTGGTGTAGGCCTCTACCCGGCCGATATAGGTGTTCTGTATCAGTTCTGCGAACAGTCCAACGAATTGCTGCTGTTCTTCCTTTGACGCCTTTTTCCAGTTAGTGGCGAGGGTGCGCTGGGACATGGCACGGAAATCAAAACGTTCGGCAATCACTACCCGTATTTTCTCGCGCTTTGCGGGTTGATCCAGTCCGGCATCCTTGAGTATGCCTACGATGGCTTCTACCGACATGCGCACTGATTCTGTGGCGTTGCCGACGGCAAATACCGTGCTTGTCAGCGTCACCATAAAGCCGAACAGTATCGGAACGAAAAACCGTTTCAACATCATCGCGCTCTCCTTACTCCATACACCGGGTTCAGGTATTGCCATGCCGATGCTCAGTTCCTGATCCTGTTCTCGCGGTACTGCATGAAGGCGTCCCGTACGAACAGATAGGGGTCCAGTGCCTCCTTTTTTATACTCTCGTAGGTATCCTTGTCCAGCGACAGGGTGTTGATTTTCTCAAAGCCCTTGACCTCATAGTAGGTCCAGCCGTCGAACAGGTAGTAGACCAGATCCATGCGTGAATCGGCAAACGTGCCGACTGCGTCCCTGACATTCGAGGGTCCCAGGATCGGCAGTACCAGATAGATGCCCGGCCCGATGCCGTAATGTCCGAGTGTCTGGCCAGTATCCTCGTTCTGTTTTCTTAAATCGAAATGGTCCTTGGCCGTATCGAACAGGCCGCCAATCCCGATTGTCGTGTTGACGAAGAAACGGGTAATCTCATTCCCGGCGTCCGAAAATTTACCCTGGAGGCCAGCATTGATAATCCGTACCGGGGATGCGAGGTTGGAAAAGACATTCAGTACGGCCACGCGCCAGGGTTCGGGCACGGCCCACCGGTAGCCCCTGGCAACCGGTTTGAAGATATAAAAATACAACTTGTCATTAAACCAGAAAATGCCGCGATTCACGGGCTCGAGGGGGTCAGATACCTTGAATTGTTCCTCCTCCTCGTCAAACGGAAACATCTCCTCTTCATCTTGTTGCGCGCCCCCGGCCGCATCCGTGGTGGTCGCCTCAACGGCGTCGGAACCCAGGTCCAGGCAGACACCGCCCGGAGGGTAGGCCAGTACCAGCAGCAGTATAAGCAGTTTTTTCATGAATGCTCTCGTGACCACTCTTATTCTTTCTCAAAGATGTACTTGCTGACCAGTTCTTCCAGGCTGATGGCGGATTCGGTTTCCTGAATCTCATCACCCGGGCCCAGATAATCCTCCGACCCGCCGGGAGTCAGCTTGATGAATCGATCGCCAATAATACCGGCTGTCCTGATTGATGCAATGCTGTCATCGCTGAGACGGACAGCCTTGCTGATATCCAAGTGGACCACGGCCTCGTAATCCCCGCCGTCGAGCGCGATGCTGGATACCTTGCCAACCTTCACGCCGGCAAGCTCGACGACCGCGCCCTCCTTAAGCCCGCTGATGGAAACAAAACGCGCCGAAACGGGGTATGAATCCTCCTTGAACAGGCTGATATCGCCCATCTTTATGGCAATAAAGGAAAAGCTGGCGAAACCCGCCAGCAGGAAGAGGCCCACGATTATTTCCAGGTTCATTTTTTTCATTACAGGCTCCGAGTTGTCCTCTCACTGAAGCACGCTGGCGGTCTGCTCATGACAGCACCAGTGATCCGATCAGGTAGTCCCAGACGAGTGTGGTGACCGAGGCGAGCACCACGGCATCTGTCGTGACGCGGCTTACTCCCTCGGCGCCGAACACTCCGTCGCGGTTCAGATGCAGGAAGAAGCCCTTGTAAGAGCTGATCCATACAATGAGGATGCCGAAAATCATGGACTTGATGACGCACAGGCGGATATCCGTCCATTCCACACTGTCGTACATGGCCTGAAAGTAGGCGCCTTTCGCAACCCCCAGAAAGACCACCCCGGCGATATACCCGCCCACAATGCCAAGGATATTGAAGATGAAGGTCAGCGCCGGCAGGGAGATCAGCGCGGCGATAAACTTCGGTGCAATGAGGAACTTGTAGGGATCGATCGCCATGCATTCCAGCGCATCGATCTGTTCCGAATTGCGCATGATTCCAATCTCCGCGCAGATCGCCGATCCGGCGCGACCGATCACCATCAGCGCCGTTAACACCGGCCCCAGTTCCTGAATCAGGCTGAGTGCGACCGCCGAGCCGAGCAGTTCCTCCGAACCGAATTTCCTGAGATTGTGATAACCCTGCAATCCAAGCACCATACCGGTAAACAGACCGGTGACCAGAATGACGATGATTGAGCGGGCGCCGATGAAGTAGACCTGCCGGATAACGGGGTAGGGAGTGTAGGGCGGCTTGAGGATGTTGACCAGGGTCGTGGCGAAAAAGATGCCCATCCGGCCCCAAGTCTCGAGCAGATACAGGAATTCCTTACCGAGTTTCTCGATCATACCGCGCATCAACCGGGGATATCCCGGGCGTTCCTGCGGTGGTCAGTCATACCGGCGGATGCCGACTGGTCTCGTGACCGGCGCCAGCGGGCAGGGATCCGGCGATCATGCCTTGAGACCTTCATCAACGCTCGTGTACATGGTAAAGACCTTGTCAAGTCGCGCCAGCTCCAGAACCCGCCGGGTGGGATCACTGGCCGCAACCAGGGCAAATCTGCCGCCATTGCGTTTCGCCGCCTGCAACGCCTCGACCAGTGAGGCGACACCGGAACTGTCGATGTAGGTCACGCTGGAAAGATCGACCAGTACCATGCCAGCCCCTTCGACGCTTTTCAGCAGGACTTCGCGGGCGGCCGGTGAGCTTTCAAGGTCGACATCGCCTTTCAGCACGACGATAGATGCTCCGTCTTTTTTGATAACTTCATGCTTCATTTTTGTGTCTCTTGAAGAATTTTATCATGCGCAGCAGATTTCCCCGGCCGGAAGGCGACGGGAGGTATTCCACCCTGTCCATGATGTTGTGAATCAGGCACAGACCCAGCCCTCCGGGGTGTACCTCCTTCGGCCATACGGGCTTGACCTTTTCCCGATCAACCGGCGGCGCAGTATCCAGAAGGCAGAATTCCAGCATGCCGTCCCGGCACAGAATATCCAGGGTGGCCTCCCCGTCATCGATGTCCTTGTAGGCGTGCCGGACCACATTCTGGCAGGCCTCCCCGATGGCGATGACGAGGTCCTGCGCCAGAGCGGGGGGGCAGCCGCATTTCTCGCAGGTTTGGCGCACCACCTCCCGTACCGGATGCAGTTCCTCGGCGCGCGCCGGGAAGGTCAGGCTGACCAGCTGCTCGGCGCAGCAGGCGGCGTCGTTTTTCTTCATCCGGCGAGTCGGGTCCTCCACTGCCAGGATGGTGATGTCGTCATGGCGTTGTTCCCCGCTGCCGCCCAGCGTCGATACGACGGATTGAATTCGCGTGGCGGCGGGATCTCCGGCATGTCGTGTAATGATCGCCTTGATCCCCTGCACATCAAGTCGCGCTCCGTTTGCCAGCCTGCCTTCGGTGACGCCATCCGTAAAAATGTAGAGTGTGCCACCATCGAGTGTGAATAGCTCCTCCCGGATGCCCTCCAGTCCGATGTCCAGCGGCATGATACCGAGAGGCGGGGCGCTGGCAGGCACCTGGGTGTAGCTGCCATCAGCATGGTGTATCAGGGGCGGTTCATGACCGGCATTAGCCAGTCGCACGCTGCCGGTGGTGGTGTCCAGAATACCGCAGACCATGGTAACGAACATACCGTGTATGGCCGTCTCGCACAGTTCCCTGTTGATGGTCACCATCAGTGTGCCGGGATCATGCAGGGTTTTTCCCACGCAGCGGAACAGGCTTGCCGTTTTCGACATGAGCAGCGCTGCATCCATGCCCTTTCCGGAGACGTCCCCCAGACTGAAATAGATGCGCCCGTCATCCAGTTCGTAGAAGTCGTAGAAATCCCCCGATACCTCGTAGGCTGGCAGGTTGATGCCGCATACCGGGAACGGCGCCGGCCGCGCGGCGGGCAGCAGGCTGCGCTGCATTTCGATGGCAAGCTCGATTTCGCGGTTGACGCGTTCCTGCTGTACGAGCACTTCCGCCATGCGGGCATTTCGCACGGCAAGCGCGGCGGCGGCGGTCAGCGTCTGCAGCATCATCAGGTCCGTCTCGGTAAACAGGCCGTCCCCATCCTTTTTATTGATAAGTTCGATAGCCCCGAGACGAATGTTCTGGGTGCTCATGGGGGAGCACAGGATGGAGCGGGTGTGGAAGCCGGTGGTATCATCAACGGTATGGGCGAAGTTCGCGTCCGTGCTTACATCGCGCACCATGCGGCTGGCGTTTTCGGTGATGCACTGTCCAACGATTCCTTCACTGGACTTCAAGGTGAAGCCGCAAATATCGACCGGGCCGACGCTGGCCTTGCAGGTCAGATGCAGCCCGTTGTCGTCGAGAAGAAAAAGCGATCCCGCCTCGGCATTGACGTAGTTGGTAATCAGTTCGAGCGCCTTCTCGATGGTATCCTCGATGTTGAGTGTGACCGCCAGATGACCGCTCATTTTGGCCAGCAATTCGAGATGACCGGCAAGCGCCGGTGTTTTGCGACGGTCCAGTCGATCGGGATCCCTGCGTTCACCGCCCGGGGGCAAGTCTTTCATATTGTTGTGGTTATTCCGGTAGTCATGTTGAGGTATCGTGTTCGGCAGCTGGCATTATATAGTGTTCATCCATAAAGAAATAAATTCACCGCAAAGTCATTCAATTGTTTTTGTTAATGGGTTTATTCGTGAACTTCATGCCTTTGCGGCGTAATCGGTGTTTATGGGTGAATGCCCTGTAGTGACCCGGGATGGCGTGTGACAACGCCCCGCACGCCATGGCGTACGATCCGGGTCGTCCGACTGGTTCAGTCTATGAAAACCGTAAAACCGATTGTCCGGCAGCTTCTCCGCAGGGCCTGGCTGCTGGTGCTTATCCAGCCTTGCGCCTGCAACGCCACGGTGGCGAGTGACGAAACCGGTTCCGTTGCGGGCGGTTCGATTGAATCCGCGACCCTGGCGGTCATCGTGAACGATGCCGATCCGTTGAGCCGGCGCATCGGCGACTATTATGCGCAGCAGCGTCATATTCCGGAGAACAATCTGATTCATGTCAGTTTCGCGGCGGGCAAGCCCGGGATGACGCGCGGCGAGTTCCAGCAGGTCATGGCGACGGTGAACGCCAGGGTGTCGCCCTCGGTCCAGGCCTACGCATTGACCTGGACCGAACCTTACCGGGTAGGCTGCATGTCGATCACCACGGCCTTTGCCGCCGGCTATGACGAGGCATTCTGCGCCAGGGGTTGCAAGGCGACGCGGCCCAGTCCCTATTTCAGCACCGACAGCCGGCGTCCCCATGAAGATTACGGCTGGCGTCCGGCGATGCTGTTGGCCGGAAGGAGTTTCGATGACGTCAAGGGCCTGATCGATCGCGGGGTTGCGGCGGACGGCACCCGCCCGCCGGGTACCGGGTACCTGGTTAGCACAAAAGACGCCGCGAGAAACGTGCGAAGCCGATTTTATCCGGGCATTGTGCTGATGCAGTCGGATCGCTTCGATTTTAAATTAATATATTCAAATACAATTAGATATCGTACAAATATAATGTTCTACTTTACAGGGCTCGCCAGGGTGTCCGGGATCGACACCAACCGTTTTCTGCCAGGCGCTGTTGCCGACCACCTGACATCGTCCGGAGGTCAACTGACCGACAGCAAGCAGATGAGCAGCCTGCGCTGGCTGGAAGCAGGCGCAACGGGAAGCTACGGCACGGTGGTCGAGCCCTGCGCGTTCACGCAGAAGTTTCCGCGGCCCGATATTGTGGTCGACCGCTACCTGAACGGCGAAACGCTGCTGGAGGCTTACTGGAAAAGTGTCGCCTGGCCGGGGCAGGGCGTCTTTATCGGCGAGCCCCTGGCAGCGCCCTTCCGTGAGAAGAACACTTCTCTGCAGAGGGGAGAACCGGATTCACCGGGGGCAAAGCCCGGGGACTGATCGCGGCGTAATCTGCGGCGGGCAGGGGGCGGTAATGACTGCGTGCACCTCGCGCCCTGCGGGTAACGTGCGACCGGCATTTGGGTTACCATCGATCATCGAATTAATGGGTACGGGGCACGGGTTGTGAAACGATTCAGGAATATTCTGTTTGTTCACCAGCTGGCGGTTGAAGATACCTCGGCGTTTGAGCGGGCGGCGGTGCTGGCCGAGGAGAACGCGGCGCGACTGAAGGTCATCGAGGTGCTCGAGGAAGTTGAACCCGACATCGGAGTGCCGGTTCCGGTACTGTCGACGGATGTCCTGCGCAATACCCTGATTGAGGAGAGCCGCGAGCAGATGGAGGAACTGGTGGCGCCGCGCCGCCAGAAAATCGATATCGATATCGAGGTGCTCACCGGAACTCCGTTCCTGGGAATCATCCGCGAGGTTTTGCGTAACCGCCACGATCTGGTTATCAAGGCGGCCGACAAGAGTGGCCTGATTACCCGGGTGTTCGGCAGCACCGACATGCACCTGCTGCGTAAATGTCCCTGTCCGGTATGGCTGCACAAACACGGTCATGACAAACCCTACCACCGCATACTGGCCGCCATGGATTTCGATGAGTTCAGCGGCACGGAACGGGAAAGCACACTCAACCGGGATATCATGGACCTGGCCGCCTCCCTGGCGCAGCGGGAGCACAGTGAGCTGTATGTCGGGCATGCCTGGTATCCCCAGAGTGCGGAGCTGTTGAAAACCCGGGCAAGCGGACTGACGGAAGATGAAATCAATGAGTATGTCGGAGAAACTCAGGCCTGCAAAGAGCGCAGGCTGAACGAGCTGATGAGCTGCGCGGAGAGCTGGGCGGGCAAGGATGTCTGGCGGGAGGTCAAACCGCAAACTCGCCTTGTAAAGGGTCGGGCGCGCCGGGCGATTCCGCAACTGGCCGAGGAACTGCAGGCCGAGCTTATCGTGATGGGAACGATCCGGCATGCCGGCATCGCGGGAATCCTCATCGGCAACACCGCGGAAACCATCCTCAACCGCATCGATTGTTCGGTGCTGGCCATCAAACCCGAGGGTTTTATCACCCCTGTGACGCTCTAGCCCCCAAAGGCTGATTTCCCGGTCATCCGGTATTGCACCGGTGATTTTCCGGTCCATCGCCTGAAAGCGCGGGTGAAGTTGCTGGGTTCGGAGAAACCCAGCAGGTAGGTGATCTCGCCAATGCTCCGCCGGGAATCCCGAAGATATTGCAGGGCGAGCTGTCGTCGGGTCTCCTCCAGCAGATCCTTGAAACTGGTGTCTTCCTCTTTAAGCTTGCGCTGCAGGCTGCGCAGGCTGACGTGCAGTGTGTCGGCAATCGTTTCCTGCTTCGGGATGCCGTCCGGGAGCTGGTGAATGATCTTTGAGCGTACCTGCATGGCGATGCTGTCCCGGTCGAAGCGCGCCAGGTAATCCATCACGACCTGGTCGTTGATCCGCGCGAGTTCCGGATTGGCCGATGCGAGGTGACGGGCGAGCAGATCCCGATCGAAGCAGATTCGGTTGACGGGAGCCCCGTATTCGATGGAAACGCCGAACATTTCTTCAAACTGCGCGAGACAGTACGGTTGTGGTCGCTGCAGTGTGACATGGCAGGGCAGAATCGGATGACCCGCCGTTATCTGGCACATGCGCAGAAAGGCCGCAATTCCAAGGTCTGTCGCCGCATACTCGAAGTCCGGCGGGAGTGATTCCGGGAGCACGGTAATCAGGTCGATGGAATCCGGGTGTTCTTCCAGGCGGAAAAGCAGAGCGCTATTGATCAGGCGTGCATAGCGCACCAGACGGCCAAACGCGTCCAGCAGGGTATCACTGACCAGCCAGGCAAGGCCCAGCCCGTGCAGCAGGGCGGGCTGGAACAGGCGTGCGGCAGCCAGCCCCAGACAGGGGTCGCCGCTTGCCTCCACGGCCAGCTTCCACAGTTTCTGCATCCGCGTCATGGGAAAGCGTGCATGAGGGTCTGTGGCCCTGCTCAAATCGATGCCCGCCGCGGCAAACAACGGTTCCGGATCACATCCGCAGGCGCGCAGCGTCGTTGCGATCAAGCCCGCAACGCTGCCCAGTGTAGTGATTTCCGGTGTCGTGTAGCCCATGGTTCCGGTTTTGTCCCGACGGATAAGTCAATGGCGCCTGATGATTAACCAAGCGTAGCAGGATCCGGCTAGGGTGGTAGTCCTCGGAGGACTTGTTTCAGCCCTAAACCACCAGCCGGGAGTTCCATTGTGGGGATAACGGTAAAAATTCAGCTCTACAGTCTGGCGGCGTTGCCGATCGAATACCTGACCCGGCAGGATGCCCTGCTTGAACGGATGCACGTCGATGAGGGTGCCTTAAACCCCTACCGGGAAGTGTTCATCACGGGTACGCGCGCCTACCAGCAGCATGCCTATCTCGAGCTGGTGCGGTGGACCTATGGCCGCGCCGTGGCGCGGCAGGTCGCAGTACACCAGCACCGCTTGCTTGAGTTCACGACCGGCAGGGGACGCCGCAGCAAGCAGGCCCTGGATCTGATCGAAGGGGCGCTCGACACCCTGGCAGTCAGCGCCGCCACCCTCGAGGGTGAGATCGAGATACCGATTGAAATGAATGTGGCGCTGGCCCTGCTGCTGGGTTTGCCGGAATCGCCGGATTATGCCGCAACGGCGGCGCGGCGCGCCGAGCAGATCGGCCGCATGCAGCCGGAAATCGACTGGCGCCTGGCGCATTGCCTGACGTGCGCTCGCGAGGAAATGAAAAACATCTTCCTGCCGATGGTTGCCCGCCTGGAGGGCGCTGCCGGGGGCGAAGCCGCGGCGGGACTCTCTGAATGAGTGGTGTGTGTCCGTGTACGTCGCGTGCTCGTGCCGGGAAGTTTCCTGAACAGGGTATCCCATGCTTGAACTGATCGGCAGCATCGTGCTCATTTATTACCTCGTCCTGGGGGTGGCGCTGCTGGTTTTCCTGACATTGGGGTTCCTCGATGAGCGCAGGTTCGCAAAACGGCGCCGGTGCGGAACCGGGTATGATCCGCAGTCGGCACACGGTCGGGAACCGGAACGCGACCCGGCCCGACAGGTAAAACAAACCGTTCGTGCGCCGGATAACGTCGTGAGGTTCAAACAGCGCAAATAGCGCGGCCGGCCCGGTTGCGATGCAGCATGTAAAGCGGTGGCATTTTCGCTACACTGGTCACCCTGAATCCGGATCCACCCATGTCAGCCGTTGCCATTTCCGCCGTTCACACCTCCCTGTTCGATTACCCTAAGTACTGGGCCGAATGCTTTGGCAACGCCCCGTTTCTGCCCATGAGCCGCGCGGAAATGGATGACCTGGGCTGGGACTCCTGCGACATCATCCTGGTCACCGGTGACGCCTACGTTGATCACCCGTCTTTCGGCATGGCCGTCATCGGGCGGCTGCTGGAGGCTCAGGGGTTCCGCGTCGGCATGGTCGCCCAGCCGGACTGGCATTCGCGATCGGCGTTCGAGGCACTCGGTCGGCCGAATCTCTTCTTCGGTGTCACCGCCGGCAACATGGATTCGATGATCAACCGCTATACCGCAGACCGCAAACCCCGTTCCGACGACGCCTACACCCCCGGCGGACGCGCCGGCAAGCGCCCGGATCGCTGCTCGCTGGTGTATGCGCAACGCTGCCGGGAGGCCTGGCCGGACGTGCCGCTGGTACTTGGGGGCATCGAGGCCTCGCTGCGGCGCATCGCCCACTACGATTACTGGCAGGACACGGTGCGCCGTTCGCTGCTGGTGGACGCCGGCGCCGACATCCTGCTCTACGGCAACGCCGAACGGGCCGTGGTGGAGCTGGCGCACCGCCTCGCTCGCGGCGAGTCGATCGCGGATATTACCGATGTGCGCGGCACCGTCCTCATCCGCCGAGACACTCCCGCGGACTGGTGGGAAGTCGATTCCACCCGCATCGACCGCCCGGGCAGGTTAGACAGCGTCATCAACCCCTATATCAACATCCAGGCGATGGATGCCTGCGAGCGGGAACGACGCAACGGCGCCCGCTACGGCTTCGACGAGCACGGCTCACCGTTGATCCCGCCGCCCCGGCCGCAGCTGGAGCGAGCGCGCACCGTGATCCGCCTGCCTTCGTTCGAGAAGGTGCGCAACGATGCCGTGCTCTATGCCCACGCCAGCCGGGTGCTGCATCTCGAAACCAATCCCGGCAATGCCCGGGCGCTGGTGCAGCAGCACGGCACGGTCGATGTCTGGCTGAACCCGCCGCCGATTCCGCTCAGTACCGAGGAAATGGACTACGTGTTCGGGATGCTGTTCGCGCGTGTGCCCCACCCACGCTACCGCGGTGAGCCTGTCCCGGCCTGGGAGATGATCCGCTTCTCGGTCAATATCATGCGCGGCTGTTTCGGCGGCTGTACCTTCTGTTCCATCACCGAACATGAGGGCCGCATCATACAGAACCGCTCGCAGGACTCGATCCTGCGGGAAATCGAGGATGTCCGCGACAAGGTCCCGGGGTTCACCGGTGTCATCTCGGACCTCGGCGGTCCCACCGCCAACATGTACCGCATCGCCTGCAAAAGCCGCGACATCGAGGCCGCTTGCCGCAAGCCGAGCTGCGTTTATCCAGGCATCTGTCCAAACCTCGACACCGACCATTCCGCGCTCACGCGACTCTACCGGGAAGCCCGCAAGCTTCCCGGCATCAGGAAGGTGCTGATCGCCTCCGGGCTGCGCTACGATCTCGCGGTGCGCGATCCGGAGTACGTGAAGGAACTGGTCACCCACCATGTCGGCGGCTACCTGAAAATCGCGCCGGAGCATACCGAGGAAGGTCCCCTGTCGATGATGATGAAGCCGGGGGTCGGGGCCTACGAAGACTTCAGGCGGCTGTTCGAGAAATTTTCCTCAGAGGCTGGCAAGGAGCAGTACCTGATCCCGTATTTCATCGCCGCCCATCCTGGCACGCGTGACGAGGACATGGTCAACCTGGCGCTCTGGCTGAAGCACAACGGTTTCCGCGCCGACCAGGTGCAGGCGTTCTATCCCTCGCCGATGGCCACCGCCACGGCCATGTATCACTCGGGCAGGAATCCGTTGCGGCGGGTACGTTACAAGGGTGAGGGGGTGGATGTCGTCAAGGACGCCCGGCGGCGCAGACTGCACAAGGCGTTCCTGCGCTACCACGACCCGCAGCACTGGCCGCTGTTGCGCAAGGCGCTCATGGCGATGGGACGTGCGGATTTGATCGGCGATGGCCCCCACCAGCTGATACCGCGCGAACGGCCAAACGAAAGGAAGGACTACCGGGCGCCGCGCCGCAAGAACTCCGGGCAGGCGCATCAACGGCGCCTCAAGGGGGCGGTGCTGACCCGGCATACCGGCCTGCCGCCCTGGCAGGAGAGCAGCCGCAAAACCGGTCAAGAGGAAAAGGGGAAGCGCAAGCGCAAGCCGTCGGTCGAACGACCGCGCTGATGACGGTATCGCGGCATGGCATAGTGCCGGTATGCTTCACCCGGCTTTTCCCCCGCAGGCCAGAGCTGCCGGGTTCTGTCATCGATCAGGATCAATGATATCAAGGGATTAGGATTGACTTGTTACGACACACCGTAATTCACGCTGACTGTCAGGTCTGACGTTTTTTTCCTCTCAGGTTGCATCCGATCGTTTATAGTCAGGCTCACCTGGTGAGCTACTCGCTATGCGAAGATAGCGACACCTGATTTCTGATGCTGGTCAACTCCTACAAGAACACCACAAGATGATCTATAAAAAATATTATAAACAATAATCTATATTTATTATTGAATGTAGAATATCATGAAATTTCTCCACGCCGCCGATGTGCATCTCGACAGTCCGCTCCGCGGGCTCGAGCGCTACGAGGGCGCCCCCGTTGATGAAATTCGCAGCGCCACGCGGCGTGCCTTGGATAAACTGATCGAACTCGCTATCGAAGAGGAAGTTGCGTGCGTGTTGTTCGCCGGCGACCTCTACGACGGCGACTGGAAGGACTACAACACCGGACTGTATTTCATTGACCGGATGCGGCAGCTGGATTCCGCCGGCATCCATGTGTTCATCGTGGCAGGTAATCATGACGCGGCCAGCCAGATTACCAGGCAGCTGCGCCTGCCGGACAATGTCACCCTGTTTTCCATCAGCAAGCCGGAAACGGTAGTGCTCGAGGAACTGGGCCTGGCAGTGCACGGGCAGGGCTTCGCAAGGCGCGAGGTGACGGAAGACCTTTCCAGTGCCTACCCGCAAGCGGATCCGCATCTGTTCAATATTGGCCTGCTGCACACCTGCCTGGACGGCAAGCCGGGCCATGAACCCTATGCGCCCTGCACGGTTGATGGCCTGCGTTCCAAGGGGTATCACTACTGGGCGCTGGGTCATGTCCACAACCGCGAGGTGGTCAGTCAGGATCCCTGGATCGTATTCCCGGGCAATATTCAGGGACGTCACGCGCGCGAGACCGGTCCCAAGGGCTGCACGCTGGTTACCGTTACAGATGGCGAAGTGGCAGCGGTCGAACATCGCGACCTTGATGTTCTGCGCTGGGCCCGGTGCGTGGTGGATGTGACGGACAGTGCCTCACTCGATGAAATCTATGATCAGGTGCGGGAGGCACTGCAGCAGGCGCTGGACGATGCCGACGAACGTCCCGTTGCCGCCAGACTGATTTTGCAGGGCAGCAGTCCCGTGCACTCAACACTGCACTCGGAGAGCATTCACTGGATTCAGGAGTACCGCGCACTTGCATCAGATCTTGGCGGAGCGGGGTTGTGGCTGGAGAAGGTGGCCATCGTGACAAGCCAGGCAGTCGCGCTGGACGAACTGCTTGAGCGGGACGATGCGCTGGGCGGGTTGCTGCGTGCGATCCATGCACTCGAGATTGACGCTTCCGGCGTCGAGGGGCTCGCCGCTGAAGTAGCCGATTTGCGCCTGAAGCTCCCGCCGGAACTGCTGGTCGGCGAGGATCGTTACGATCCGGTCGATCCCGGCTACCTGGCCAGCCTGATGGAGGACATTAAGGAACTCCTGGTGCACCGTCTCGTCAGTTCGGGTGATGCCTAGGAGCCTGTCCGAGTAATGATGAACCTACTACGAAAGCGCCACGACAGCCCATATGTACGCAAATCCTCGTCAAATAGCGCCCACTATTCTCCTCGAATTTGCGTGCATCTGTTCTCGCCGTGCCACTTTCTCGCTACGGCCCCCATTACTCGGACAGGCTCCTAGTGGAGATCCGGGAACTCAACCTGCTTGCCTTTGGCCCGTTCAGCGACCGGCTGCTGGATTTTTCCTCGCCCGGCGGCGGGCTGCACATCATCTATGGGCCTAACGAGGCGGGCAAGAGTTCCTCGCTGCGCGGTCTGAAGGCATTGCTGTTTGGAATCGATCCACGGACGACCGACAACTTCAGGTACGAGAACAAGGACCTCCGGATTGGCGGCACATTGCGGAGTCATGACGGCCGTGAACTCGCGGTCATCAGGCGCAAGGGCAACAAGAACACCCTGCTGTCGCCGGACGGTGGCCAGCTCGTGGACAACGTGCTGGCGCCATTTCTCCATGGTGTTGGCGCCAAGGTGTTCGAGATGCTGTTCGGCATCGATCACGAGGCACTGGTCCGGGGCGGGCAGGAAATCCTGGAGCAAAAGGGGGAGGTCGGACAGGCGCTGTTTGCCGCCTCCATGGGCAGCGCGGCCCTGCATGCCGTACTGGAAGAGCTGGAGAGTGAAGCTGATGTGCTGTTCAAGCCGCGTGGATCCACTCAGGTTATCAATGCAAGTCTGAAGGTATACGCCGAACTCCAAAAGTCCATAAAGACGCAGTCGCTGTCATCGCGGGAATGGGGTGAAGCGCGCAAGGCGCTGGAGCGGACCATTAAGGATCTGGAGCAGGTACAAGACGAGCTGGTGCAGTGCAAAGCCGAGCACAACCGGTTGCAACGCATACGGCATGCATTACCGAAGATCACAGAGCGGCGTGAGTTGCTGGAACAACTTGAGGCGCTCGGCAACGTTGTTGTGCTGCCGGATGACTTCGGTAAACGCCGTCAGGCGGCCACACTCGAACTGGAGAAGGCGCGAGCCATGGCCAACAGTGCAACCGCGAGCCTGGGCAGCTTGCAGGAACGTGTCGGTACCATCGCGGTGAACAGGGAGGTGCTGGCGCTCGGTGAAACCATCGAGGCCCTGCATGCCCGGCTGGCCGTACACCGCAAGGCCATGCAAGACTGCCCACATCTGGAGGCACAGCGCAGTCAACTGCTCACAGACGCAGAATTCCTGCTCAGGACGGTACGTCCGGAACTCGTCCTGGCGGATGTCGAGTCGCTGCAACCGGTTATCAGGAAAGGCGTCCGCATTACGGAGCTTGGCAACCAGCGGCAGGCGCTGATGGAACGCGTGTCCCAGGGTGGAAAGGCGCTGCGCAGACTGGGGACAAGGTTGCAGCAGGCACTTGCTGCCCGCGAGAAACTTGCAGAGGTGGCTCCTCCTGAGGCGCTGCGCAGGCAGGTGGTGCTGGCCAGGAAGCAAGGTGATCTGGATGAGCTGCTGCGCTCAGGCCAGAGTCAGCTCGAATCGCTCGAGCAGGCGTGCCTGGATGACCTGTCCCGGCTAGGTTCACTGTGGAATGGCACACTCGATGACATTCCCGGCCTGCCGTTGCCGGCACGCGAGAGCATCGACCGGTTTGAGCAGGCATACGCAGATCTGACCAGGCGGGTCCAGCGTCTCGAAGAAAAGCAGGACGAATACGCCGATACGGTACTTGAAGCACAAAAGCAGCTTGACGAGATCCAGCATACCGGCGCAGTCCCGGCCGAACAGGACCTGCTGGATGTCCGTGCCGGGCGTGATCGCGCCTGGGGGCTGTTACGCCGACAGTGGCTGGAGGGCGAGGTAGTCGATGCGGAGGCGCGTGCGCTTGATCCGGAGCGTGCGCTACCCGAGGCATTCGAGTTCCGACTGGTTGATGCGGATGACATTGCGGACCGCCTGCGGCGCGAGGCGGAGCACGTGCAAAAGCGAGCGAGGTCACTGGCTACGCTGGCAGACGCCGGAAAGCGTACCGAGGAGGGCGAGCGGCAACTTGAAGCCTGTCGGGTAGAGAAACAACAACTCGACAGCGAATGGGTCGGCTTGTGGGAACTCGTGGCGATTCAGCCTCTGCCGCCGCGGCAGATGCGCGCCTGGCTGGAAAATATGGAAAAGCTGCAGGCACGCATTGCCCAGCTGAACGAGCAGCGCCGGCTCATCGGCGACCTCAAGACCCGGCTGGAGTTGCATAGCCAGGCACTGCATCAGGAACTCAGCGCGCTCGGGGGAGACGTACCCGCGACTGAATCACTCGAGGCGCTGCTGGTCGAGAGCGAAGCGGTGGTCGGCAGGATCGAGGCTCTCGCCAGGCAGCGCCTGACGCTGGATACGGATATCCAGGCGCTGGAGCAGGAGCTGGAGAGCGCACGGCTGGAACAGCAGGAAGCGAACGAGGCACTCGAGACATGGCGAGGGCAATGGCTCGCGGTTGTCGGTGACCTTGGCCTTGGGGCTGATGCACTCCCTGCAGAGGTGACGGAGATGCTGGAGAATATCAGGACGCTCTCCGGCAAGCTGAAAGACGCTGAAGACCTGCGCATTCGTATCGAGTGTATCAGGACGGATGCGAGGGCATTCCGTGAGGACGTTGCAAGCGTGGTGACCCGTGTGGCGCCCGAACTGGCAGAACTGCCTGCGGAGGAGTCAGTCACGCGGCTCAAAACACTGCTTAGCGAGACCGGGAAAGAGGACACCCGGCGGCAGCAACTGGAACAACAGATACAAGATGCACAGGAACGTATCAAGGTGGCCGAGGCAACTCGCAAGACGATGACAGAGCGGCTCGACGCCTTGTGCAGGGAGGCGCAATGCAAGGAGGACTCGGAACTGGAGCTGGCAGAACGCCGCTCGAGTGAGTTCCTGGCGCTCAGGCGCAGGATCGAGACGCTGGAGCAGGAGCTTCGGGTAATCGGTGAAGGCGTCGCGCTGGCCGCTCTCGAGGTTGAGGTCGCTGCGGCCAACCCGGATACGCTACCCGGTGAGATCGAGGTGCTGACAAGCCGGATCGATGAGGAGCTTCAGCCGCGAATAACAGAACTGCACGAGGCGAAGGGAAAGCAGGAGAATGAACTGGAACGGATGGACGGCAGTGATGACGCCGCAGTGCTGGCCGATGAAGCGCAGTCGGTGCTTGTGAGGATACGCTCGAATGCGGAGCAGTATGTCCGAGTGAAACTGGCCTCACGGATACTGCGTAACGAGGTCGAACGCTACCGCCAGCAGCACCAGGGGCCGCTGCTTGAGCGTGCCAGTGAACACTTCACGGTGCTGACGCAGGGCTCGTTCGCCGGTCTTCGCGCCAACTTCAACGAGAAAGACGAACCTGTCCTTGTGGGCGTGCGACCCAATGATGACCGGGTCTACGTGGAAGGCATGAGTTCCGGAACCCGTGACCAGCTGTACCTGGCGCTGCGTCTGGCATCGCTGGAGAAGTACATGGAAAGCGCCGAGCCCATGCCATTTATCGTCGATGACATCCTGGTGCATTTCGATGATGCGCGCGCGCAGGCGACGCTGGGCATGCTGGCGGAGCTGGCGCGCCGTACCCAGGTAATCCTGTTCACCCACCACGCGCGGCTGGTGGAGCAGGCAAAGGCGCTGGACGCAGCCGTACCGGTGACCGTGCATAGCCTGTAGCAGGCGCGAGTTGCTGCAACAATGGTACACCCCCTCTGCCTCAGGTAGAGGGCCGGGGTGAGGGAACATCGAGAAAAAATGACATTATGGCTACCTCGGTAAATCAGGATTCACTTGCAGGAGTGAGCTTGCTCGCGAACCTGCTTAATATTAAACGCGGTGTTCGCGAGCAAGCTCGCTCCTGCATTCATATACATATTCCAACCTTCTACCTGTGCTGGAGACAGGCGTTAATTGTGGTTGAATAGCATCCGAGCCCATGCTGCATATCTGCCGTTCCAATCGCGTCGAGTTGCTGTTAAAGCGGCTGGCGGACCGGCTCAATGATGAGCCGTTGTCTTCGCCGTTGTTGTCCGAGTTGGTGGTGACGCCGAGTCCCGCCATGGCGCGCTGGGTCAACCTGTCGCTCGCTGCCCGGCACGGGGTGGCAGCCAATTACCGCTATCCGCTGCCGGCCTCGTTCATCTGGCAACTCGCCTGCGAGCTGCCCGGCGATCTGCCCGAGACCGACCCGCTGTCACCCGATGTGATGACCTGGAAGGTCTACGCGCTGCTGCCGGAGCTGATCGAGGAGCCGGCGTTCGCCTCCATCGCTCACTACCTGCGGCAGGATGCCGGTGGGCTGAAGCGGTTTCAGCTCGCCGGCCGGATCGCGGAGGTTTTCGACCGTTACCAGTTCTACCGGCCGCAGCTGTTGCGTGACTGGGGCGCAGGAAAGGACGGGCAGTGGCAGGCGGTGTTATGGCGCCGCCTGACCCGCGGGATCAGACAACACCGCCTCGCCGTCACCGAACGCCTGCTTACACGTCTTGGCCGTGTCGACCCGCCCGCGGGTGTGCCGGAGCGCGTCAGCCTGTTCGCCATCTCCAGCCTGCCGCCGCTGTTCGTCGAGGTGCTGC
>JBAVKA010000022.1:0-7758 GCA_049688075.1 Gammaproteobacteria bacterium
TCAAGCTTCTTGCCCGAGAGGCGTCCGTAATTCCCGAAACGGCTGACGTCGTAATAGATATCGCCGTTATCGCCTGCATAGGCATAGCCCTTCTCCATCAGGGTGCGGATCATGCCGATGATGTCATCCATCGATGAGGTGGCGCGCGGCTCCAGGTCCGGCTCCAGCACACCCAGCGCGGCGGCGTCTTCATGCATGATGGAAATGAAGCGTGAGGTGAGCTGCTGTGTCGGTTCGCCGTTCTCATTGGCGCGCCGGATGATCTTGTCGTCGATATCGGTAATGTTACGCACGTAGGTGACATCGTAACCGAGATGCCGCAGGTAGCGGGTCACGACATCGAATACCACCATGACACGTGCATGTCCCAGATGGCAGTAGTCATAGACCGTCATACCGCAGACGTACATGCGAACCTTGCCCGCCTCAAGAGGGACGAAGGTTTCCTTGTCACCAGTCAGGCTGTTGTAAATCTTGATCGTGTTCATCGTGGCGGACAGTATGATTTCGTGAATCCGGAGGCGCGGCCATGGTAGCGGAAAGCGCGACGGGAATCACCTTCGCGGGCTTGAAAACACGGCCAAAGCCTATATGATTGCCCGATTGCTGACTGTTAAACAGAGGTGGCAAATGCAACGCATAGCTGGGTTATTCCTGTCCGTCGTGCTCGGATTTCTGCCGATCGCCGGATATTCATCTGACACTGACTCAAAAGGAGCAGGCATTGTGACCGTTCGCATGGAAACAAACAAAGGCGTGATCACGCTGGAACTGGATGGGAAAAATGCACCGGAAACGGTGGCAAATTTTGTTGAGTATGCCAGGGCCGGCTTTTACGACGGCACGATTTTCCATCGCGTCATACCCGGCTTCATGATACAGGGTGGTGGTTTTAATGCAGACATGAAACAAAAATCCACCCGGGCGCCGATCAAAAACGAAGCCGGCAACGGCCTGAAGAATACCACCGGCACGATCGCCATGGCCCGCACCGGCGATCCGCATTCGGCGACCGCCCAGTTCTTCATCAACGTCAAGGATAACGGTTTCCTCGATCATACCGCCCAGACTCCGCAGGGCTGGGGCTATTGCGTGTTCGGGAAAGTGACGGACGGTATGGATGTGGTGCACGCCATTGAACACGTACAGACCGGCAACCGTTCCCGCATGCAGGATGTACCGGTTGACGAGATCGTCATCGATAAAGTGACGGTCGTGGAGGACTGACACAAGGAGGCAACGGGATGCCGGGCACCCTGTTCCTCTCCGATCTGCATCTCGATGCTTCACGACCGCAGATCGCCCGGCTTTTTCTCGATGTTCTCGACACGCTCGGCAGGAATGCCGACGCCGTCTATATACTCGGCGACCTGTTCGAACTCTGGCCCGGTGATGATGACGACAGCCTCCTCGGCCGTGCGATCACGGACGGTCTGCGCTCCTGCGTCACCGCGGGTACACCGGTGCATCTCCTGCACGGCAACCGGGATTTCCTGATCGGAGAGCAATTCGCCGCCTGTAGCGGCTGCCGGCTGCTCGACGACCCGGCGCGGATCGACCTCTACGGAACGCCCGTATTGCTGATGCACGGCGATATCCTGTGTACGAATGATGTGGACTACCAGGCATTCCGCGCCGGGGTGCGCGATTCCCGCTGGCAACAGGCCTTTCTGCGGCAGTCCCTGCAGGCGCGCCGCGACATCGCGCAGGCGTTGCGCGGGAAGAGTCGTGCAAGCACCAGGAAAAAACCGGAATCCATCAGGGACGTCAACCCCGATACGGTGGCCCGATTCATGACTGACCACGGGGTGCAACAGCTTATCCACGGGCATACCCACCGTCCCGGAATACACGAGTTTGAAATCGCGGGCAAACCCGCCCGGCGGATGGTGCTCGGTGACTGGTACCGGCAAGGCAGCCTGCTGGAATGCACGCCGCACGGATGCCGGCTACGGGATATCGTACCCGTCTGCCGGCCGGGAGCTCCCGGCTGGCAAACGCCGGCGTAGGATTATCGCCTCGAGCGGGCAAGCTCTTCGAGCAGGACCATTTCGTCGGACCCGAATCCAGCCTGTTGCCGGGCGCCGGTGTTGAAGGGTGCGCGGATACGCCCGGGTGCGTACTCTGCCAGCAGGCTGCGAAAGGTTTCCAGCGGGTCCAGATCGCGCTGCCGGCAGACATACTGAAACCAGTGCGTACCGGCCTGCACGTGACCGATTTCATCGTGCAGAATCGTCTCCAGAACCGCCGCGCTTTCGGCGTCTCCCGCCTGCTGCAGGCGCACGATCATGGCCGGCGTGACATCGAGTCCGCGCGCCTCCAGTACCCGCGGCACCAGCGCCATGCGCACCAGGATATCGTGCGCGGTCTCTCGCGCCATATGCCACAAGCCGTCATGCGCCGGGAAATCGCCATACGCCTGGCCAAGGTCCTCCAGACGCTGGTTCAACAGGGAAAAGTGATGCGCCTCTTCATCGGCCACGCGGATCCAGTCCGTATAGAATTCCGCCGGCATCCCCCGGAAGCGGTAAACCGCGTCCCACGCCAGGTTGATGGCGTTGAATTCGATATGCGCCAGAGCATGGAGAAAGGACGCCATGCCCTGCCGGGTTGCAAGCTTGCGGGGCTTCACCCGCGAGGGGTGCACCAGCACCGGCCGCACGGGACGTCCCGGTGCGGCAATCGGATCGGGACCGGCCGTCGCAGTACTATCGATATGCCCTTCACGCCAGGCCCGGGCGCAGCGACGGGTAAGCCGCAGCTTTTCCTCGACGCCGGCGGCATCGATGCAGCATCTGGCACACTCGAAAAGATTCAACTTGATTGTCTCTCCCATCTGACAAGACCCCACAGACTAACCGACGGTTTGCGCATGGACGCCTTTGAGCGCGACGACCAGATCCGTCACATTGGTACCGGTCGGACCGGTGACGAGCAGATCACCACTTGCCGCCAGAAAACTCCCGGCATCGGCGGCATCCAGGCAATGCCGCGCATCCAGACCGCGGGCGTTACCCCGGGAAACCGTTTCCGGATCCACCATGGCGCCCGCCGCGCCGCCCGGGCCATCCGTTCCATCCGTACCGGCAGCCAGCAAGACCAGCGGTTCATATCGCCGCATTTCCCGGGCGGCAGCGAGAGCCAGACTCTGGCAACGCCCGCCCTGACCGGGATGCGCGGGTAGCCTGACTGTGGGTTCCCCGCCCCAGAGATAAATTCCGGCCGGGTTGTCGGCCAGATGATTGATGATCGCACGGCCTGCCGCCACGGCATCGCCGTCAAGCCTGGCGGGAATAATGCTAGCCGGGTAACCCAGGCCGCGGGCATGATCGGCGGCGGCCTCGAGCGCATCGTCAAGGCGTGCAATGACATGATGAGCCACCGGTCCGGGACCGGCCGCCCCCGCATCCCGGACCGCCCCGTACCGGGCAAGCAGCGTCTCCAGCCAGGGAGGCAATCCGGTTAATGCCGCCGGGCTGCCCGCGGCCGGATACAACAACCCGGAGCCGATGATCGCAGGGTCATCACCGGGCACATCGGAAATCATCAAAACGCGGGTATCCCGGCCTCCCAGCGAACTTGCCAGACGTCCCCCCTTGATGCAGGAAATCGCCTGCCTGATGCGATTGATCTCACCGATCGTCAAGCCACTTCCGAGCAGCCAGCGATTTACCTTTTGCAGTGTGGCGAGCATCACACCGGCCGGCAGCACCTCGACGAGGCTCGATGCGCCTCCCGAAATCAGGAACAGCAGCTCGGCGTCATCCGGGGCACGCCCCAGAAATTGCATCAGGGCCTCGCCGGCGGCAAGACTGCGGTGATCCGGTACCGGGTGCGCGGCTTCGAGACAGGTGAAGCGGGAATCATTCGCCAGACTGCTATCGAGATGCCCCGATTTCGTCACCACCAGGGCACGGCTCAACCGATTGCCCAGGATATCGGCGGCCCCGTTCGCCATGGCGGCGGCGGCTTTACCCGTGGCAACCAGGCACACCGGACGAGCCGGTGGATGAACCGACAGAAAAGCGGCCGTACAGCGGCGGCCGTTGACGGCCTGCAGGGCGGACGCGAAAATCGCCCGCAGGTCAGTGCGGGCCATAGCGAAGGGGTTCATGTGTGCGCCTGTCTGCCGCAAGGCGTAACACCCCGACGGGTCACGACGGCTGCTTTCAACGCGTTGTTTCGTTGCCAGCCAGACGCCATCGTTACTCTCTTACCGGTACCGGGCGCCTCAGCGCCGAATGGCCGCGAGTCCCCGGGCAAGATCGGCCTGCAGGTCGGTAACGGATTCCAGACCGACTGCGAGTCGGATCAGGCCATCCGATATCCCGGCCGCCGCGCGTTGTTCCGGCGTCAAGCGGCCATGGGTGGTTGTGGCCGGGTGCGTAATGGTGCTCTTGGCATCACCCAGGTTGGCGGTAATGGAGAATACCCGGGTGGCATCGATCACGGCCCAGGCGTTTTCCCTCCCACCCTTCAGGTCGAAGGAAACAATTCCTCCGAATCCCTGCTGCTGGCGAACGGCGAGTTCATGCTGGGGGTGGGATTCGAGACCGGGATGGTACACACGCGCAACCGCCGGCTGTTGCTGCAGCCATCTGGCCAGCACCAGCGCGCTGTCACTGTGTGCCTTCATCCTCAGCGTCAGCGTTTCCAGCCCCTTGAGGAAAACCCAGGCATTGAACGGACTCATGGCCGGACCCGCCGTGCGCAGGAAACCGTAGACCTCCTTGCCGACGCGTTCAGCATCCCCGACAACCGCCCCGCCGATGCAGCGTCCCTGTCCGTCCAGGTACTTGGTAGCCGAGTGGATGACAATATCGGCACCCAGCTCCAGGGGGCGCTGAAGAGCCGGCGTACAGAAGCAGTTATCCACGGCGAGGAGGCAGCCACGGGCGTGAGCGATCTCCGCCAGTCTGCGGATATCGGCCAGTTCGGTGAGCGGGTTGGAGGGCGTCTCGATGAACAACAGCCTGGTTTCCGGCCGTACCGCCGCCTCCCACGCGTCCAGGTCCGCCAGCGGCACGAAGGTAGTCTCAATGCCGAACTTCGCCAGGTAGGTGGTAAACAGGACCGTAGTCGTTCCGAAGATACTCCGTGAGGAAACGATGTGATCGCCGCTTTTAAGCAGTCCTGCGCAGGTCGAGAGGATTGCCGCCATTCCCGAGGCGGTCGCCACGCAGCAGGCGCCGCCTTCCAGGGCCGTCAGGCGCTGCTCGAAGGCGCGAACCGTCGGATTGGTGAAACGGGAATAGATATTACCGGGCTGTTCGCCGGAGAAGCGTGCAGCCGCCTCAGCCGCGTTCGCGAACACATAGCTGGAGGTCAGGAATATCGCCTCCGCATGCTCGCCCTCAGGGGTACGCTGCTGGCCGGCGCGAACCGCCCGGGTTTCGAAGGCAAGATCGTCAAGCTCTGATGACATGATTCCTCTCCGGCATACCGATATTCATGTGACGGAATCCTGATGGTGGCGGGCACAAAAAAACCCGCTTTCAGCCACGCGAAAGCAGGTGCCGTCGCTTTAGCTGTATTTGTAAGCGCCCGCAAGCTGAAATCAAATCGGCGCTGTTTCGAAGACTAGTTCAAGCCGGGAAGCCTTGTCAACGCAGAATCCACGATCAGGCGGTATTGTGAAGGTCGATGACCTCGTCATCGCTGTCGCGCCTTTCCTTCTTGGCGGCGTCGGACCGGCTTGTCTGCAGGTCGTTGAGATAGTCATCTCCGACATCGCCGGTGATGTACTCGCCGGTGAAAACCGAGGCATCGAAGCGTTCGATCGACGGATTGCCCCTGGCGACGGCGTCGATCAGGTCCTCGAGGTCCTGGTACACCAGCCAGTCCGCTCCGATGGCGCGACAGACCTCTTCCTCAGTGAGACCGTGTGCGATCAGTTCATCGCTGGCCGGCATGTCGATCCCGTAGACGTTCGGGTAGCGCACCGGCGGGGCAGCGGAGGCGAAATACACCTTGCGCGCGCCGGCCTCGCGCGCCATCTGGATAATCTGGGAAGATGTTGTGCCGCGCACCACCGAATCGTCCACCAGCAGCACGTTCTTTCCCCTGAATTCCAGGTCGATGGCATTGAGTTTCTGGCGCACCGATTTCTTGCGCTGCTGCTGTCCCGGCATGATGAAGGTCCTGCCGATGTAGCGGTTCTTGATGAATCCCTCACGATAGGTAAGTCCGAGGTGGTTGGCGAGCTGCAGCGCCGAGGTCCGGCTGGTATCCGGGATCGGAATAACCACATCGATATCATGATCGGGGCGCACACGCTGGATTTTCCGGGCGAGCGTTTCCCCCATTCTCAGGCGTGCCTTGTAAACGGAAACGTTGTCAATAATGGAGTCCGGACGCGCCAGATAGACATATTCGAAAATGCAGGGTGACTTGATGGTCTTTTCCGCACACTGACGGGTATGTATTCCTCCCCCGGCGTCGAAAAAGACCGCTTCTCCCGGCTCGACATCGCGTATCAGTTCAAATCCCAGGGCATCGAGTGACACACTTTCCGATGCCGCCATGTATTCGGTTCCCTGCGCCGTTTCCCGCTTGCCGAATACCAGCGGGCGGATACCACAGGGATCGCGGAAGGCAAGCACGCCATAGCCGGTGATCATTACAACGGCAGCATAGGCACCCCTGCAGCGTTTGTGGACACCGGCGACGGCGGCGAAGACGTCATCCACCTCCATACGGAGCTTGCCGCGTTTCTGAAGTTCATGTGCAACGACGTTCAGCATGACCTCGGAATCCGAATCGGTGTTGATCTGGCGCAGGTCTTCCTGGAAGACTTCCTGCTTCAGCTTGTTGGCATTGGTGAGATTGCCGTTGTGGGCGAGACAGATGCCGTAAGGGGAATTGACATAGAACGGTTGCGCTTCGGCGGAGCTTTGGCAACCGGCCGTGGGATAGCGCACGTGACCGATCCCCATATTGCCGTGCAGGTACAGCATGTGGCGGTTTTGAAAGACATCGCGCACCAGTCCGTTGTCCTTGCGCAGGTACAGGCGGCCGCCATCAGAGGTCATGATGCCGGCGGCATCCTGGCCCCGGTGCTGCAGCACGGTCAGGCCGTCATAGATTGACTGGTTGACCGGACCGTAAGCAACGATGCCTATGATGCCGCACATAAACTACTCCCGGTTGAAACACATGCCGCGAACGACTGCTAGACGTACGATATATTGTCCGCGATTTCCCTGGGAAGATAATTCCGCATCCATAGGGCGAAATCCTGGAAGTATTTCAACAGCTGTGAGTCCTGCCACCAGGGATCATGTGGCATGGGCGTCAGGCCGGCAAGCAGGACCAGGATAGCGACAATGACGGCTCCGCGGGCCATTCCAAACAGTACACCCAGCATCCGGTCGGTGCCGGCCAGGCCGGTTTTGACCACCAGCTTGCTTGCCAGATAATTTATGACCGCCCCGATCAGTAGTACCGTGATGAACAGGATACTGAATGCGATAATTTTCTGGAGCGAGGGTTCCGATATCCATTTCGCCAGTACACCGGCCACGTCTTCATAGAAGATCATCGCAATCCAGAGAGCGACCAGCCAGGATGCGAGTGCCAATGCCTCCTTGACAAAACCGCGGAAAAGACTCAACACCGCCGACAGAACAATGAGTGCAATTATCGCAATATCGATCCAGGCCATTACTGAAGATTCCTCGAAACTAATACGGGATAAACGACAAAGCCCGTTGACTTTAAATAGGAAATCCGCGAATTGGGTATTTTAGCAGACATGCG
>JBAVKA010000023.1:0-3839 GCA_049688075.1 Gammaproteobacteria bacterium
GATACCGGCGGGGTGCTTGGTCGGGGCGGTATGCTGACCAAGGTACGGGCGGCGGCGCGCGCGGCGCGCTCCGGGACGCTGACGGTGATCGCCTCGGGCCTGGAGGAAAAAATCCTGCAGCGTCTGGCCTCGGGCGAGACGCTCGGCACCCGCCTGTTCCCGGCCCGGGCACCGCTCGCCGCACGCAAGCAATGGCTCGCCGGACGGCTGCAGGTGCGCGGGCGCCTGATGCTTGATAGCGGTGCTGTCAGCGTGCTGCACGCGGCGGGCAGGAGCCTGCTGCCCGTCGGTGTGACCCGGGTGGAGGGTGATTTCGATCGCGGTGATCTGGTGGTGTGTTACGCACCTGGCGGCGAGGAAACCGCCCGCGGCCTGGTAAATTACAGTGCCGAGGAATCACGCAGGATCATCGGGCAACCCAGCCACCGCATCGAAGAGATCCTGGGGTATGTCGATGAACCGGAGCTGATACACCGCGACAACCTGGTCCTGATGGGCTAGGTGATGTCAACCCACAAACATCGTTTTCACCGCAGAGACGCGGAGAAAAACTTTGATTGATGAAAAACAAATCAACACAATGATATTTTCAGAACCATGATGAAAGATACAATGCATAAATGGTTTCGTCTTTAATAACAAGAATCTTTCTCTGCGATCTCCGCGTCTCTGCGGTGAGTTTAGTTCTTTATGCATGAACAGCAGATAGAAATAAAAAGCCGGTCAGTGACCGGCTTTTTGATGTCTGCGGGTGCGTCTGGAAGTCAAAGCGCTCGGATGTGCTGATTGAGGCGGCTCTTGTGACGGGCGGCCTTGTTGTGATGAATCAGCCCCTTGCCCACGGCGCTATCGATGACCGGCACCGCCTTGCGGTAGGCCTGCGTGGCGGTCTCTGCATCGCCGCTGCGGATGGCGGCAAAAACCTTCTTGATCGAAGTGCGAAGTTCCGAGCGTTGACTGGCATTGCGCTGACGGTGGTTTTCCGCCTGGCGCGCGCGCTTGGTTGCTTGTGCTGAATTGGCCAAAGTACGACTCCTGACTCGGGTGGTTCAAAGGCGGCGTACTATGCGGATTTTTGGATGATTTGTCAATCACGCGCGGACAGGCGACGGCGCTGTGGGCGGGCGGAACTTGCGGAACGCTATGTGCTGAACCAACCCTGTGCGCGGGGCGTGTACTGCTGTTAAGCTACTGTTTTTCAAATGGCCTTTGTAACCCCACAATCAATCCTCCTGTTATGATGACCCAGCCTGCCGCGACGCGGCTGCGGCGCTTCCGTGTATGACTCATAAGCTACTGAAAAATACAGTAATTGTTGGCTCGATGACGCTGGTGTCGCGGGTGCTGGGCCTGGTGCGGGACATGGTGTTTGCCTGGTTCGGCGCCACAGCCGGCATGGATGCCTTTTTTGTCGCCTTCAAGATACCGAATTTTCTGCGCCGCCTGTTTGCCGAGGGGGCTTTCTCGCAAGCCTTTGTGCCGATCATCTCCGAATACAAGGAAAGGCGCTCTCATGATGCGGTCCGGGATCTGGTCAGCCGGGTGGCCGGTACGCTCGGCGGGGTTCTCATCCTGGTTAGCGTGGTGGGTATGCTGGCCAGCCCGGTGGTGATCGCGGTATTTGCTCCAGGATTCCTGTACGAGGATAGCGTCAGGTTCGATCTGGCATCGCAGATGCTGCGAATCACCTTCCCCTACATCCTGTTTGTTTCGCTGGTCGCCTTCGCGGCCGGCATTCTCAATACCTATGGCCGCTTCGCCACTCCGTCACTCGCACCAGTGTGGTTGAACGTTGTCCTGATCGGTGCTGCACTGCTGGTCGCTCCCCGGCTCGAACAACCGGAACTGGCGCTGGCGGGCGGAGTGTTCGTCGCCGGCGTGGTGCAGGTGTTGTATCTTCTGCCGTCACTGCGACGTATCGGGTTGCTGCCCCGGCCCCGCTGGGGTTTCCGCGACGAGGGTGTGCGGCGCATCATGAAGCTCATGCTGCCGGGGATATTCGGGTCCTCGGTCGCCCAGATCAACCTGCTGCTCGACACCCTGATCGCCTCTTTCCTGGTGACCGGTAGCGTGACGTGGCTGTACTACTCCGACCGCCTGGTGGAATTTCCGCTCGGCGTTATCGCCATCGCCCTGTCGACGGCCATCCTCCCGAGCCTCTCTCGCTGTCATGCCAACGCCTCTGAAGAGGAGTTTTCCGCCACCCTCGACTGGGGCCTGCGTCTGGTGCTGCTGATCGGTATTCCTTCGATGACCGGCCTGATGATTTTGGCGCAGCCCGTGCTGGCCACGCTGTTCATGTATCATGACTTCACCACCTGGGATGCGCGTATGGCGGGTCTGAGTCTGGTGACGATGTCGTTCGGATTGCCGGCCTTCATGCTCATCAAGGTACTGGCGCCGGCTTTCTACTCACGCAAGGATCCGCGCACGCCGGTGCGCATCGCGGTGATCTCCCTGGTGACCAACCTCGTGTTCAATCTTGTTATTGTGATCCCGATGGTGCGACTGGGGGTGCCCGGACCGCATGCCGGGCTGGCGCTTGCGACCTCCATTGCCGCCTATGTTAATGCCGGTCTGCTGTTCCGGGTTCTGTACCGCCGGGGGATTTACCGGCCGCGTGCCGGTTGGGGAAAATATCTCCTGCAGATCGGTGTGGCCGCTTTCGTGATGGCTGGTGCGTTGTGGTGGGTAGCCCCGGCCCTGGCGGAATGGGCCGCCTGGCCGGCTGGCAAGCGTAGCATCGTTCTACTGGCCTGCGTGTGCGCGGGGTCGGCGGTCTACTTTCTTGCATTGCGCGCCGGCGGCCTGCAGGTTTCGACGTTGTGGACTACCGGACATGCGGCCGGGGAGGGCGCATGAGGCAGTACGCGGCGGTTTTCGTCCCGGCGGATTTCCGGGCAGCACGGCAGGACCTCGATGGAACTGGTCCGCGGCATTCATAACCTGCGTCCCCGTCACCGGGGTTGCGCCGCGACCATCGGTAATTTCGATGGCGTGCACCTCGGACACCAGGCGGTGCTCGGACAGTTGTCGGAACATGCCGTAGCCATGCACCTGCCGGTAACGGTCATCACATTCGAGCCGCAGCCGCGTGAGTTCTTCACCCCGGAACGGGTGCCTCCGCGTCTCACGCGACTGAGGGAAAAGGTGGAAGCACTGCGCCGGTTTGGCGTGGACCGCATTCTTTGCCTGCGCTTCGGCGATTATCTGGCCGGCCTGCCGCCGGAGGAATTTGTCCGTATCATCCTGCTGGAAGGTCTGGAAGTGAAGTATCTCGTGGTCGGGGATGATTTCCGCTTCGGCAGGGACCGGGCCGGGACTTTTGCGCTGCTCGAACGTGTCGGCGCTGCCCATGGATTCCCGGTCGTCAACATGCATACCTTCAATATAGACGGTGTCCGCGTCAGCAGTACGCGCGTTCGCCAGGCGCTGGAGGCCGGTGATCTCGCGGGGGCAGAAAAGCTGCTGGGCCGGCCCTACCGCATGAGCGGGCGGGTGGCGCACGGCGACAAGCGTGGCCGCACCATCGGGTTTCCGACGGCCAACATTTTTTTGCACCGCACGGCCACGCCGGTCCAGGGTGTGTTCGCGGTTGAATTGTTCGGCATCGAGGGCGAGCCCGTGCGCGGCGTGGCCAATGTCGGCAACCGTCCGACGGTGGACGGTACGCGCAGCCTGCTGGAGGTTCACCTGTTCGATTTCAACAGGGAGATCTACGGCTGTCACGTGCAGGTCGAGTTTCTGCACAAGCTCAGGCCCGAACGGCGTTTCGAGAGCTTCGATGCGCTGAAACGCCAGATTGAGAACGATGCTGCCCGGGCGCGCGCCTGGTTTGA
>JBAVKA010000024.1:0-13229 GCA_049688075.1 Gammaproteobacteria bacterium
GGTATCCGGCGCTCGGCGATCACTCTCAAAGCGCTGAATTACGCTCCTACGGGTGCGATCATCGCCGCGCCTACCACCTCGCTGCCAGAGGGCCTGGAAGGTACCCGAACCTGGGACTACCGTTTCAGCTGGGTGCGTGACGCCGCCTTCACCGCGACGGCCCTGGTGGAATTGGGCTGCGAGGAAGAGGCCTACCGGTTTCGTCGCTTCATCGAACGCAGTTCCGCCGGCAGTGCCGCGCAGTTTCGTACCCTGTACGGCGTCGACGGCGGACGCCGTCAGCAGGAGATCGAACTCCCTCATCTCGAGGGCTATCGCGGCGCCAGGCCGGTGCGCGTCGGCAATCATGCCTCCCGGCAAATCCAGCTCGACGTGTTCGGCGAAACCCTGGAACTGTCCTGGCAGTGGCACCTGCGCGGGCATGCTCCTTCGAGCGATTACTGGGAGTTCCTGGTGGATCTGGTCGACCGGGTCTGTGCGCACTGGCGCGATCCGGATCATGGCATCTGGGAGATGCGCGGCGAACCGAAAAATTATGTTCACTCGAAGGTGATGTGCTGGAGCGCGTTGAACCGCGGTCTTGCCCTGGCGGAGGAGCTTGACCGCAACGCCCCTGTCGAGCGCTGGCGGCAGGCGCGTGATCAGGTGCGTGTGGCGGTGGAAGAACATGGTTACGATCGACAGCGCGGCATTTTTGTCCAGTCATTCGAAAACAGCTATCTCGACGCCGCCCTGCTGCGCATTCCTTCTGTCGGTTTCATCGACTACCGGGATGAGCGCATGCTGCGCACCACCGCCGCGATCCAGTCGGGGCTGGCTCTCGACGGGCTGCTGAAACGTTACGACTCGCCGGACGGCTTGCCGGGCGCGGAGGGCGCCTTTATCGCCTGTTCATTCTGGCTGGCGGAGTGTCTCGCCCACCAGCAGCGCCATGACGAGGCCTGGGCGACATTCGACCGCGCGGCAGGGACGGCCAACGACCTCGGTCTGTTCGCCGAGCAGTACGATCCGCAACGTCAACTGCTGTGGTCGAATTTTCCCCAGGGGCTGACTCATCTTTCCTGCATCACCGCGGCGCTGGCGCTGCGACAGGCGGGTGACATTCATGAACGCTTACCGCCCGGCGATGAGACTCATCGCACGCATGGACTCTACGCGGTCACTAATCAGCTTGATCGTGATCAGCATGGGAACTGCCATTAATGCGCCCATCACACCCCATAACCAGAACCAGAAAACGACGCTCAGAAATACTACCAGCGGGTTAAGCGCCAGACGTCTGCCAAGTAACAAGGGAGTAACAATCTGTCCTTCGAATATCGTCAATCCGGCAAATGCTGCAACCACCAGCGTCGGAACAGCAAGCCCATCGAAGCTCAGCAGCGCGGTCGCGCCCAGCAAAACTGCCGTAACCAGGCCGCCCAGATAAGGTATGTAGTTAAGTAGTGCGGCGATGACCCCCCATAACAACGGATTGGGCATTCCGATTGCATACAGGGCGGCGGCGACAGCGACGCCAAGGCCAGCATTGATCAATGTGATGGTAAACAGGTATTTGGAGATCTCGCCCTCGAGAAACGTCGCGAGTTCCAGATACCGCTGTCGTTGACGGTGTTGATCAAACAGCTTCATGATCCGCAATAACATCACCTGACCCCAGGAGAGAAGAAAGTACAGCAGAAAAGTTGTCATGACGGTCCCTGTGACCAGACCCCGGGCATTGGCGTAGAGCATATCCCGGAAACTGATACCCTTGATCTCAACGGTCTTCTCGGTGCTGACTGATGCGATGCGGTCGACCTGTTCCGCAGTCTTGCTTACTTCCTCGACGGTTTTCTTGATCGGATAAATCTTGTGCTCGAGTTGCCGCAGGATACGAGGCGCCTGTTCGACCCAATTGCTGACCGGCTCTATGGAACTGGCGACGCCATAGCTGAGCCCGGACAGTAGCAACAGCACGATGATACCGGCACCCAGCGTGCGCGGCATGTGAAGGCATTCCAGCCATCGCACTATCGGCGCCAGCACCAGACTCAACAGAAACGCCAGGACGAGAGGCGCCAAAACCTCTTGCGCCAGCACAAGCGTATAAAGCACGGCCAGCGACACTAGCCCTGACAGAAGTCGTACAACTACCCGGTTGTGATCAGGTGACCCGATCCCATTGTCGCCAGCAATAGGAACCGCCGGATCAGCCGTCATTTTCCCGGAGCCCGCCTCGATCCCCTGGGAACATCTCTCCGCGTCACCCGTCATCTGTTTGTTTTGACCGGTCATCGTTCACCTCGCACTAGCGTCCTGCCGCGATGCTTCCGTGGATTCCATCATGCTGTACCGTTAAAGTCGAAGCAGTTCGTTCAGCTGCTCGTCAATTCTGACATGACTGCTTTCACACCCTTGATGTTGCGGGCGATCGTTATCGCCTGTTCCCGTTCGAAATCACTATCAACATGGCCACGCAAGGTGACTACACCATTCCGGGTATCCACGTTGATATCGCTGCCGTCGACATTGCGATTGTACAAAAAAAATGATTTTACCTTGGCAGTAATCCAGCCGTCACTGACTTGCTGTACCAGTTCGCGTGATTCACGCGTAGCCTTGTCTGCGATGGATGTGTCTTTGTTATTCACTTTTAGGTTGTTTTCCACGCCGGAAACATCGCGGGTGTTGCGGGCAATCTGTTCTGCCAGCTCGGCCTCTGCCTCCGAGGCTACATTGCCCGACAAAGTGACTACTGCGTTGCGGGTATCAACATCGATAGCCAGGCCGCTGGTGTTGCTGTTCCACAACAGCTGGGACTTGACTTTCGCAGTCTGATTGGCGTCATCAACCTTGCGTAAAAAACTGCGCTCGGCGCCGCTGCTATCATCTCCGGCCTGCATCTGCGAGGCATCCGGGCTGACTTTCAGTTCATTCTTCACTTCACGAATGCCGTCGACACCCCGTGCCAGTTCCCCTGCATGATCACGCTCAACATCGCTTTCGACCGTACCGCGTAGTGTCACCACGCCGTTTTCTACCTCAGCGTCGATTTTGAAGGGATTAAGTTGACGATTGAGGGTGTAAGTCGTCATCAGAGAAGCCTTTAACCATGTATCCGAAGGTTGGTCGTCTCCAGCGGCCAGTACCGGTGCACTGAGGGTAATCAGAGCTATGAAGTATGCGGACAGCATCGATTTAACTGGAAAACGTTTCATGGCATGTGACTCCATAATGTATCGTGTTCAGTTGCGTCCTATCCGGCGGAACCGTAGGTGTTTCACCGTTTCCGCCAGTCGTGGGGTATTGCACACCGTTCCACCGGGCCAGCCCGATCGGCAATACCATTGACATGATTACGACGGGTTTGCGGTGTTTACTGCAGTTTGAATGCCAGCCTCAAAATGGCATTGAGTTACAGAAGGTTACTGATGCTATGAATCCAGCAATGGCGCATGACGGGTGAAATCACCCGTCCACGGAAGTGACAACTGACCCGTACTACTGGCGGACAACCCTTGTTTTTCCTGTTGTCCGTGATGTGATTCTTAACGGAAGAACAATTGAATTCTTCGACAGGAGGGTACAGCAGGAGTAGCCTGCTTGAGATCACGTGTCTTCTGGCAGAATAATGTCGTATTTGCGGATGCGGTAACGTAACGTGTCGCGGGTCGTCTTCAACATCTGGGCTGTGGCCGTCACATTGTATTGATTCTGCTTAAGTGCCACGCTGATAATGAACCGATCCATATCTTCCAGTCCCATACTGCCGTCGAGCGCGAGACATACGGAGTGATCGTCATCCTGGACTGGAGGAATGCCGGTACTGTTCTGAATCGGGACATCTTCACTGTGTTTCACCAGACCCTCGGGATGCAGTTGTAGCCATTGCAGGGGTAACTCGCTGCTATCGGCGAACAGCACACAACGCTCGATCACGTTACGCAACTCGCGCACGTTGCCAGGCCAGGCGTGCGCTCTCAATCTGTCCCAGGCCTTCGCACCAATCACGCTGACATTTCTCCCGGCCTTGGTGTTGAACTCGGTTACAAACAGCGGAACCAGCTCATCAAGATCCTCAATACGCTCACGCAGCGTTGGCAGGTGCAAGCGGAATACACAGAGGCGGTGATAGAGGTCTGCACGGAACCTGCCATTATCGACCAGCGCGGCCAGATCACAATTGGTCGCCGCGATGACCTGTACATCGACGTGAATTTCGCGCTCGCCGCCAACCCGGCGGAAACACTGTTCCTCCAGTACCTTCAGGAATTTTGTCTGCAGTTCGACCGGCATTTCTCCGATCTCGTCGAGAAACAGCGTGCCGCCGTCGGCCTGCTCGAACAGGCCCCGGCGTCGTCCCTTGGCGCCGGTAAAGGACCCTGCTTCGTGACCGAACAGCTCGGACTCCAGCAGGTCCCTCGGCAGGGCTGAACAATTAACTTCGACCAGCGGCGCGTCATTACGCGTACCGCTGTGGTGTAAGATGCGCGCCGCCACGCCCTTGCCGGTGCCTGTCTCGCCGGTGATGATCAACGCAGTAAAAGGCGCCTCGGCCAGTCGTCGGAGCATATCGCGAAGCTCACTGGCGACATCGCTCTTGCCGACGAACCCTTCGGGCGTGAACTGACGACTGCCTGCCGCCGATTGATCGCGCAAGCGGCGTTGCGCCGTTGCACTGCGGGCTGCACCCTTGATTACCAGATCCAGACGGTCGAAATCAACCGGTTTTTCAAGAAAGTCATAGGCGCCAAGACGCAGCGCCCGCACCGAGTCGGCGACACTGCCGTAGCCGGTCAGAAAAATCCACTCCCCGCCGGTCGGCTGGTCCACCTGGACCTCTTCGAGCAGATCCAGTGCGTTGCCGTCCGGCAGGCTCATATCAGACAGTACCACGAGCGGGATCAGACCCTTGTCGAGCAACTCATTGCGGGCCGCCCTGTACGTGTCCACTAGCAACACGCGCCAGCCGGCAACGTCATAATGGCGCTTGAGTTCTTCCCCGAGCATGGGTTCGTCTTCAATGATAAGCAAGGTTCTAGCCATCGGTCTGATTGCACGGCAAGCTGATTGTCACGCTGGCGCCGCCTTCGTCGCGGTTGCGGAGCTGCAGTTTGCCACCGAGATCGCTGGTGAATCTGCGCACCATCACCAGGCCGAGCCCGGTTCCTCCGACCCGCCACGAGCGAAAAGGCTGTACCCCTTCTTTAAGCATCATTGGAGGAAATCCGGGGCCGGTGTCTGCGACCGTCAGTTCAAACATCTCATCCTTGCGACAAGCCTCGATCATAATCTCGCCTGGCGTATCGCCGAGTATCTGCCCGGCGTTCAGAATCAGGTTGAGCAGAGCCTGCCGCAAGCGGGATGGAGGCAGCAGGCAGGTCAGCTGTTCCTCGACCTGGAAGTGAATGGCGATGTTTTCGTGTAGCTGGTACGCCGCCACCGAAACCAGATTCTCGATTTCCTCGCCGATGTCCACCACTTCCGGCTTTTCAGGGCGCTGCCGGACCTGGTCAAGATGCTGATTGAGTTGTCGGGTAACGCGCTTGATCTCGCCGGTAATCATGTCGATACGCCCGATTGTATCCGGCTCTCGCATGTCACGGCGCAGGTTATCGAGTGCCATCTGCACACTGGTCAGCGGGTTGCGCAAATCGTGGGCGATACCCGCTGCCAGTTCCCCGACGGCGCCGAGGCGTTCCGCCTGGGCGAGACGGTACTGCTGTTGCAACAGCATGTAGGTGGCGTTGCGCACCTCTGCGGCCAGGCTTTCATGGCGTTGCTGATGGATCTGTTCCAGCTTTCTCATTCGTTGCGTCATATGGTTATATTTCTCGATCATCGGGTATAGCAGGGGATCGGCATTATCCATCTGCAGCTCGCTATAATCGCGTTTACCCAGCAGTGTCATCTGGTTGGTAAGCCTGTACAGTGGTGTGAGGAGGCGTTGACGCGCCATCACCCATAGCAGGGCGGAGATTACCAGCATGCCGGCTGCAAGGCCGATGGAGATGCGGAGTCCCCGTCGGGCCTCGGCCTGAAAAGCGACCACCATGGACTGATGTGCGACGAACTCCCGGCTCAGGGCAATACGCATGGCATATATGGCCTCATCGATCATACGCCGGCTTCTGCCGTCAAATGCGTCAAGCTGCTTCAACGCCTGCTCGATTTCGTGTGGCGTAGTCTCCAGGAGATTGGCATCGGAGTCGAGCAGTTCGCGTATTTGCTCACGCAGATTTTCCAGCTTGTCTGGATCTAGATACTCGTCTTCGGATTCCAGCAAGCCGACCAATTGAGTGCGCAGCGCCAGATCGGTCATTTCGATAGCATTCAGGTAGTGCAAGTGCTGCTGGATCGGCTCGATGCGATCGACATACCGCCAGGCGTTGTAGATCAAAAGCCCCAGGCTGAAGACGAGCAGCAGCAACGCTGTCCCGAATAGCAACCAGACAGAACGCGTAAGGATGAATTTCAGTCCACGCATCTGAACGTTGTCATGCTCATTTGACGAGTGACGTTCAGAAGGCAGTATCTTTTCTAACCATAAAGACATTTCTCATCGCGAGCCGGACATGCTGAAAACCTGACTGATAACCGAAAAGCCGATGGTTACGCGTGAATCAATCATGTGGTACCCGGCGCCTTTTCATCCACAGGACAATAAACCTCTCGAGCTGAAATATTGTCGTAAGGCTGGATTACCAACTTTAAATGCAATAACAAGACCAATTTATAACTTTATGATTGATCGTTGTTATTTGATTCAACGAAACGAACCGCATTTCCCTTTGGTTATTTTACCCCATGGAAGGGGCGATATGCCCCGGCTATTAAAGCAGCCTGCGGACCATCTTGTTATCGCTTGCTGGCTGTCCTTTGTTCTGGCTGTCATCCTGAGTCGCTCAAACTGCGGTAGCAGTGGAGGGTGTATTAGCCCATAAAACGGGTCCCATCACCCTCCCGGTCATCGATGGACCCTATCTGTCCCGGAATACCTGTTAACAATTATGTGGATACGTAATTGGCATGGCAGTTGCCTGATCGGATAGCAGGTGAGTATGTCGGCTGGAGCGAAAGTAACCCGGTCCGTACTCTCCCTACGGAAAGACAGAACTGGATCGTGCAGTTTGAAGCCGGTTGAAATCATCTGAAGTCACGCAAACACAGTACCAGAGGAGGTGCACAATGAACTGGGACATGATTGAAGGTAACTGGAAACAATTCAAAGGTACTGCCCAGGCGAAATGGGGCAAACTCACGGATGATGAATGGGATACTGTCAAAGGGAACCGCGAGCAACTGGTCGGCAAAATACAGGAACTTTACGGCAAAGGCCGGGACGAGGCTGAAAGGGAAGTATCAGAGTTCGAACAGGAACTGTAGCGCGGTGTAAACCCTGGAACCCAACGTGTGCGGGCTGCGGCTGAGGTGCCTGCCTGCACCAGAAAACGCATTCGGCGTAAGGAGGTTAACATGATCAGCTGGGCCGTTACTTTTTTTATCATCGCGATTATCGCAGCAGTATTCGGTTTTTCCGGCATTGCCGGTACTGCCGTCAACATTGCCTGGATTCTCTTTGTGGTCGGACTAATCCTGTCAGTCGTGTTTCTTGTCATGGGACGGCGACCGCCGGTTTAAGGTGCGCACCTTGTGATACAGCCAGGTCGTACAGGCGAGCGGGTGTGGTCAATTGATGGTGTGCAGTGTATGAATCGACACGAGAGGAGAGTGTACATGTCGACGTCAATAACACAGCAAAGCAAGCAAAGCAGTTATGGAAGCGGCGCCGTGTATAAGCTGGATGCAGGTGCAACGGGTGATGTCGTCCGGGGAATCCAGCGGCTGCAAACACTCAACGACGTGGGCAGGAGCCGGCGCTACCTGGCTAAAGAAATCATCTACCGTGAGAGTGAGCGGGTCGAGCGGATCTATGTGATCCGCAGCGGTCTGGTCAAGCTGCTGAGCTATTTGCCAAACGGCCGGGCGAGAATTGTCCGGCTGCACGCCTGCAATCACTGGATTGGTCTGGAGGGATTGCTTGGACAACCCTACGAGCACACCGCGATCGCCGTCGGTGATGTCGAAGTCCAGCACGTCGGGATTCACAGCCTGCAGCGTCTGACCCGTGACAACCCCGGAGTGCTGGGACATCTGCTGCGTCAATGGCATGGTGCTTTGGTTCATGCGGACCGGTGGATATCGGACTTCTCCACCGGCGGGATCAAGCCGCGGGTGGCGCGCATGATCGAGTTTATCGCGGAGATCGAATACGGTCAGCCCCTGGACCGGGTTGAGTTGCTCACAGTCTGCGAGATGGCTGAGATCCTCGGGGTGACCCAGGAAAGCGTGAGCCGCATCCTGGCTACGTTCAAACGCCGTGAAATCCTGCAAAAGCTGTCGGATCCGTCACGGGAAATATACCGTATCGATGTCGCCGGGTTACAGCAGGAAGCGCGAAAATAACCGCGGTACGGGATGCCTGGCATCATCAGAGCAGTCATGCATCCAGCGGTCAGATCAGGGAGTATGGCGGCCATTGAAAAACATCAATGCGACACCGGACATCATGGGGCAGACTATAAAATACCGGTACCGCACGGTGAACGCACGTTCCCAAAGCGGTCACGACAGATCATGCAATACCTGGGATGCCGTTTTTCGCCAGGGACGGTGTGTAATGTCGTTAGCCGTGAACTGCTCCGAGCTGTTGTTGATGCAATAAGAGGAGCACCTCAATGGCAATGTGTCAACCAGATTTAATCAGCGCGCAAATGCATTGATTCGGTATTCGCAGACATGTCGGATATTCTCGTGGCCATAGCCTGGACGTCGCTTGCACTGGCGCTACTCACTGCCATTGTGATAGCGATTGACCAGAGGCGCCATCCGCAACATATGTGGATCATGAATGTCGTCTGGCCGCTGAGCGCCTTGTATGCAGGACCGCTGGCAGCCTGGGCGTACTTCCGGCTCGGACGGCTGGCATCGCATGAGCGGGTTAAGGCCGCCCGGTCCCGGGACGAGGCGCCTCCGCACAAGCGCAAGCCGTTCTGGCAAAGTGTCGCAATCGGTACTACCCATTGCGGCAGTGGCTGTACGCTGGGCGATATCGTGGCTGAATGGCTGGTCTTCTTCCTGCCGGTAGTGCTTTTCGGCAGCCATGTTTTCGGGACGTGGGGGCTGGACTATGTGCTGGCCTTTCTCTTCGGGATCGCCTTCCAGTATTTCACGATCAAGCCGGCAAGAGGACTTTCTGTGAGTGATGGGCTGAAATCGGCCCTGAAGGCTGACGCGCTGTCTCTGAGCGCCTGGCAAATAGGGATGTACGGCTGGATGGCGGTGGTGTTGTTCGTCATCTTCGACCCGGCACCGGACAAGATGAGCCCGGTGTTCTGGTTCATGATGCAGCTGGCAATGATCGCCGGTTTCCTGACCAGCTATCCGGTCAACTGGTGGCTGATACGCCGCGGCGTCAAGGAGCGCATGTGATCCGCACGATGCGCGGCCTGCCGCAGGTGCAAGCCATGGGGTACGGTATTGTCGTGATCAGCAGACTTCAATGCAAAGCCTTCATGCATTCGCCGATATTGCCGCCGGCGTTACGTACTCGAAGCCTTGCTCGATCGCAGTGGAGTGCACCATCGTGGTCTATGCTGTTAGTACCTGTCTCATGAATGAGTGTCCTTTTAACAGTATCAGGGAGTAGTCTGCATGCCGGAACTGACAGAAAAGGGCAGTCATCTGTGGGATTATCTGAAAGTCAGCATCTGGGTGTTACCGCTTGCCATGTCAATTGCCGCGCTTGTTCTGGCGGTTGTCATGCTGGAAGTCGATGTCCGCTACGGGCATGTCCCCTGGAGCTGGGCTGCCGTGTTGCGGATAGATGCGGCAGGCGCGCGGCAAGTCGTCGCCGTGATAACCGGTGCAATGATGACGATTACCGGAGTGGTCTTCTCGGTGACAATCGTTACCTTGACGCTTGCATCTAACCAGTTCGGCCCCAAGGTGCTGCGCAATTACCTGCGTGATACCGGTAACAAATTCGTCCTCGGACTGTTTGTTGCTACTTTTGTTTACGGACTGCTGGTGCTCGCCTCGGTAGATACCACACATGGTGGTTTTGTTCCGCTGTGGTCCATGGTTGTCAACATAACGCTGGCGGTGCTTGCAACGGGTGGATTGATCTATTTCATTCACAACATATCAACGGCAATACAGGCCGACCACATCATTGCACTGATCGGTGAGGATCTCAATCACGCAATCAAAAGCATGCTGGTGCCGCTGGGTGGCGAGAGTAATGACGGAAAAAACATCAACGAACGTGTTGCCTGTGAACGGGAATGGTCGACTCAACTCGAGGGACTTGTAGTTACCGCCATTCACTGTCCTGAAAGCGGTTACCTGCAGATGCTCGATTACAACGGGCTTGCCCGGCTTGCCGCCGAACATAACTGCTTTGTCGAGGTCGAAAAGCGTGCAGGTAACTACATGATAGAACATGCAGCTATCGGATGCTGTTATGCAGCCGGGAGGGCGTCGGATGAGTTGCGTGCACAGTTATTGGCACAAGTGGTTGTCGGACGCCAGCGTACACCCGTTCAGGACATCGAATTCTCGATTGACCAGCTGGTGCAAGTTGCATTGCGTGCCTTGTCACCAGGTATCAATGATTCCCTGACCTGCATTACCTGCGTCAACTGGCTCGGTGCGGCACTGGGCCGCATGGCGAACTGTGCATTCCAGTCTTATTGTTTCCGTGATACGGAGGGTATTCTGCGCGTAATTGCCAATGGTTTTGATTTCGAAGGGGCGGTCAATGCTGTCTTTGATCCGATCAGGCAAAATGCCCGCTGCAACGAGATGGTTACCATCAGATTGCTTGAAGTGCTGGACCAGGTTACAGGTGTCGCCAAGGTGCCTGACTACTGCGTTGCCTTGTTCAGCCAGACAGAGCTGATCCACAAGGCGGCGATCGGGTCGATACCCTGCGAATCAGACCGCGAAGCGGTGAATCTGCGTTTCGAACAGTGCAAACGCACTTTCAATGAGAGAAAACATGCCTTGTCCGTTGCATGGTGAATCACGATACGAGATACCATCTAACCGCACATCCGACGGCGCGGTTTCGTGCCGCGCCTGATGACGGCTGATGTTAATAGAGGCCAAGCATGCTGCTCGGCGTGATTTTCACGGCGACCATTGGCGTGTTCGGACTGGTCATCGTTGCTTTCCTGGTCGCGGCGACCTGATGGATAGCTGGTTCGATCACGTCACTCATGTTCACTTGCAGTGCGCCTTCACGGCCCGGTTCTATATCCTGTGGCCGGAATAATCGCGGTCGGATTCCCTTCGGGTTGTTTCCCCCGGTCTATGTCCCGGCTCGCGCACAGATCAGAATCTTGTACTGGATAATTCGCATGTCGGCTGCACAAGGTTATGATGTCGTTGCATTGAGATACATCAATGCAATTCATAGTGATGCCACTTAACGTGGTGTCATAAGCGGATCATCGCCGGAGGCGACCAATGCACATCAGCAAGTCCGGGCTTGTGCTCCGGCGACGTCCTGAGGAAGGACCATCGCACCCGCGGCCCGGGAATGGTTGACACATGAATGACGAACAGCAGGCATTTTACTATCTGGGCGTTGCGCTCGCCCTCGGCCTGCTGATCGGGGTGGAACGCGGCTGGAAGGCGCGGGAGCAGGCCGAGGGTCAGCGCGTCGCCGGCGTGCGCACCTATGGCCTGATCGGCCTGCTGGGTGGTGCCACGGCGCTGCTGACGCAACAACTCGGAGCGCTGCTGATGGGCCTGGTGTTCGTGGCAGTGGCAGGCGCGCTGACGGCGGTTTACGTAGCGAACCTGACGCATGATGAAGAGGATGTCGGCATTACCAGTCTGGTTGCCGGTCTGCTGACCTTCGTGTTCGGCGCGCTGGCAGGGCTTGGCGAAGTCGCCATAGCGGGCGCCGCGGCGGTGATCACGACCCTCGTGCTGGGTTACAAGCCGCTGTTGCATCACTGGGTGAGCGCACTGGAAGGCAAGGAACTGCGTGCCGGACTCAAACTGCTGCTCATCTCGGTGGTGCTGCTGCCGGTGCTACCGAATCGGGGCTACGGTCCCTGGCAGGCGTTGAATCCCTACGAGATCTGGTGGATGGTGGTGCTGATCGCGGCCATTTCCTTCGTGGGCTATTTCGCCATCAAGCTCGGCGGGGCACGCAACGGCACGGTGTTCACCGGCCTGTTCGGCGGCCTGGCTTCTTCCACGGCGCTCACCCTGCATTTTTCCCGTGTGGCGCGCGGTGACGCCACGCTGACGCCTCTGCTGGCAACCGGTATCCTGCTCGCCTGCGGCACCATGTTCCCACGCATGTTCCTGCTGGCGGGCATTCTCAATGGGCAGCTGCTCCGGCCGCTGCTGGTGCCGGCGCTGATCATGGCGCTGCTGGTCTATGCACCTGCGCTGTTCTACTGGTGGTCGTCGAGACACGGGAGAAGCGGCGAGACGGCGCGCCTCAGCAATCCGCTGGAGATAAAGACAGCGGTATCCTTCGGTGTGTTGCTGGCGCTGGTGATGCTGCTGGGCCGGGCCTTGCAGGCCTGGCTGGGCGAAACCGGGGTGCTGCTGCTTGCTACCGCCTCGGGGCTGGCGGACGTGGATGCCATCACGCTGTCGCTGGCGCGCATGAGCCAGGATGAGCTGGCTATCCGCATCGCGGTGACGGGTATCGTGATCGCCGGTGCGGTTAACAGCCTGGTGAAAGCCGGCATGGCAACAGTCATCGGCGGCAGGCAAATCGGCCTGCGGGTCGGTGTGCCGCTGGTCGCGAGCGCCATCGCCGGCCTGTCAGCGTCCTGGTTTGTGCTCTGGTAATCCGGGAACCCGTCCCACGGAATCCTGTTCCACCGACCTTGGCACGGTTGCCCAGACGTATACAGTCAAGTGCGGCGTGAGGTCGGCGAGCAGGGGTGCAGGCGCCGCTACTTATCAGGAGGCTCAGGTATTCGCGGTATCCTCCGGCATGGTCGTATTGATCACATCCTGCACGCGTTGCTGTCCCTCTTCACTGGCGGCATGGATTACCACGACGTGGTAGTCCTCCTTGAGTGCATCTTTAACCAGCCCGGTAAGCATGTTCTCACTCAGCTTGAGTCCGCGGAGGGCTCCCACCGTCCCGCCGATCATGGCGCCATAGCCCAGTAACATGAGGGGTCCGACAACCGGCGCACTGACAAACA
>JBAVKA010000025.1:0-3070 GCA_049688075.1 Gammaproteobacteria bacterium
GCCTGGACGCCAAAGCCGATGATGCGCCGAGTGAACTGATCCATGATGACGAGCACCCAGTGGCTCTTCAAAAGAATGGATTCACACCGAAACAGATCAATACTCCAGAGGCTGTCCTTCGTGTGTCCCAGGAAAGTCAGCCATGATGGCCTAAAGATTGGGTGCGCGTCGACGGGAGCGGTTGATAGTCAGAAGCTGCTGCTTCGTGAGGAGGCTGTCAGCGACGACGGCCCTCGCGCCACCGGGCCCGAGCAGTTTGGCGATCGTGGCCAATAGATGTGCGAGCAGTACCCGCATATCCTTCATACGTAGAGCAGGGTAGGGAAGGATGCTTTCAGGAACAAGACTGTCTAAGTTATCGCCTTCAGGCGACTATTATGAATTCGCTAGCCACAGGGATTATTCTCCTATATGCCGCGCGCGCCCGAATCTACGCTTACTGCTCCTCGATCCTTGATGCTCCTTGATCCACTTGCTGATAAAGCGATTGACCTTAAGATTGGCCTTCTGAATTTTCTTGGATGGTACGTCGACGATTGATTGCGTCACCGGATCCATGATAACTTGTTCACTGTTGCACACTTCGTCAGCATAGCTCGTGGTCCGATCGTTGGCTATGGGTGCAGAATCAAAGATGATTCGCTCGGAAAATCTGACCGATTCCAGTGCAAAATAGGTATCCACCTCTTCACTGGCCAATCCGAAATGATAACCTGTTACCATCTTTATATCTTTGAATCCCCGCAAGCGTTCATTGTATGCATCGATGGCTCCATCCGCTGTTTCGAAGTCATTTGTCCCATACAAGCCAAGGAATGCGGGCCAGTGGTCCATACTTTCATACACTGAGCTCTTCAAAATCGCGCCGTTGTGACCAACGATGTCCCCGAGAGAATCAAGCGCCAAGAAGAAAGGCACGGTTTCATATTTGATTGAGCCCTGAAAGCCAGATATCGCTATGATTCCCTTGAAATTGTATCCGCGGTTTCCCGGCGGCATCCGTGCCTCATCGACGATCACGTTGCCGCCGGCATCCCGGGTAAACCGATACTCTATGGGCAGGTCGCTGTAATTCATGGCCATGGCTCTCTGCGACTGACTTGACCCATAAGAAAAGCCACGCAGCACAACTGGTTTGGTCCTGGCCGTGTAGGGCTCGCCGAGCAGGTTCTCTGCGGCAGCCGCGGCACCCTGCAAGTGTCGGCCATCCGGGGTAATTATCGTTAGCGTTAGCGTGATACCCTCTTCGACGATCTGGCCGTGCTCCAACTGATCGAGTGCTCTGAAAATGTCTTCTCCCATGCCATCTAAGAATCCTTCGGAGTAACCGATGGCTCTCTTGTCAAAGAAAAGAACATCGAACCCCTTGGCTACGAGATAGGTAACGGTCTTTCTCATCTGCCTGCCTACATCCACCCCACCGACTGGCTGATCATGAGCAATGGAATATGGGAACCCGGCCGAGAGAATAAATAGCGGATGCTCCACATGGCCCTTGGCTCTGGAATCGCCATTGTTATACGCGGACACACCGTCACCTCTGATGTACCATCCCCGCAATTTTAGGGGCACGTCGGGGTTGGCATCGGGCGGAACCGTAATTGGAACATACGTCGGAACCCAGCCCATCTTTTCGAAGTCAGTCTTGGGAACTTCAAACTCTATCCGAGTAGTCCTCTCATCCAGGCTGCTGAAGAGTTCGTCTGGGAAATCACTTGGTGTTGCGACATCGGCCAGGTCTGCCGCAGGTGCGGCTGGGGGGCCCCAGTGTGTCGTCACAAAGAATAAAGCTGCGGCTTCAGCCTCTGCCTTTTGAGTCTGATCCATCTCGATGACCCAGAAGTAACGCATGAAGTCGATGTCAAATGCCTCCGGAGGGAGAGGCGACCAGTTGGTTGTTGCGCAGATCCTTTCATCGCCGCGCTGGATGAACTCGCCGGACAAAGGCATCTTGTAAATATCAGGATCAATCCCCAAGAAACACGATTCACCAGTGGCAATACAAGTGTTACCACCCTTTGCAGTGGCGACATTGATGAAGAACATACTCGAGACAAAGAGTACCGCGAAGATAATAATCGAGTGGATGAGGCGGCCTTTATTGTTTGACTTGCTCATAAAATCCTCCCCACTGCTGGATAGATACTTAAATGCTACCCCGTACCAGTGCTATGGGTCATTAATGTTAGTCAAAGGACTGACGCTTGGCCGCCCTTCCACCGGTAGCACTGCCGCATTTGTTGTAATTGTGACCAAGACTGCAATACAAGCACACATCGTGCTCGAAAGGCACGGTAATTTCATGGTAATCCCCTCCCTGAATTCTTAGTTATTCCAGCCTGTCTGATTCTTGTTGTATTGCTGGTTGGTCAAAAACTTACCATATACCGCTAGTCTATCTTTAAATATTAGTCAGGGAAGGGGCTGTTTCCTATAGGGGAAACTACGTACACAATCATGCAGAGTCGTCTGACAGACACCCGCCACCCGCAGTGCCAGACTCGATGGCATCAGTCATGGTTCACTTCCTTCGCTAGCCGAAACGGAGCATCTTCTACTCCGGCTGCCAGCGGTCCGCATCGAGCTGGGCCTTGCCGATCCCCAGCGCCCGTACCCAGCGGGCCGGCATCCAGGGTTGCCCAGGTCTTCACCGTACCTTTCCCGGTCAGGGCCGCCAGTGCACCCTGCCGGGTAGTAATGACCTCACATGAAAGAGCGGGCCATCGGCAATAATGTGCAGCGCCTTCACCGAGCCGGTTTCAATCAGTGCACGCAAGGTCTTCTCATCCATCGTCCTCGTCCTTGAAGAGAGCCTGTTGCTCCGGAATCGGAATTCGTCACCGAACGCGAGGGACCACTCACCGCTTCGACAATTTGTAATTTGGTGGGGGGCTTGGGAACATCACGAAATATGTTTCCATATTTGTTCCCATCTGGCGGATTATCACTTTAACAATATTCAATAAAACGGAGATTTATAGCATTTCGCTAGCTTCTGCATCGACATTCATGGTCAGGGTAGTCGGCTTCAACCCGCATAGCGCCATAGCAGCGAGACAGGCGGAGGTGC
>JBAVKA010000026.1:0-4048 GCA_049688075.1 Gammaproteobacteria bacterium
CTCTACCTGCTGACCGTGGCCGATATCCGGGCGACCAATCCCGAACTCTGGACAACCTGGAAGGACGCCCTGCTGAGGCAGCTCTATTACAATACCCGCCGCGCGCTGCAACGCGGCCTGCAGGACCCGCTGGAACGCACCGAACACATACAGCAGGTACAGAGCGAGGCCCGCAAGTTGCTGGAAAGCATGACAGCGGATGCCGGCCGCAGGGACGCCCTCTGGGATATGCTGGGGGAAGAATATTTTCTGCGCCACACCGCTGACCAGGTGGCCTGGCAAACCCGGCTTATCGAGGAATCCGGCGCCGGGAACTGCATTGTCGCGATCCGCCCCTCTACGGAGCGCGGCAGTACCGAAATATTCATCTATGCCGAGGTGATCGATGAACTGTTCACCCTGATCACTGCCGTTCTTGACCAGTTGGCGCTGGACGTCGTGGACGCCGGCATCATCACGACGGCGGACGGTCACGTGCTGAACACGTTCCACGTGCTCGAAACCTCGGGACAGCCGGTGGAAAGCGATTTGCGCTCCGAGGAGATACGTTCCGCACTGGTGGAGGAGATCACTCCCGGCGACCGGCGGGAGTGGCATGTATCGCGCAGGACGCCCAGGGAGTACAAGCACTTCCCGATCAAGACGCATATCGCTTTCAAACCGGATGAACTCGATCATCGCACTGTCATGGAGCTGATCACAGCGGATCATCCCGGTCTGCTGTCGCAGGTCGGCAGGGCTTTTACGGAATGCGGTATCAGGCTGCTGAACGCCAGGATCGCCACCCTCGGCTCACGCGCCGAGGATATTTTTTACATAACCGACAGGAACAACCAGCCGCTCGGGGAGGTCAAGCAGTACGAATGTCTGGAAAAGTCCCTGCGCAAGCATCTGGGAGCGGACAGCGCGACCGGGACACCCGCCCCGCTATTCAGGTAACGCGCTTTCATACACACTTGTTTCCGGGAAATCGGGGACAGACCACGGTTTGCCCGATTTGCGGTGTTTATGGACGAACATCGGTTAGATATTCACCTCCACCAGCTCGATCGCGTTCCCGTCCGGGTCACGGCAGAACAGCGCGCGGCGTCCGGACCGGCTCAGCGTATAACCGATGCCGCGCCCGGTCAGCGCCGAGGCGAGCGCCTCCAGATCCGATACCGCGAGTGCGACATGCCAGTCCCTGCCGCCATGCACGGCGGGCGTTGCCGTACGTGCGCGGTCGGGAATTTCAATCAGGTGGATCTGCTGGGCGCCTGCCAGCAGCCACGCACCCGGGAAGTCCATAACCGGTCGGCTCTGGTCCACTTCCAGTCCGAGGATGCCGTGATAAAAATCCAGTGCCCGCTGCGTGTCGCTCACCAGCAGGCTGACATGATGAATCGAGACGATCACGTTCACACCGGTTCACCGGCATGCAGGTGCGCCGCCAGCCAGCCCGCCGCGACAATCATGCTGCCGCCCAGCCATTCACGGGGTGCTACGGTTTCGTCCGTCAGCAGCAGGGAGGAAACGGCGCCGACGACCAGCTCGAACAGCAGGATGACCGCCGAACGGTGCAACGGCATGCGCGCCACGCCATACTGAACGCTCAGCGTCATGACCAGGAATCCGCCCAACCCCAGCAGAACGGCGAACAGATAGGTACCGGCATCGAGTGCGGGAAGCGCCGTCTGGCTGGAAGCAACCCAGACACCGGCGATGACAACCACACCCAGCCATGTCATCGCAGACTTCAGCCAGATGCCGACAGTCTGTATCCGGCGTACGAAGACGTTGCTGAGCGCAAAGGCAAACCCGGACGACACGGCCAGCCAGTCGGACGCATCACGGGGCCATGGCAGGCCGATGGACTCGTCCCAGAGCATGATGATCGCACCGCCGACGGCCACCAGGAATACGATCAGCGTCTTGCCATCCATGCGCTCATCGAGCATCAGCCACCCCAGGCATACCGCCCAGAACGGCGACAGGTAAAACAGCAGCAGGACGCGCACCACCGCACCGTCGAGCACCGCCATGATAAAAGCCACGTTGCACCAGCCGGCAGCCAGGCCCAGCATGATCAGGGCAGGCAGGTTATCCCGCACTACCCCGCGCTGGTGGATAAACACCCCCGCGCATACCAGCAATGCCGCCCCGTAGCTGATCAAGGCGCTCCACAGCCCCGCGAGACCCTGCGATTCCAGCAGCCGCAGGGGATACCAGACAATGCCCCAGAGCGTCGCGCTAAACAGCAGGCTGAGAACCGGAAGCCAGAGTCGTAATGGTTTGGCCATGCTCAGGGCTTCCCGTATACTTTCACCAGTGCAGGAAAAATCTTCACGCATCCATACCCGTCTTGTACAAAGGAAAACACCAGGCTTGTCTCATATCCGTACCCGAGTAACCTTGAAACCCGGCCACAACGGAGAAGGACGGCATCCGCAACCCGTCGGCATGCAGCTGGTGACCGAGTTTCAGGGGTAATCAGGAATTCGTATGAAGCATGATCAGCGTGTTTCATCAAACGTCCTTTATATCATCACCTGATATCATGCCAGCCGTCCCGGACCCCGTATGAATCCCGACCTGTCACGATTGCAACCCTACCCGTTCGAGCGTCTGGCCGGCCTCATGTCGGGCATCCAGCCGCCGCGGACATTGACGCCGATTGTACTGTCAATCGGCGAGCCCGGGCATGCCACGCCGGCCTTCATAACGGAGGAGGTCATCACCCACCTGCATGGCTTGTCGCAATATCCGACCACCCGCGGGGTGGCGTCATTGCGCGAGGCGATCTCCACCTGGCTGACCTCGCGTTTCCGGTTGCCGGCCGGCAGCATCGATCCGGAACGCCACGTACTCCCGGTTAACGGCACACGCGAGGCGCTGTTCGCCATTGCACAATGCCTGATCGACCGCTCATCCGACCCTCTGGTTGTGATGCCCAACCCGTTCTACCAGATCTACGAAGGGGCGGCCCTGCTGAGCGGCGCGCAGCCGTGGTTTCTCAACACGACGGCCGCGACTGGCTACCTGCCGGACTTCGATGACGTCCCCGACGCCATCTGGTCACGCTGCCAGCTGCTCTACCTCTGCAGCCCGGGAAACCCGACCGGCGCGGTGCTGGATCTCCCCGGGCTGCAGGCCCTGCTGGAACTCGCCGACCGGCACGACTTCGTCATTGCCTCGGATGAATGCTACTCGGAAATCTACCTCGAGGAGTCCTCGCCGCCGCCGGGGCTTCTGCAGGCCGCCGCCGCCATGGGGCGCGAGGATTACCGCCGCTGCCTGGTGTTTCACAGCCTCTCGAAACGCTCCAATGCACCGGGACTGCGTTCCGGCTTCGTGGCCGGCGATGCCCGGCTGATCGGAGAATTCCTGCGTTACCGAACCTATCACGGCTGCGCCATGCCCCCTGCCACCCAGGCTGCCAGCACCCGTGCCTGGCAGGATGAAGCCCACGTAGTCCATAACCGCACACTGTACCGGGAAAAGTTTTCCGCCGTCATTGATATCCTCCATCCGGTTCTCGATCTCACCGTGCCCGGGGGCGGATTCTATCTCTGGCCGGAAACACCGGTTGATGACTGCGACTTCGCCCGGGGCCTGCTGGCGCAGCGCCACGTCACCGTCCTGCCCGGGAGTTATCTGTCACGCACGGCCCACGGGATGAACCCGGGGAAGAAGCGCGTGCGCATGGCGCTGGTCGCCCCGATCGAGGAGTGCATCGAAGCCGCACAACGGATTAAATCGTATATTGTCTCTTTGTAGGCGGCTATCATTGGCGGGCTGTTTCAGGTCTCGGGTCCTGCCGGATGCAGGGCGGCTTCTCACGGCGGCCAATGAGCCTGGTTATGGTTCGTCTGAAAAGCGAAAAAGGCGTTTTCCGTGCCCTGTGCTACGGGTACAATCATGCCCCCGTTGCCCGGCCGCTGCCGTGGCTGCGACGGGGAGACATCATGTCAGCTTGTGGAAGCAAAAAACCCAGGGAGTCCATCCGCAATGAGTGATATCAAGGCCACGATCGAACACGCCTTTGAGCGGCGCGCGGAAATTACCCCGC
>JBAVKA010000027.1:0-4985 GCA_049688075.1 Gammaproteobacteria bacterium
TGCTGGGACTGGATCCGGCCTCCCGCACAGGGGCTGCCGTGCAGTTTTTCATCATGGATGTGGCAAAGATCTTTGTTCTACTGGTTGTGGTGATCTATCTCATGGGCCTGTTACGGGCCCTGGTTGCTCCGGAAAAGGTGAGGGCCTTCGTGCGAGGTCGTCCAGACTGGCAGGCGCGAGGCTTGGCAGTCTCGCTGGGTGCAGTCACGCCGTTTTGTTCCTGCTCTTCGGTGCCGCTGTTTATCGGTTTCGTTGAGGCCGGTATCCCGCTGGGTGTAACCTTCTCGTTTCTGATTGCCAGCCCTATGATTAATGAAGTTGCGGCTGTCATTCTGGTGGGCGTCCTGGGCTGGAAGCTGGCGGCCTTGTATGTCCTGGCAGGGCTGGTTGTGGCGTGGTTCGGTGGCCTGGTCATGCAACACTTCCGGCCTGAACGCTGGGTCGAGAACTATGTGTGGAAGATCCAGATGGGTGAGTCGGTCCTGCCGGAGCCTGATACTTCATTCACTGGTCGACACCGTTTCGCCTTGACCGAGGTCCGGGAGATTGTCGGACGAATATGGAAGTGGGTCCTGATCGGCATCGGAGTGGGTGCCTTGTTTCATGGCTTCGTACCAGCTGGCTGGGTCTCGGAATATCTGGGCGGTGACAAGTGGTACACGGTTCCAGCGGCAGTGATTTTGGGTATCCCGCTTTATTCCAATGCCACAGGTGTCATTCCCGTTGCCGAGGCCATGCTGGGCAAGGGTGTGGCGGTCGGTACAACCCTGGCGTTGATGATGAGCGTTGCTGCGCTTTCTCTGCCAGAGCTGTTGATTCTTAGGAAAGTCATCCAGTGGCCGGCCCTGGCGCTATTCGCTGCTGTACTCGCCATTGCCTTTACCCTGGTTGGTTGGGGCTTCAACGCAATCGTCTGAAATTGTGGAGTGTATTTATCATGAAGCAGATCAAGATTCTTGGCAGTGGCTGCCGCAATTGCGAAATCACTGCCAATGTAATTGCACAGGCTGCAAAAGATGCTGGGGTTGAAATTGAGATTGAAAAGATCACCGACATCGCCGAGATCATGGCTTACGGGGTCATGTCCACGCCGGGTGTGGTCGTGGATGGCAAAGTTGTGCACGCTGGCGGATTACCTGGCCCTGATCAGGTGCGAGCCTGGGTGCAGGATTAAATAGATCGACACCGGAAAATGCCCTCCCTGAATTCTACAAGCAATCCCTATCGGTCCTGGAAACCAGTGGGCTGGCTACAAGTGGTTTAATGCCAAGTTTCCTTATTTAGGTCGAAACCAATCATTGTAATCTCTGGTATTTCTATCTGAATGTCCGTACGAACCGGACGTTCGATTCTGTCAAATCAACCGGATTGCTTCAGTGGTCAAATGCCAGACCGCTCTGTATAGCAGGCTGACGCTACACAATATGGAACTGCTTGCCCACCTTGCTTGTTATCAGTTGACCACGGATTTCGGGACTGAAATTGACGAGACGGATGCTGTCGCTCTCGCAGCCAGTAATCTCGCGCAGCATTAGTAGCATGGCCAAACCTGAATCCCGGATGTTTCGGGTATTCCTTAAATTTACATCGATAGTGTTCTGGTCGTGGTGTTCGGCCAGCTTGCAGGCGTCCACGAATATTCCATGGGACTGTAGGTCGAGTACTTCGTCCACCTCGATGGTTATTACTCTCCCGATCGAGGTATGATTGGTTGATAGCTTCATTAAAATCCCCTCATTCAGACAAGGACTGCCAAGTGCCGTGGGAGTTCTTGATAAAAAGTACCGTTATCGCATATCAATTCTTCAGCCAGTAGTTGCTGCTTGTTGAAATAAAAAATCGACCCGACAGCCACCACATACGATTAGTCTTCCCATAGTGATGTTATATGGGACCGATGAGTCTGGCTTGAATCTTCTGCGCGCCAACTGCCTGCAGTACGTCTTGCGAGGAATACTGGCCTCTATCGTACCTCACCAGCATTAGGTGGTAGCGCAAAGGACAGAATTCAGCAGAAACTATGCCATCTTCTTGTTCCAGTGCCGCTACCAGATTCCTGCGCTGCTGATCCTCCAGGGTTTCGGAAACATGCACTACAATTTCTACCGCACTCTTTGCCTCATCAAGTGTAGGCATATGATGTATCGCCTGATCCATTGGAAGCCTCCTTCATTTCGTATCCTTCGCACTTCACACTGTTTCTATTCTTTAACTGCTGATAGTGTAATCCGCGTTTCTCCTGCCGCTAGCGTTGAGATCTTGGCGTTCACGCGACACGTGGCAAGCAACACAGAGTAACGAGTAACAGTAGGAGCGCGTATCGGACTGATTAATCCTTTCTGATCTTGTATAGGAAAACCTGCTTCAGGTTTGGCTGTTCTTGAGATAAAGACTATACGTGTCAATTTATTGAAGCATTCGAAGCAAGAATACGAGTGCCGACGAAAGTATGGCGGACAGAATCAACAATACCAGCATGCTTATTCCATAAGTCTTTGTAGTCATGACGTCTTCTCAAATCACTGGCGGTTATAAAACTGATTCAGAATGGTGAATCATCTTTGCGATCACCGAACGTAATCAGACCTGTGTAATCTGTATAGACCATGAACCGAGTATTGGGAAGGGAATGTACTACTTATTCAATTTATCAGGATGTCACGGTGCTGTAACAATACTTGGTGATGTCGTATGCAAGTTATTTTTCCTGGTTTAAACATTGTCTATATAACGATTGACTGTAGGACTGGAACACGCTCAAAACCGGTCATTCAGTGGAAGCACAAACCATAGTTGTTAAGAGTTCGGCTATGATTACTGTCGGCCAGATCAAGATAAAACCGCATTCCCGGTAAAGGTCTCGAATGCCGCAGAGGACATATCAGGGTAATTGAAAACGTACCCACCAAGAAGTTGCCCTACCGCGGCGGGTTAGCCGGCATACGTATTCCACGGTACCGCCCGGCTGCGCACGGTCCTCCATGCCCGGGAGGAGTGTGTCACTTCCACTCAGTGCAGCCGCCGCCTAACCGGCGCGATCCGCACCGGCAGCCGGTAGACACGCGCGTACCTTTCCGACCAGTAATAGTCGAACGTGTGGTAGCGGTACCGCAGTTCGTTAGAGCGGCTCCATTCCCGGTATGCCTGGACTTGCAGTTCACTGGCACTCATGGCGCACCTCCTGGATGTTTTCATGGTCGGGGATGTGCAACCGTCTGCCATCCCCTCCATGGTTAATAGCCTAGGCGCGGTATGTTTCAGGTGCGTATGCCGCAGGAGCGGAATTGTTGCCGCTTTGTTTCTGCGGGGTAATCGCGCCCTGGAGGCTTCGCCGCGCCGCAGCCGGCGCATCTGGATTATTAATATCCAGGCGCCAGCATGGTCAGTGTGTCAGCAACGTCCTTTTTTGCGTTAATCAGCGTGCGCCATTCGCTAGTCAGAACGTATACACCCCAGTAATCAGGTTGCCAGCAGCATGCGAAGGTTTTGTTTTACTCCATCCTCCATCGGACTTCTCACTGATTCCAGGGGGTAACTGACCTGAACGCTTGCAAGCGTGCACGGTGCTCACGTCCAGTCCAGCAACAGACTGCCGTCAAGCGGGCATGAGACGCCGGTTACGAGACGCCTGCTCTCCCGGTCTAGCGTCGCGCATAGCCAGTCGACGTCCTCGCGGCGCGCCGTGTTAAGCCTGAACCGCTGCCGGTGCATCGGGATCATTTTCAGACGCCGCAGCTCACCCGTCGTCCGATCCAGCGTCACCAGGTAGAGCAGGGCAAGATCGACCCGGTACCGGGCATGCCCGGTAATCCCTTCGTAGTTATCGATCAGGTCGCCGCAGCCGTAGAGTACCGGCCTCCCGTGGTAGACTTCGATACCCAGGGGATGATGCGAGGAATGCCCGTGCACCAGATCCACGCCCGCCTCATCGATGAGCGCATGGGCGAAACGGGTGTGCGTCTCCGGGATAGCATAGCCCCAGTTCCCTCCCCAGTGCAGCGAAACCACCACCCGGTCACCGGGGCGGCGGTGCGCCAGCACCGCCGCGGCGATCCTGCCCGCCATGCGGTCCGAAAAATCATCCAGCAGGTTGAGTCCCGGCTTGCTGGCGCCAGCAGCCCAGGCCGCCGGGATTCCGCTGCTGCGGGCGCCCCAGGCGAAAATCATGAATCGGCCACTGCCCGGCAGGGGAAATATCGCCGGCACGCCGGCCGCAGCCTGGTCGGCACCCGCTCCGACCGTCTTCAGACCGGTCTTCGACAGGGTCGCCAGGGTCTCCTCCAGTCCCGCGTAACCCCAGTCCAGCACATGGTTGTTGGCCAGTATGCAGCAGTCGATGTGCGCCGCGGTCAGGCAGGGGATGTTGTCCGGGTGCATACGGTACTGGATACCTTTACCCGGCCAGGGCACGCCTCGGCGGGTGACCGCCGTTTCCAGGTTGATGATGCGCAGATCGGGAGCGATCTGGCCGAGCGCCGCCAGTGCATCCCCCAGATATAGGGGTAGTCCGCCCCCCTCGGGATCGGGCCGCTGGTGCGCTCTGCAAATTCTATATAATCCAGCGCCGATGCGAATGACGGCTTTCAATACAACGCCCTGTTCAACCCGAGCCCGGCTCAGTTAAAGGCCGAAGACCGCGGGCGGGTGATGATCTACGACGGATTGGACAATGCGATGGTTGAACGCGCCCTTGATGAACGGTTCGATCGTATCGAGCACATGATGTTCGTCCGTAACCGGCAGAGTTCATCGGATGACGATGATGACGGTGAAGGCTATGTCGAGGACGATGGCTGCTAATTCCCGCCACAGCACGGAACCCTCACTGGAACCCCGCAAGGCAAACCCTGTTGTTTTGCCTGGTAACGCGGCGTGGCAAGGCGCCTTCACCTGTCTCGGAGAGTGATCCCAATGTGGTACTCACGAAGTAAATCCTGGACTGCGGCGTATAAAACCGTGGCATCGTTCAAACCGGTCTATGTAAT
>JBAVKA010000028.1:0-3517 GCA_049688075.1 Gammaproteobacteria bacterium
CTACCAGACGTTCTCGGACAAGGCGATCGATGACCTGACCTTGGTACTGTGGCATCGTGTGGACAAAAATCCCAACCGCACACGCAATGACAATACCCGCTCCTATGTGGTGCAGGCCCTGCGGCACATCCGCAAACGCCAGGGGCTTCCCGGGGCGGTGATCGATGCCAGTGTGGCATCCCTTGGCAGCGAACAAAATACCAGCGTGCGGCGTGAGACGGTGTTGCTTATCGATGACTATGCGCGGGCACAACCGGCTAGCGAAGCCATGGTGCGGGCCCTGACCGGAACGCTGTTTAACGATGACAAGGCAACCGTGCGTGGCCTTGCCGCACGCGCCCTGCGTGGCATCAGTGGGCAGCGCGGTTATTCGCCCGCAATCGTCAATGCGCTGCAGCAGGCCGCCGCCGGTGACCCGGATCCGGCGGTGCGCCACGAGGCCCTGGCCGGACTGATGGCGACGGCGACGGTGTATCCCCTGACACCCGCGGCGTTGCCTGCGGAGGCCATGGAGCAGTTGTTGCAGGCTGCTGCCGGGGACCCCGATGCCCGGGTTCGGTTGAAGGTAATAGAGGCGCTCGGCAAGGTCTACGCCACGCAGGCCCCGGCCCCGGCCACCCTTGCGTTGCTGCTGGAAAGGATGGGGGAGGAACCTGATCCCAGGGTGCGCGGCCGCCTCGCTGTGACCCTGCTGGCGGTGCACACACGCCAGCCACTCGATACGGCCGTGATTGAAGCGCTGATTCCGCTAATGACCGTTGACCCGGATCAGGTGGTACGCGAGGCACTCACCCGGCTGCTCGTCGAACCGCAGGCAGGGCAGGACCTGGCCGCCTGGATGAAGGCGACCGCTGCAACAGGGCTGTCGCCGGCTGATGCCGCTACCACGGTCGCGGTGTGTGACGAACCACCACGCAATCGGCGGGAGGAACAAGCCACCCTGCAGGCGCGGCTGCGTGCTCACTACGTCCGCGCCCTGTCCGGGGATCGGCCCCCGGCCGTGCGCGAGGAGATCCTTCAGGGGCTGTTTGCCTTCTCCCTGACAGAACCCTTGCCGCAACCGGCCGTGGATGCCCTCGAGACGAGTCTGGCATCGGATACGGAGACCGGGTTGCGTCTGCAGGCCGCTGCCGTCCTGTTGCACAACAGCTTGCAGCATGGCCGTGATGGTGCGCCATTTTACCCGGCGCTCGATGATGCTGATGCACAGGTGCACACGTACGCGGCCTTTGCCGTGGTGGAACTGGCCGCCGTCGATGGCGATATGCTGCCTGTCTTGCTCGCTTATGCCGGTGACCCGTCGGTCCCGCGTAATCTGCGCGTGTATTCGCTTCGCCGCCTGGCGTTGTGGCGCGCCACAGGCAGGGACCTGCCCGTTGCGGTGCAGGCTGCCCTGCTGGAGTTGACCGGGGAGCCTGACGTGGAACTCAGGGCAGCGGCATGGAATGCGCTGAGCCAATTCAATCCTGACGAGCAGACGTGGCGCAGGGCCGCTAAAGATGACGAGCTCGGGATCCAGCGTATGGCCTGGCGGAAACTGGAGGCGCTCGGTGTCAGCAAGCCCGTGTGGGCAAAGTGGCGCGATCCCAAACAGCGGCTGCAACTCATCGCCATCGGCCTGCTGGGTGCGACGCTACTGGCGGTTGTTACGGGGGCGGTATTGTTTTGCTGGCGCCTGCTGCGCTGGTGGAGGGGTACCCGGCAGCAACGGAGTCGGCTGCTCTCCGCACAACTGCTATGGCTGCTTGCTGCGCTGTTGACGGTCGCACTGGACTGCGGCCTGGTATTTATCGTGGCGATCTCCCATGTCGGACTTTCCATAAAGGACCTCATGCAGTTAAACACCCTGTTCAGCGTGATCCTGGCGTCTTATGCAGCGGTCGCTTACCTGTGCTGGAAACTGCTGCCGGCCGCAAAAAATTAGGGAAAAAATTAGGGACAGACCACGTTTTCCGGGTACCCTTGGTGTCGCCGCCTGCGCAGCAGGCCACGCTGCGTACGTTTTCGTCCATACCCTGATTGTTGTGATTGGCACAGGTACTGTTTCTGCATGCAGAGAAACAGGGTTAGCGAGGAATTGACTCTAATATCAGAGGTATTTGCTCTCTGCCACTTTTGTTCTCCAGAATTGTTGGTATGGTTATGTAATAAGTCCCTGTCGATGATGTTGTGAAAGAGTGGTTAATAGCTGAACATTCTCATTTGACAGCCTTGATGGCTGCAGGAGTGGAATAGTTCGACAATCAGAATGTCCACATTTTCCCGGGAGGGTTGAGTATGAGTCGAATCACACACACAGTTCGCACCGGCTGCGTGCTGTTGCTGGCCATGCTGGCCGGAACAGCTGCGGCTGAACAGATCTACAAGTCAGTCGATGCGGAAGGCAATGTCACTTTTTCCAATCAGCCGCCGGCAAATTCGGTGACCGTCGATCAGGTCGACGTGCAGCCAGGGCCGTCGGAGGCGGCGCAGCGCGAGGCGCAAGAACGGATGCAGCGCCAGGAGGCGACAGCGAATGAGATGGGCGAGGCGCGTGCCCGCCGTACCCAGGAGCAGGCGCAGTCGCAGCCGGTGGCAAGTCCGGCCGTACCCGATCCGGTAGAGCAGGAAGAGCCTGTTAATCAATTCTATGATTACCCGTACGGGAACACCCCGCGGCGTGATCAGATCCGCGATCGCTTGCCGGAGCGGCCGGTGCAGCTGCCGTCACGTCCGGTTCGGCCGCCGGCGCGACCGGTTCCGCGCTAGCCGAAGAAAAGGGCCAAAAAAGGGGCCAGATTCATTATTCACAGAACAATGGTATGCACCGGGCCTGACCTGAAAATGTATCCGGCCCCTTTTTGCATACGCGCATCCCTGCGCGGAAAATAGGTCACCGGGGGCGGCGGGGTTTCGTGCAGCACCAGCGTGTCCGTGCTGTCCGCAATGGTCTCGCCGGCAAAGACCACCTGCAGCCGCTTCCCGCATGGTTCCACGACGACGCGATAGGCAGCCTCGGTGTTTAATGAGGCGTCAGCGCACATTTTTTACTGATATAGCCCGTCACAAGGAATAAGGGAATATTCTGATTTGTCAGACTTGATCGCTGCAACAGTGGAAGACGCCAATAAGCAGAATGTCCCCGTTTACTTCACCTGCCCGGCGACAGGCTGCACCAGAGGTTCCGGTGAATCGCGGAACTGAAGTGCCGCCAGCCGCGCATAGAGTCCGTGTGCTGCGACCAGTTCGTCATGGTGGCCGCTGGCGACGATACGTCCGCGATCCATCACCAGGATCCGGTCAACCTTGCGTACCGTTGCCAGGCGATGCGCAATAACGAGCGTGGTGCGCGCCTGCATCAGCTTTTCCAGCGCATCCTGAACCAGGCGTTCGCTTTCGGCATCCAGGGAACTGGTGGCCTCATCGAGCAGCAGCACGGCCGGGTCGCGCAGAATGGCGCGGGCGATGGCGATGCGCTGGCGTTGTCCACCGGAGAGGCGCACGCCGCGTTCTCCGAGGAAGGTATTGAATCCCTGCG
>JBAVKA010000029.1:0-6960 GCA_049688075.1 Gammaproteobacteria bacterium
GCGAAAACACCGCGGGTCACACGGCCGATGAACAGGCCCGGTCCGCTGCTGATCCGGCGGAGCAGGATTCCGGGCCGAAGCTGCCGGCGTGCCGCACGGAGGAGACCGGGAAATGACCACAGCAACCGAAGTCCGTACAGCATTGCCGAGCCTCACCGCCAACGGACGTGCCCGCGCCGCTGCGCTGCAGGCGCACACCGCGGCCAGCACGGGTGTGGGTACCGTCGGTTACCGTTCTCAGGGCAACCTGCTGATCATCGGCGCCCTGCCGGAGGCCGTGTCCTGCGCCCGGGCGCTTCAACCGGCGCTGCAGTGCGTGCTGCTGGTCGAGCCGTCAGAAGATCCCGAGGCGCCTGTCCCGCAGGACGTTGCCCTGGTCGAGGGACGGGTGAAACAGCTCGAAGGGCATCTCGGCAGGTTCGCTGTCCGTATCGAGTGCGACGGACGGGAGCTGGAGGCGTCCCGTCTGTTCGGTGCGCAGACCGACTACGTCGATCTGGTTCTGGACCTCTCTGCCACCCCATTCCTGGACCATGAGGTGCCGCCGCCGGGTTATTACGCGCCTGCAGGCCCGCACGCGCTCGCCCCGGTGCTGAACGAACTGCGTGAACTGGTTGGCGAGTTCGAGAAGCCGAAATACTTCAGCTACGATCCCGACATCTGCGCACATGGCCGCAGCGGGCTGACCGGCTGCCGGCGCTGCATCGATGCCTGTCCCACGCAGGCCATTCGTTCGCTGGGAGAGATCATCGAAGTCGATGCTTACCTTTGCCAGGGCGCCGGCAGTTGTGCGAGTGCCTGCCCCAGCGGGGCGATCCGTTACGCGTACCCGGACCTCAGCAGCCTGCTGACGTCGGTGCGTGATGCCCTGAGCCGCTACCGGCAGGCGGGCGGCTCCGATCCGCAGGTCATTTTTTTCGACAGCGCCAGCGGACGGCAAATCCTGGAGACACTGGCCACACAACTGCCGGAGTCGGCAATGCCGTTCCAGATCGAGGAGCCCGGATCGGTCGGCATCGATGCCTGGCTGGCGACGCTCGCCTACGGTGCGCGGCGTGTCGTGCTGTTCACCACCGGGTCCATACCGCCTTCCGTGATGCGCGAGATCTCACTGCAGATCAGCTACGCAAGAGCGATTCTGAGCGGCATGGGCTACCAGCGCGATTGCCTGCAACTGGTATTGAACGGGGATCGGGAGGGCGCCCTGATCGAGACGCTGGGGCGGTGGCTGCCGCCGCCCGCGATCGAGCCCGCCGGCTTCATGCCCTTCAACGAAAAACGCACGACGCTCGGACTTGCCATCGATCATCTGCATGCACAGGCCCCTGATGCCAGGCCACTGGCGCCACTGCCGGACGACGCACCCTTCGGCGCCATCGAAATCGATACCGGCCTGTGCACGCTGTGCATGGCGTGCGTTGCCGTGTGTCCCTCGAAAGCGCTGTATGCGGGCGATGACCGGCCGGCCCTGCAATTCATCGAAGCCAACTGTGTGCAGTGCGGGCTGTGTCACACCGCCTGTCCGGAGGATGCCGTCAGACTGCTGCCGCGCATCGATTATGACGGCGAGCGCCGTCGCCAGTTGCGCACCCTGCACGAGGAAGAGCCGTTTCGCTGCATCCGGTGCGGGAAACCCTTCGCGACCCGCGCGGTGATGGAGCGCCTGACGGAACGCCTGGCGCAGCACTGGATGTTCCGTGAAGAGTCTGCGCGCCGCCGGATCCGGATGTGCCAGGATTGCAAGGCGCTGGACATGTTCGAGCAGGCGGAAAGCCCCAATGTCTATGACAAGCCGGTTTCCGACGCCTGACATGCCTGACATGACAGGAACTGACCCGGTTGTACCCAGGGTGGGACATTCTGTCCGCGACACGGCGGAGCCTGCGTCGGCATTGTCGGCGGCAAAGGGTAATCCGGTCCGTCTCACGGACTCTGTTCCACCGCAACCGGGCACAGGTGTTGCAAAACCATGACTGAGCCGGTACATCCGCCCGGCGGGAGTCACCCGATGGAACTGCCGTTAGCTCTGTACGCGGGTACCAACACGATGACGATACCGCAAACCGACCAGGACGGCCTGCGCGCCAGCGTGTATGGCCTGCTGGCCCACTTGCTGGCAAAACCGCCATCGCCGCAGCTGCTGGGGCTGCTTGAGGAGATCGAGGAGGACGGTCCCGTCGCGGACGAGCTGGTAACCGCCTGGCGTCTGCTCAAGGTGGCGGCTCGTAAGCACAAACCGGAGGCGCTCGACGACGAGTACCACAGCCTTTTTATCGGCATCGGGCGCGGCGAGCTGGTTCCCTATGCCTCATGGTATCTGACCGGGTTCCTCATGGACCGTCCGCTGGCCTACCTGCGTCGCGATCTGAACGTACTCGGGATCGAGCGGCAGCCCGGCACGAACGATCCGGAGGACCACGCGGCGGCACTGTGTGAAAGCATGCGCGTGATCATTACCGCCGGGGACATACCCTTCCCGACAGAGCGGCAGTTCTTCCTCAACCATATCGCCTCCTGGATGCCGGTGTTTTTCCAGGATCTGCAGCGGGCAAGGGCGGCCCGCCTGTATGCCGCGGTAGGCGGACTGGGTGAGGCATTTCTGCGGTTCGAGAACAGATATTTCGAACTGGAAGAATAAGGTGTGGCGGGACAGTGGTTTGAACTGTTTTCTTTCATGAAGGAGCTCGATATGAACAGAGAGGGTGTGACATTCCGGGAACGGCGCCGGTTTCTCAGGCAGACCATGACGGCAGCCGGGGGCGGTGTGCTGGTGCTGCTGACAGCGGGAGCGGAGAGCGACGCAGACTCGCAGTCCGGGAATGCGGGCGCCGGCGAGGCACCCGTCTCCCGGGGTTACCGGGTCACCGACCATATCCGCAGCTATTACGAGACGCTCCGGTCGTGAGCCGGGCAGTCGCCGGCGGGGCAACACAGGAGATCAGGCAATGAAACTCACGCGCAAGCAGGATCAGGTGAGCATGGCGGTACGGCAGGGCACCGGCTTCGACGCGGTCGGGCAGACGCTGGACCGGCGCACCTTCCTGCGTCGTTCCGGTCTGGCAGTGGGCGGTGCCGCGCTGGCCGGCAGCCTGCCGCTGACGCTGGTGCGCAAGGTGCGCGCGGCGCAGGAATACGGCCCCCCCGAACAGGGCGTCGAGACCGAGATCCGTCGCAGTATCTGCACCCACTGTTCGGTCGGTTGCGGCGTGATTGCCGAACTCCAGAACGGCGTCTGGGTCGGCCAGGAACCCGACTTCGACTCACCGATCAATCTCGGCGCGCATTGCGCCAAGGGCGCCTCGGTGCGCGAACACGGCACCGGAGACCGGCGGGTGAAATACCCCATGCAGCTGGTCGACGGCAAATGGAAGCGCATCAGCTGGGACGAGGCCATCGAGTCGATCGGCAACACGCTGCTGGAGATCCGTGAGAAGTCGGGTCCCGATTCGCTGTTCTTTTGCGGTTCGTCGAAAGCCAGTAACGAAGGGTCCTACCTGCAGCGCAAGTTCGCGGCGTTCTGGGGCAGCAATAACGTGGACCATCAGGCCCGCATCTGCCATTCGACCACGGTCGCCGGCGTCGCCAACACCTGGGGCTATGGCGCGATGACCAACTCCTACAACGATATGCACAACTGCAAGGCGATGCTGGTCTGCGGTTCCAACGCCGCCGAGGCGCATCCGGTCGCCATGCAGCATATTCTGCGGGGCAAGGAGAACGGCGCGAAGATCATCGTGGTCGATCCGCGTTTCACGCGCACCGCAGCGCATGCGCACCAGTACATCCGGCTGCGCCCCGGTTCCGACACGGCGTTCATCTGGGGCCTGCTCTGGCACATCTTCGGAAATAACTGGGAAGACAAGGAGTACATCCGCCAGCGCGTCTACGGCATGGACGAGGTGCGTGAGGAGGTGAAGAAGTGGGACCCGAAGACCACCGAGGACGTGACCGGCGTACCGGAAAAGGAGATGTACCAGTGTGCCAAAACCCTGGCCGAGAACCATCCCGGCACCATCGTCTGGTGTATGGGGCACACCCAGCACCACACGGGCAACAACAACACCCGTGCCGACTGCGTCCTGCAGCTGGCACTGGGCAATGTCGGGGTGTCCGGTGGCGGCGCCAATATTTTCCGCGGCCACGACAACGTGCAGGGTGCAACCGATGTCGGGCCCAATTGCCACACCCTGCCGGGCTACTACGGCCTCGCGGAGGGGGCCTGGAAGCACTGGGCGCGGGTCTGGGACGTGGACTACGACTGGCTGAAAAACCGCTTCGATACGTCCGCGCAGTACGACGATGGCAGCGGGACCCTGGCCTATACGATGAATATCGAAGGCATGCCGGTGTCGCGCTGGATCGACGGCATCCTGGAGGACAAGGCGAACCTCTCCCAGAAGGACAATTATCACGCGATCATTTTCCAGGGCCATGCGGTCAACAGCCAGACCCGCGGCGTGGAAATGAAAAAGGCGCTGGAGAGCGACCGCCTGGAACTGGTGGTGATCTCGGATCCCTATCCGACCCACCTGTCGGTGATGAGCGAACGCAAAAACGGCACGTTCCTGCTGCCGACCTGCACCCAGTTCGAGACCTATGGATCGGTGACGGCCTCCAACCGTTCGCTGCAGTGGCGCGATCAGCTCATCGATCCGCTGTTCGAGTCCAGGACCGATCACGAAATACTCTATCTCCTGGCCAAAAAACTGGGTTTTGCCGACGAGATGTTCAAGCACATCGAGGTGCGCAACAACCAGCCTTCGGTCGAGGATACGCTGCGCGAGATCAACCGCGGAACCTGGACCATCGGCTACACCGGCCAGAGTCCGGAGCGGCTCAAGGAACACGCCAAATACCGCCGTACCTTCAACACCACCACGCTGCGCGCGGAAGGCGGGCCGCTGGACGGCGAGTACTACGGTCTGCCCTGGCCCTGCTGGGGCACGGCGGACATGAAGCATCCCGGTACGCCGATTCTGTACGACCCCAGCAAGCCGGTCGCCGAGGGCGGACTGGTTTTCCGTGCACGCTTCGGCGTCGAGCGCAACGGCGTCAGTCTGCTCGCCGAGGATTCCTACAGCGCCGGGTCGGAGATCAAGGACGGTTATCCGGAATTCACCGCCGACATGCTCAAGCAGCTCGGCTGGTGGGATGACCTGACCGAACAGGAAAAGACCGCTGCCGAGGGCCGCAACTGGAAGACGGATCTCTCCGGCGGCATCCAGCGCGTCGCCATCAAGCATGGCTGTGCCCCGTTCGGCAATGCCAAGGCGCGCTGCGTGGTCTGGCAGTTCCCGGACCCGGTGCCGGTGCACCGCGAACCGCTGTACACACCGCGCTATGACCTGGTCGAAAAGTACCCGACCTATGAAGACCGCAAATCCTTCTGGCGGCTGCCGACCCTCTACGCCTCGGTGCAGGCGAAGGACTATTCGAAGGAGTTCCCGCTGGTTTTCATCAGCGGCCGGCTCACCGAATACGAGGGCGGCGGCGCCGAGACCCGCTCCAATGTGTGGCTGGCGGAACTGCAGCAGCACATGTTCGTCGAGATCAATCCGGCGGACGCCAACGACCGCGGCATCAAGGACGGCGACTGGGTATGGCTGGACGGTCCGGGGCGTGATGCCGGGGAGTACCCGGGTCCGACCCGCGGCGGGAAGATCAAGGTGATGGCCATGGTCACCCCGCGCGTCGGTCGCGGGGTGATCTGGACACCCTTCCATTTCGGCGGCTGGTTCGAGGGTCAGGACCTGGAATCACGTTATCCCGAAGGCACGGCCCCGATCGTGCGCGGCGAGGCCTGCAACACCGCGACCACCTATGGTTATGACTCGGTGACCCAGATGCAGGAGACCAAGGCCACCCTGTGTCAGATACGACCGGCATAAAAGGAGCGATCAGCCATGGCGCGAATGAAATTTCTATGTGATGCGGAACGCTGCATCGAGTGCAACGCCTGTGTCGTCGCGTGCAAGAACGAGAACGATGTCCCCTGGGGCGTGAACCGCCGCCGGGTGATCACCCTGCGCGACGGTGAACCGGGCGAAAAATCCATCTCGGTCGCCTGTATGCACTGCACCGACGCACCCTGCGCCGCCGTGTGTCCGGTGGACTGTTTCTATACCACTGCCGATGGCATCGTGCTCTGGTCGAAGGAACTGTGCATCGGATGCGGATATTGCTTCTACGCCTGTCCGTTCGGCGCGCCGCAGTTTCCGCAGAAGGAAGCCTTCGGCGTGCGCGGCAAGATGGACAAGTGCACCTTCTGTGCGGGCGGACCGCTACCGGACAACTCGGATGAGGAATACGCAGAGTACGGGAGCAACCGCATCGCGGAGGGCAAGTTGCCGCTCTGCGCCGAGATGTGCGCGACCAAGGCGCTGCTCGCTGGTGACGGCGACGTGATCGCCGACATCTACCGCAAGCGCATACTCAAACGCGGCGGCAGGTCGCAGAGCTGGGGCTGGGAGACCGCCTACCCCGGCGGATGAGCAGCCGGTGAACAGTGAACTGCAGGGACCGGAGGCGTAACGAATGAAGAGACGACCAATGCCGGGCATTGTGCTGCTGGTGACGGGGCTGTTGTTGACGGGGTGCTATGAAAAGCCGCAGGTCACGTTTTTCGAGCCCGGCGAATACAAGGGACGGACGGATCCACTGCTGGCGCTGGAAGCCACCCCGGAGCAACAGCAGAAGCTGGAGCAGCGCCTGCGTACGGTGCAAATGGACCGCTAGGGCAGAGACGTGAACGATAACCATGGGATACGCGCCATGAGCCAGGTACACGCAACGCCGAATGCAAGCCACCTCATGCGAATTGCGGGGATCTGCGTATTGACGCTGGCGGCGTGCAGTCGGGGGTATATCGAAGAACCCTGGACCGGTAACGATCCGCAGTGGAAGCAGTCTCACTTCGCGAGCCAGGCTCCCGATGCGGAATTGCGAGAGCGCGCGGCACTC
>JBAVKA010000030.1:0-2256 GCA_049688075.1 Gammaproteobacteria bacterium
GCTGCTATCCAGCCTGCCTGCTTCGGCGGCTTGCTGCAGCGCTTTCTCAATTTCCCGTTGCGAGGTTACTCCAACCTTCTTGAGAAATTTCCGGATAGCCATATTGACGACATCTTCATTCATCATATACCTCCTGGAACAGGCGGCCGCTGTCGTGCCCGCCCCGCCCTTTCTGATCAAACGCCGGGATGCCAGCCCGGATTAATGATCGTCTATACTGAACGCCGCGATTCACGCAGGCAAGCGGACCAGACCGGAAGCGGTTCGCCCCGGAACGCATGACAACGAGGAAAAAAACACAGGGGGATGCGGGATAACCGGAGCTGCCCGATCGAAGCGATCGCAGTTCCCGGGTGCAGACGATGCCGGGTGATGCCTCGGGCGCCTTCGCCGATCCGGGGACCTTCCTCCCCCTGGTGCCTGGTGTGCTGATGGTGCGCCACTTCCACCCTGCCGGTCTGGTGGTGGTATTTAAAGGCGCATACCCGGCGTTGAGTGCACTCGCCATACCGTCATTTCGACGGCAGGCCTGTTGTCAGGGCAACGGCGCGGGTCCGGGTCGCGGTGGTCGGGAGACGGCACGCGGCTTTTCTTCCTGCGCCCGCGCCGCACCGCTTTTCAGGTGTTCATACCAGAGATTGTGGTGCTCCTTCATCCACTCCTCGCTCACCGTGCCTCGCACCATGCCGCGGATGCTGCCAGACACACCGAGGGTCCCCAGATAGATATGGCCGAAGGCGATCGCCAGCCACAGGCCGGCCAGGGCGCCATGGATCACGTTGGCTATCTGCATGGTCTCGCGGTCCTGGCCGAAGTTGGGAAAATCCAGCACCACGCCGCTGATACCGACACCCAGCAGCCCGATGGTGGCGACGAACCAGAACCACGTTTTTTCACCGCCGTTGACGCGCCCTGCAGGCAGAAGGTCACCCTTTTTGAACATGCCACCCGCGTTCCTGAACCATTCAAGATCGTAGGATTTGAAGGTGTTGATGCCCATCCAGGTGATCACTTCCAGAATGACACCCACCAGAAACAGCGGTCCGGCATAGTCATGCACCAGTTTCGCCACATTCGCATAGGCCGCAAAGCCTTCCGGGCCCATCCAGGGGATCAGGACGGCACGCCCGAACAGCAGGCTGAAGCCCGTGATCGACAGAACGATGAACAGTATGGCGGTATACCAGTGCAGCAGGCGTTCACCACCAGACCAGCGCGGCAGCGTGCGTCCCGAGGGCGTCTGTTCCAGGCGCTTCGGCCCCTTGATGAGGTGAAACAGCACGATCAGCAACAACACGGCACCGGTTAGCACTGTCACACCCAGGGTTACGTAGCCATTGCGCAGTTGACGCCACTCCTCGCCCTGACTTTGTATCATGTCGCTGGTGGTATAGGGGCCGCTCGCCGCCGTGTAGCCTTTATCCCCGTCACGCACGGCGCGCCAGTAGTTGGAAATCGGGTTCACTCCGACGTTGCCGTTCTCCGCTTGCGCTGCCCTGACCTGAACGCCGCTGAAGCTGACATACACATAACCGGTCAGCGGCAGCATCAGGGTGCCCGCCACGATAATGACCAGACTCCATATCATGATGCGGATGTGGCGCCGGCGTCCCGCTTCTGTCTGCATCTTCTTCACGACCTCGCCCTCCAGTTCGATTGCCATCAACGGTCGATCTGCGTGAGTGCCGCGCGCTCTCGCAATTCCGCATCGGGAGCCTGGCTCGCGAAGTGAGACTGCTTCCACTGCGGATCGTTACCGGTCCAGGGTTCTTCGATATACCCCCGACTGCACGCCGCCAGCGTCAACACGCAGATCCCCGCAATTCGCATGAGGTGGCTTGCATTCGGCGTTGCGTGTACCTGGCTCATGGCGCGTATCCCATGGTTATCATCTAGCGGTCCATTTGCACCGTACGCAGGCGCTGCTCCAGCTTCTGCTGTTGCTCCGGGGTGGCTTCCAGCGCCAGCAGCGGATCCGTCCGTCCCTTGTATTCGCCGGGCTCGAAAAACGTGACCTGCGGCTTTTCATAGCACCCCGTCAACAACAGCCCCGTCACCAGCAGCACGATACCCGGCATTGGTCGTCTCTTCATTCGTTACGCCTCCGGTCCCTGCAGTTCACGGTTCACCGGCTGCTCATCCGCCGGGGTAGGCGGTCTCCCAGCCCCAGCTCTGCGACCTGCCGCCGCGTTTGAGTATGCGCTTGCGGTAGATGTCGGCGATCACGTCGCCGTCACCGCCGAGCAGCGCCTTGGT
>JBAVKA010000031.1:0-15426 GCA_049688075.1 Gammaproteobacteria bacterium
GATGAAAAGGGTGTGCTGGATGACATGATCCAGGCCGGCATGGACGTGGTCAGGCTGAACTTCTCCTACGGCGATCCCGATGACCACATCAAGCGTGCCGAATCCGTGCGTAACTGCGCCCGCGCCCACGGACACCAGGTCGGCGTGTTCGCCGACCTGCAGGGACCGAATATACGCATCCAGGGCTTCCAGGATTCCCGTGTGGTCCTGGAAAAGGGTGAACATTTCATGCTTGACGCACGCCTGGGCCCGCAGGCCGGTACCCGTGAGCGCGTCGGACTGACCTACAAGGGCCTGTCGGGCGACCTCTCCCGCGGCGATACCCTGCTGCTCGATGACGGCAGGCTTGTGCTGTGGGTGGAGGATGTGATCGGGCCCGAGATAAGGTGCCGCGTGGTAGTCGGCGGCGAACTCTCCGGTAACAAGGGCATCAACCGGCAGGGAGGCGGGCTTTCCGCGCCGGCAATCACCGACAAGGACCGCCAGGACATAGAGCTGGCGGCCAGGATGGACGCTGACTATGTTGCCGTGTCCTTTCCGCGTACGGCCGATGATATCCACCTGGCCAGAGAACTGCTGCAAAGCGCCGGCGGCCACGGAGGCATCGTTGCCAAGATTGAGCGCGCCGAGGCGCTGGACACGCTTGAGGAAATCATCAGGGCCTCGAACGTGGTCATGATCGCGCGCGGCGACCTGGGGGTTGAAATCGGCGATGCGGAACTGCCTGCGGTGCAGAAACGCATCATCCAGATTGCCAGGTCGCTGGATCGCGTCGTCGTTACTGCGACCCAGATGATGCAGTCCATGATTGAAAATCCGATACCGACGCGCGCGGAGGTGTTCGACGTCGCCAATGCCGTGATCGATGGCACCGATGCGGTCATGTTATCGGCGGAAACCGCGACCGGAAGATATCCGGCGAAAGTGATCGAAGCCGTGGATCGCATCTGTGCCGGCGCCGAGCGCCAGCGGCTGTTCCAGGTATCGGAGCGCCGTACCGGGATGCGCTTCAAGAGCATCGACGATGCGATCGCCAAGGCCGCGATGTATACCGCCAACCATCTTGGCGTGAAGGCCATCGCGGCGCTGACCGAATCCGGCGCGTCACCGCTGTGGATGTCCCGCATCAGTTCCGGCATACCCATTTACGCGCTGACGCGCCACGTGGAAACGCGCAGAAAGGTCACACTCTACCGCGGTGTTTACCCGGTGAACTTCGATGTCACCAGCACCGACCATGTTCAGGTTAACCGGGAAGCGATTGAAGAACTGATAAGGCGCGGTGCGGTGCGTGACGGCGACCTGGTCATTATTACCAAGGGTGACCTGATAGGGGTGCATGGCGGAACCAATGCCATGAAGATCATTCGCGTCGGGGAGCATGAGATCATCGAGCAGTAAATGTACGGTAACGAATCAGTTTTTGCGAATATCGTGGGGGTTCTGATTAATTCGTCATACCGACCGGGCGCCTGCGCAAGTGCAGCGTGTAAAAACCTGATTCCAGATGCTGGATTTCAGGGTATTCCCGGATTCCCGCTTGCACGGGGATGGAGTGTGTGAATTAATCAGGATTTCCCTGGTGTAGTGGGCTGATACAGCCTGTAAACAATCCATCCACGCCTGGTTGGTGGTTAACCCGTTAGTCAAGAGGAGAGAACAATGGCCCTGATATCATTACGACAGTTGCTGGACCACGCCGCCGAGCATGGCTACGGTGTGCCGGCCTACAACGTCAACAACATGGAACAGATGCAAGCCATCATGATGGCGGCAGATGAAACCGACAGTCCGGTGATCGTGCAGGCTTCCGCCGGCGCGCGTTCGTATGCCGGCGCTCCCTTCCTGCGTCATCTGATACTGGCGGCGATCGAACAATGGCCGCATATCCCGGTCGTCATGCACCAGGACCACGGCGCATCCCCGGCCGTGTGTCAGCGCTCCATCCAGCTGGGTTTCAGCTCGGTGATGATGGACGGCTCCCTCGGGGAAGACATGAAGACCCCGATGAGCTACGAGTACAACGTCGAGGTCACGCGGCGCACCGTGGAGATGGCGCATGCCTGTGGCGTGTCCGTCGAGGGTGAACTCGGCTGCCTGGGGTCGCTCGAAAGCGGCATGGCCGGTGAAGAGGACGGTTCCGGTGCGGAAGGCATACTCACCCATGACCAGCTGCTGACCGATCCGGAAGAAGCCGCGAGGTTCGTCAAGGACACCAAGGTCGATGCCCTGGCAATTGCCATTGGCACCAGCCACGGCGCCTACAAGTTCACCCGTCCGCCGACCGGTGACATCCTGGCCATCGACCGTATCAAGGAGATCCATGCCCGTATCCCGGATACCCATCTGGTGATGCACGGCTCCTCCTCGGTGCCGCAGGACTGGCTGAAGATTATCAACGAGAACGGCGGCGACATGGGCGAGACCTACGGCGTGCCGGTATCGGAGATACAGGAAGGCATCAAGCACGGGGTGCGCAAGGTGAATATCGACACCGATCTGCGTATGGCTTCAACCGGTGCGATCCGCAAGTACCTGCATGACAAGCCCTCCGATTTTGATCCCCGAAAGTATCTCAAGACGGCGACCCTGGCCATGAAGGGCATCTGCAAGGAACGCTACGAGGCCTTTGGAACGGCCGGATATGCCTCCAAAATCAAGGTCATCAACCTGGAGGATATGTTCAAGCGTTACACCAGCGGTGAGCTAGATCCGCGCGTGAACTGATCGTCCGCACCGGCAGTCCAGTAAAAGGCGGCATCAGCCGCCTTTTATTTTGCTGACAGGGAGAAGGTGAGTCCGCATAGCGGGCGAGAGGCTGGCCTGGGCCATGTAGGTACATCGCGGAGCGCAGGGAAGGCCGTTCTCGCACATCCTTGTGCTCCACGGCACTCGGACTTCCAGTCCGTCTCGCGGGAGCGATGAGCCGCAAGGGATGGCCGCTCAGGACTTCCTCTCCTCACGCGGCACTCGAACATCCATGTCCATTGCAGGTGCAGTCGCTCTCGCACGTCGCTCCCGGCATACCCGGCACCTCGCCAGTTATCCGCCGATCCTTGCAATTGAATTACATTACAACAAGATAGCTCAATGACCGGGAACGCTGCAATGGCATTGCCTGCTACACCGTGGTCACCACAGCACGCCGTAAACTCAATAATTGTACACCCCGACCGATAATGCCTTGAGAATAATCAATTTGTTTACATGCTGTCGCTGGCTTGTCGAGTGAAGGTGCGTTGCTCTAGCAACGGTTGCATGATGGGGAACACAGCATAATGATGGTTGAGAATACCCGCCTGGATACTTTGGATATGTCCGCGTTACAAGAACATGCCCATAAATCGGAAGCCGGTTCCGGGGCGGATATTCCGGTGGAACAAATTGATCTGGTTTATACCCAGGCGCCGGTGGCTCTTGGTACGGCGCTTGCCGTTGCCGCACTGATGAGCCTCGGGTTGTGGGGTGTCGCGGATCATACCCAGTTGCTGCTGTGGTTCAGCCTGCAAGTGCTGCAGACCGTGGTACGGTCCTTTTTGGTCATTTACTATCGACGTGCTGGAAATGACCTCCGCCAGAATCCGCGCTGGGCCCGTCTTTACCTGGCAGGCGCGCTGTTCTCCGGGATTATCTGGGGCTGTCTCGGTCTGTTGATCGATCTTTCATGGCCGGTTGAATACTCGATACTGGTGATCATGGGGCTGGCAGGCATACTGGCCGGTGCGATTTCCTCCTATGCTGTGGTGATGTCGGTCTATATCGCCTTCATGGTGCCGTCGATCCTCATTACGGCACAGGCCCTGCTCGCACAGGCAGATCAGGTATCCAATCACATGAGTCTGCTGATTGTGGTGTTTGCCGGTGCCCTGCTGGTGATTGCCCGCAACTACAACAACAGTGTCATCAGGACACTGCAACTGCGCTACGAGAACAACGAGTTGCTCGCGCAACTGAAAAAAACAAATGCCTCGCTCGAGACACAGGTCAGGGAACGGCAGCAGGCGGAAAAGGAGTTGGTCCGCGACAGGGAGCTGTTTACCAGGGGCCCGGTGACGGTATTCCGCTGGCGGGTTGATGAAGACTGGACGATCGAGCATGCCTCGAAGACGGTTTCGCAGTTCGGATACGAAGCCGCCGACCTGGTACAGCGGCAAACCGCCTACACCTCCCTGATCCATCCGAATGATCTCGAACGCGTCAGGCAGGCCGAGTTCAACACCAGTGACAAACGCTACACCTATCTTGGTCTCGATTATCGCATCCTGAAGGCAGACGGCGAGATTCGGTGGGTGTATGACTATTCGATCCCGGTGAGGGACGAAGGCGGCCGCATTACCCATTACGCCGGCTACCTGCTCGATATCACCGACCGCAAGCAGGCGGAATTCGAACTGCTGCAGGAGAAAGAGCGCGCCCAGATAACGCTGCGATCGATCGGGGATGCCGTGATCACCACTGATGTGAACGGACAGATTGAATTCCTCAACCCGGTCGCCGAGAAACTGACAGGCTGGGAATGTGCGATTGCACGCGGCCTGTCGTTAACTCGTATCCTGGGTCATTTCGATGCCGCCAGCAGGGAAGGCATCCAGAAGCCGGTAGCCCGATCACTGCAAACAGGCATGTCAGCGAGATCCGGACGCGACTGGATGCTGCGCCGCCATGATGGCAGCAGTGTCTCCATTCAGTATTCAATCTCGCCGCTGCTGAGCCGTGCCGGCGAGGCGCTGGGCGTCGTGCTGGTGCTGCATGACGTGACCGAGAATCGCAGCATGGCAAGACAGCTCAGCTATCAGGCATCGCATGACGCCCTTACCGGTCTTATCAACCGGCGCGAATTCGAAGCGCGCCTGCAATCCGCACTGGAGTCGACCAGGGACGGGAACGAGCGTCATATCCTTTGCTATCTTGATATGGATCAGTTCAAGATCGTCAATGACACTTGCAGCCACTCGGCAGGTGACAAGCTGCTCAAGGATGTAGCCGCCATTTTGCAGGCTGGACTACGGGAGACGGATGTCCTCGCCAGAATCGGCGGCGATGAATTCGGCATACTCCTCAATAACTGCCTGCTGGAGGATGCCGTCGGCATCACGGAAAACCTGCTGGCCATGATCCGCACCATCAATAACGACAGCGGGGGACTGACCTTCGAGGTCAACGCCAGTATCGGAATCGCAGTGCTCGATCCCGGCTCGGAAAGTGTCACGGCGGTTATGCGTCGTGCCGATCTGGCCTGCTATGCGGCCAAGGATAACGGGCGCAACCGCATCCATATCTACCAGGACGGTGACCAGGAACTTACCCGGCGACATGGTGAGATGAAATGGGTCTCCAGACTGACGGAGGCCATCAAGGCAGAGCGTCTGGTTCTTTATTACCAGGATATCGTGCCGGTCAGGCCGGACTCCGGCAAGCGCCATCATTTCGAAGTGCTGGTGCGGATGATGGACGAGGCCGGCGAACTGGTGATGCCCGACAGGTTTCTTCCCGCGGCGGAACGCTACAATCTGGTGTTGGCGCTGGATCGCTGGGTAATCGCCCGCAGTTTCACCTGGTATGCAACCAGCAGGCAGGACCAGATCATGTCGATCAACCTGTCCGGAAATTCCCTGACTGATGACTCCATTCTGGGGTTCGTCAAGGAAGAGCTTGCCAGGTATGCCATACCGCCGAATTCGGTGTGTTTCGAGATTACCGAGACTGCGGCGATCGCCAACCTGGACCATGCGATCCGGTTTATCAACGAACTCAGGCAAATCGGGTGCCTGTTCGCGCTGGATGACTTCGGCAGCGGCCTGAGTTCCTTCAGCTATCTCAGGAACCTGCCGGTGAATTTTCTGAAGATCGACGGCAGTTTCGTCAGGGGAATCGATGCCGATCCGGTGAATGCGGCGATGGTGAACGCCATCGTCCAGCTGGGCAAGGTGATGAGTATCGAAACCATCGCCGAATTCGTGGAAAACGATGCAACCCTGCAGTTATTGGCGGAAATCGGGGTCGATTACGCCCAGGGTTATGGCATCGCAAGGCCCGGACCACTCGATGCCGGGGTAACAGAAAGACTGAAGCAAGCCTGATGCCGGCGCAGGCAGTCAGCCGACCCGTCCGTTGCCGAGGGATGGTTTCAGCAACATGGGCAGGCAGGTAAACAGAAAAGCCACGAACGCGGCTATCCACAACGCCTGTGACAGGCCGATCCAGAGCATATAATGTGCGGGTGCGACGAGCGGCGGAATAATCCGTATGATTGCCCCGAGCGCCAGTACGGCAAACATCCAGGACAGGATGGGACGCGGTGCAAGGATGTCCCTGCCCGTATGGGCGATCGAGACGCGTGTCATCATACCCAGTGTGAACAGTCCGATACCCCCGTAGGCAAAGGCGTGCAGCGCAAGCAGCGGTAAAACGGCGAATACCGGAACAGCGGCCTTGAGCGCGAACCCGAGCACCAGAAAACCATAACCTCCATAAAGCGACCACAAGAGCGGGTGCCGCCAGATTCCCGGTGTGTACCAGCCGGCCATCCTGAATGTGTGCAGGATAAACAGCAGGCCGGCCAGGACAGAGGCCGGGAGGCTGTCGGGTTGCAGGATATCGGCAATCCAGAAGAGAAAAAATACCAGCAGGCCGGCGATATCGAGCCAGCGGCGGTTCGTCAACCGCACGGAATAGCCAACACCCTTTTCGATGAAGAAGGGCAGCACGCGCCTGGCCATCACCAGGACCAGAGCGACGATGAGGTAGAGACCGGAGTAGAGCCCGACCCGCACCCCTTGCGGAAAGTAGCCCAGGACACCGGCGTAGAACAGCAGATTGGCGCACGGCAACAGGGCGACCTTGGAGAGGATGCCGGTTTGCCGCCACTGCCGGGTCTTGATGACCGGTCGGGCGATGGCGATCAGTAGCAGTGTCGCGAACAGGGTATCGGCCACTGCGGCGCTCGCCAGCGCCGTGTCACCACCACCTGGGATCAGAATGCGTCCCGCGGTCCATAACAGCAACAGCAGCAGCAACGGCAGGCCTTGTACTGTGGGTACACCGGTCCAGTTGCGCACGGCCGTCAGCAGAAAACCCGCGATTACCGCCATGGCATAGCCGTAGATCATCTCATGGGCGTGCCAGACCGCGGCGGGCAGTCCGCCAGACGGCCACACGCGAGCAAAGACATAGATCTGCATCCAGGCCAGCATCGACAGGACGGCAAATGCCGCGGCGGCGATGAAGAACGGTCGAAAACCCAGACTCAGGAATACAGGTTGCGGCCGAGCCGGCCGGATCTCGGGTTCATGCATGGGGGTCGCTGCGGTTTGTCAGAAAGACCGGTCCTGTTCACTTGATACGCGCTTCCAGTCATTGCCGTCGTGTACGAGTTCCTCCCGAGCCCAGGCGGCGAACTCCGCCCGGGTGAGTACGCCGGATCCCCTGCGCCCCGCACCGGCGACTACCTGGTAGACCACCATGTCTCTTTCCGGGTCGCGCCCCGGGGAAGCGTCGACAACCTGGCGCACCGCCCAGTCGTGGCTGTGTTGACCGTTGCTGTAGTAGTGGCCTGACAGGATTCGCGCCGGATTGAAGTGTCGCTGTCTTTCCTTGCCGGTTGCGAGTGCGTAGATGCGCAGCAGGTCATCCTCCGAAATATCGACAAATGAATCGATCTGGCTGAGCGCATACACTAGGTCTTCGTGGGCGATGGGACTGTAGTACATGCTTTCCGCCGGCATATCGGTCGGTTGTTCGCGGCGTGAAACCAGTGAGGCAGGGTAGCGTCGCCAGGCGAACAGGAAATTGAAGAGCACCGCGATGGCAAGGATAATCAGCGCATTGAGCAACACCGGCGTTATGACGAACTGGTAGCCGAGTGCATGCACACTCTCGCCGCCCACGACGGCTGAGAGCGCCGTCGCTCCGCCAGGTGGGTGTATGCAGCGCAGGTAATACATCACGCCTATGGCAAGCCCGACCGCCAGGCCCGCCGCAAGGTGCGGCTGTGGAATTACGCTGGCGCAGGTCACGCCGATACAGGCTGAAATGACATGACCACCGAGGACCGGCCATGGCTGCGACAGGGCGCCATGGGGAACCGCGAACAGCAGTACCGCCGAGGCCCCCATGGAGGCTACGATCAGCGCGCTTGCCGAGTCGACGAAATGCCCGGTAATGAGCAGTATCGAAACGATGCCGGCAAATCCCCCCAGCGCCGAGACCATCTTTTCCGTGTGACTGACCGGGGTCAGTTCGATGCCGAGCATCTCCGTCCATTTCTTCATATCGGGCATGGGTTGTGCTCCATTACACGGCAAGTGCCGGCTCATCGAGCAGCGCCGCCTGCTCCCTCAGCGCCAGCACATGGTCTTCCCAGTAGCGGGTGGTATTGAACCAGGGGAAGGCCTGGATGAAGGCCGGATCCTCCCGTCGCCGCGCCAGCCAGGCGGCATAGTGGAGCATGCGCAGGGTGCGCAAGGGCTCGATCAGCTGCAGCTCCAGAGTGTTGAAATCATGGAAGCGCAGATAGCCTTCCAGCAGGTCGCCCAGTTGCTGCTGCATCTCCTCGCGCTCGCCCGAGAGCAGCATCCAGAGATCCTGTATCGCCGGCCCCGTGCGGCTGTCATCCAGATCGACGAAATGAGGACCCTCTTCCGTCCACAGGATATTGCCGGGATGACAGTCCCCGTGCAGGCGAATGCGCCTGACGGGACCGGCGTCTGTAAAACGGGCGCCGATCTGGCGCAGCAGGTCATCCGTGAGACTGCGGTAGGCGGCTTCGAGGTGCGGCGGTATGAAGCCATGCTCGATCAGGAAGCGGCAGGACTGATGGCCGAAGCTGTCGATATCCAGTGCCGGACGATGGCGAAACGGACGCGTCGCCCCGACGGCATGCAGGCGCCCGATCATGCGCCCCATCCACAGACGGTCATCCCGCTGGTGCAATTCCGGCCAGCGACCACCCTGTCGCGGGTAGAGTGCGTAGCGATAGCCATGCCAGACCTGCAGCGTCGTGTCGTTGTACAGCAGTGGAGCAATCACCGGAATTTCCTGTTCCGCCAGCTCCAGCGCCAGGGCGTGTTCTTCCAGGATCGCTTCGCTGGACCAGCGCCCGGGCCGGTAAAACTTCGCGATGATCGGGGGGCCTTCGTCGAGGCCGATCTGATAAACGCGGTTCTCATAGCTGTTGAGTGCGAGAAACCGCCCGCTGGTGCGCCAGCCGCGCTGCTCAACGGCATCGAGCAGGGTGTCGGGCGTCAAGCCGGCGTAATCGACCGGCGCCGAATCGGATGAGGGGTGCACGTGAAGGACTGCTCCGCGGAATGAGGGGGCAGGGTAATCCAGCGGGTAATTGCTGACAAGCGTGTACACTCCCTGCAACTAAAAGAACAGTGCGGGTTATAGAAGGCCGCCAGCGTTTTGATTCATGCCAGTTGTCAGCTGCACTCCCCGACCGGTTAACAAACATCCGTCATTCTCGTGTATCCTCGCCACACGCCAATGATGCCGTGATGCCGCTCATCGTAGCTCGCATGCCGGGTCGCTACCACCGACTGCAAGGCGTTAGCCTGATATAACATACTGGAAAGGAAGGAAATTATCTGGTGGTCACGAGTCCTGGACCGCCGGCCTGATGGGGATGTCAGAGCGTCTCACGACTGCAGGTAGACGGTGAGACCGGGAATCGGTTGAGAGGGCGGCCTGGAGATGCACGACTACAGGGATGTAGGAGGTAGGGTACCAGGAGTAGGCGCCTTAGGTGACGCATGGAGCAGCTACCGAGGAGATGGAGCACCAGTAGCTTGCGCTTCAGGTGATATATGCAGCAGTTGCCGGGTAGAGCCTGCCCGGGTTCGACCGATCTTCAGGAGTCAGGTGAACGACTTATGACGGAAAAACCGTATTCAGTACGAAACTGGAAAAGGGTGTGTAGTGGAATGGCGGCGGGTCTGCTGCTTGCCGGTAGCGCCGGCGCGTATGAGTTTGACGACATGGCGGACCCCTCCGTGGTGCAGGAAGGCTATGGCGGCGGAGATTACTACCTCGCTCCCGATCCCGATTATGGCGGGTTGGGACTTCTCGACCCCGGGTACGCGTTCTCCGCGTATGACGTGTACGGTTATCCGGGCTCCGGAGTCCGTGACTACGGAGGGGTGGGTGGTTACGGTTATCCCGGTCGCGGATTTTCCGGCTACGGTTATCCGGGTTACGGTACTGGCTATGGTTACGGCTCCGGCTATGGACCCGTCACCCGAAGTTATTCTTTACCGGCTTATACCGGCACTCCGAATGCCGTCGTCGCGGCTGACCGCGCCTACATCAGACAGCTGGAGGAGCGAATCCGGAAGCTGGAGAATGCCGATAAACAATCCCTGCCGGCCTATGCAGAGCGGTTGAACAGCACCGCGTGGCCGTCTTCGAACGCGGCTCAGCCGGTGTACAAGGCGCCGGCGGCGGGCCAGGTCGGGCAGCCAGCTTACCCGCCTGCAGCGTCGTCGCGTGGCAGCCATTCCGAATATCCGGTATTCCAGCCGAGCTACGGTGGCGCGCCCACGTACAGGTTCAGGCAGTGACCGCTACCTGCCGGACATACTATGCCGCTCCCGGCTTCTTGTTTTCCGCGGCGCTTGCACTTCCCTGTGCATCGTTCCTGACAGGACCTGCCGTCAAAATCGACATCCACGGTGACAAGGATTCCTGTCGGCGTTGAGCGCCGACAGGGAACAGCGTGCTGGCGCCCGGAGCGCTCTGGCGGGTTGCACAGCGCCTCGCCGTTGCCCACTACCGCCAGCCAGCTCCAGTCGAAGGGCCGTGCAGAGGTCAATCCGCCTGCCCGCATGCGGGGGCGTCGGCGGAATGACCCGCTGATCGACGGGAGAGGATTTCACTGCGTGTTTGTCGAAGCAGTTCTCGCAGGGCATTGGTGGAGCCGGGGCGCGTGAGCGCGTTGTCCAGGATGGTGATGGCGGCGTTTATGCAGCCGCGCTCCGCCAGCACTTCTGCGAGGTTGTTCCAGGCGGCGAGATATCCGGGGTCGGCGCGCACGGCCTGACGGTAACTGTCTTCGGCAGCCGGCAACCTGCCGGACTGATACTGGGTATTGCCCAGTCCCAGCCAGGCGGTCGCATCATTTGGCCAGCGGGTTACGGCCGCACCGTAGGCCAGTGCGGCGGCCTGCGTCTGGCCGACGGCTTCCAGGTCGGCAGCCGCCCTCAGGTATGTCGCCGACGCAGGGCGCGCCGGCAGTTCTCCGGGACGCAGCACGACCAGGCCCCAGTAGCCGGCCAGCCGCCAGGTCCTCAGGAAACGTCCGGCAGGCATGACAAGCCGGCACGTGACGCCCGAGCGCAGGATCACCGCGTCATCCTCCGGCAGGTAGCCGATGACCACGGCATAGTGCCAGAGAGGATAAAAGGAGAATCCCAGATTCTGCAGCACCAGAACCGGGTGATCGGCCTGCAGTTCCGCCAGCAGGGTGGTGAGGTTGGGAGCAATCAGGTAGGGCAGGCGCGCATAGCCGCGGGTGGCCGCCACCAGCTCGGTCTGCAGGCTTCCCTGTCTGTCTGGCAGGTATACCCGCGAGACAAGATCACCGGGAGTGATATCCACCCCGCTTGCCTGCAGCGCGGTGGCCAGGGCGGCCGGGCCGCACTGGTGTACCGTCTGGGGGTAGCAAGGCGTCGCATCGAGATCGATTGCCGTTCGGCGAGTTTCTACGGGAATATGGGGCGCCAGCACAGGCGTGACGCCGGAACAGCCGCTTAGGGCCAGAGCTGGCGCCAGGACGGCAAGCGCGATCCCGTATCCGAACCCCATGCCCTGGCTGCAATCGCCCGGGTTACAGCTTGGTGAAGATGTTGGTGACTCCGGTCAGTTCCAGGATGAGCAGCACGATGAAGACCACGCCGATGACGGCCAGCAGGCCATCACCACCGGCCGGCAGACTGTCGAGCTGCGGCTGCAGCCGGGCGATCTCGGACGGTGTCAGGGAGTTCACTCGCTGCTCGGCAACCACGGGATCGATTCCCCGCTGCATGAGTTGTCCACGCACGTCCTCGCGAGCCAGCAGTTCCTTGAGATGCGACAGGCTGTCGTGGTTTTCCTGAGCGGCAATGGCGGCCGGAGTCGCAATAATCCCGGCAAGCGCCTGCTGGGGAAAGGTCGCCACGAGGAAATTGAATATCAGGATATACAGGCCCGCTTTACGTATGGTTGTGCTGTGCATGGTGTCTCCCTGGGTTGTCGATAAAAATGCCGTACTGGCATCGGCGGTTATTATAGCCATATTTGTTCGGCTGTAACCGGTTATGACTCCGCAAGGCAGCACCGTGTCGACAAACCTGAGGGGATGCCGTTTATACTTGCCGACACCCGGGTATTGACTACCCCGCTGACTGACTCCGAGCCGATTGCGCTGTGCCTATGAACATCGCCAAATTCCTGATGCTGCTGGCCGTGTTGCTGCCGGAGATCGCCATCCCGGCCGCGGCAGAGCCGCTGCTGGAGCAGCTGCGGCTCGATCATGCCGCCTGGTCCACAGCCGAGCGCGACTTTCGCGCACGCCGCGAGAGCGGCGCCCTGGTCGGAGCGGAGGCGTCCGACTATGCGGCTTATGTCGCGCGCTTGCAGCGGCGTGTGGCCGAAGATTGCGCGGCGCTCTCGGACGCCGGCGTACCGGCCCCGGAGGATATGTCCTGTCCGCAATTCGAGACTGTCGTCGCCACCCGGGCCGTGGCCATCGATCAGGCCGCTGAACAGTCACGCGATGAACGGATCGCCAGCCTGGATGTCGAACTCGCCTCCGGCCTGGCTGATTTCGATGAACTGTTGCTGCGCGAGCAGGAAAGGGTAAAGGCGGCCGCGCCCCGTTCAGCTTCGGGCGGTGGCATGGGCGGCGGCACGGACGCGGTTGGTCATGGTGGTGATGGCAACGGTGGTGGTGAAGGCTCGGCCGGCGAAGACCGCAAGGCCGGTGAAACCGGAGTCGGCGGCGCCTCCACCACGGATGGCGACAGGTCGCAGGCCGGTGGCGGCGCGGATCGGTCCTCCACGGGTGCCGGAGGGGCGCCTGGGAGAACGTCGCGGAGCGGTGCGACCAGACAGCCGCCGGGCATCCCCGATGGTCGTGATGACGATGTGGTCGCCCGCCAGCTGCGCGAGGCGGCAGAGAAGGAAACCGATCCGGAATTGCAGAAGAAGCTCTGGGAAGAATACCGCAAATATAAACAGGGGACCCGTTAGGAAGTAACGGCTGAACGGATATGACGCGACGCTGCCGGGTGTTGATTCCCTTGCTGCTGCTCCTGCAGGCCGGCTGCAGTACGCTCGGTCTGCAGCACGATATCGGCAGTGAGGTTGCGCTGCAGCGCGCCGTCGCGGAGATCCCGGAAGACCACCTGCTCGACGTGTGGATCGAACTGTTCGATCCGGGCACGCTGCCCCGTGACAAGGATGACGCCAGCGGGCTGTCCATGGACATCCGCCAGGCAGAGTCCCGTTATATGCCGGTCGTGCTGCGCGACGCCATGGAGAAGACCGGCTACTGGGGGGCGGTGCGCGTGGTGCCGCGCGATACCGAGGGCGGGGAAGTGGTGGTGCGCGGCACCATAATCGCCTCTGATGGTGAACGGCTCGAACTCCGGATTACAGCGCTGGACGCAACCGGTCGCGAGTGGTTCAGCCGGACCTATGAATCCGCCAGGGTAGAGGCCAGCGCCTATCAGTCCGGCGTACAGCCGCCGGCAGAACCCTTTCAGTCGGTCTATTTTACCATCGCCAATGATCTGGCCAGCTTTCGTGCCAAACTGACTGCGGGGGAGATCGCCACGATACGCCGGGTAGCGCAGTTACGCTTCGCCGCCGACATCGCTCCGGATGCCTATGCCGGCTATCTACAGCACGATGATAAGGGCGACTACAGCATCACGCACTTGCCGGCCGGTAACGACCCCATGTACCGGCGTGTGCTGGCGATCCGGGAGCGCGACTTTCTCCTTGTCGATACCCTGAACGGAAACTTCGACAACTTTTACCGCGAGATGCAGCAACCTTACAGTGACTGGCGACGTACGCGCAGCGAGGAGGCCGCTTCACTGCACCAGATCGAGCAGGATGCGCTCAAGCGCAAGCTGCTCGGCGTCGCCGCCATCGTCGGGGCCATTGCGATCGAGGCATCCGGCAATGGCCAGCGTTCGGCTTCCACCGGAGTCCTGCGTGATGCCATGGTCCTAGGCGGCATCTATGCCATCAAGACCGGCTTCGACAAGGATTCCGAGACCGGCATACATCGCGACGCCATCAAGGAACTGGGGGATTCCTTTGCATCCGAAACCCGCCCGCTGGTGGTCGAAGTGGAAGGCCAGACCCATGAGCTGACCGGTTCCGCCGAGGTGCAGTATGCCAGGTGGCGCACTCTGCTGAAGCAAATCTATGCCTCCGAGACTGGCCTGAGTGGCGGAGCGGAGTGAGGCGCAACGATGCAAACCGGTGACAAACCCGTGTTGCACCCGCCGTCGACGAGACCGCGGCGGAACGCCGCACCGCGGCTGCAACCGCCCGGCAGACCGTCTCCGCCGGTTGATTCCGGCGACATTGCTCGCCCCTGGCTATGGGCCGCGCTTGTTATGGCCCTGCTGCTGGCGCTGGCGGTGATTTTCCTGCTGCCGCCGCTGGTTTCCCGGGAAGCACCCTCCGTTGATCCCGATTATCCACTTGACCCGGCGCCGCTCCCCCCGGCGACGGACGACGCGGCCGCGCGTGCGCAGGCCGGTGAAACCCTCAGGGCGTATCTGCAGCAACGCGCGCGGCTGGAACTGGTCCGTGCTGCGTCCTGGGGCGAACCGGACTGGAGCCAGGCCGCTGCCGCGGCAAACGCGGGCGACCGCTTGTTTTCGCAGCAGCGCTTCGCCGCGGCCGCGCAGTCCTATGCCGATGGCTTGCACCGGCTTGAGGATCTGGCGGGTCAGCGTGAGCAGCGGCTTGAAGCTGCCCTCAATGCCGGACGGCAGGCGCTTGGAAACGATGACGGGGCAGGGGCCGAGGCGCGGTTTACGCTGGCGCTGACCATTGAACCCGAAAACGCGGAGGCAACCCAGGGCCTGGTGCAGGCGCGTGTACGGGCTGATGTCCTGCAACATCAGCAGGACGGGCGCGAGGCCGAGACCGCCGGCGACCTGGCCGCCGCCCGGGCGGCCTACCAGGAGGCCGTGGCGCTGGACGCCGGCTATCTACCGGCAGGGGCCGCGCTGGAACGGGTCACGCAGCAACTCGCCGACAACGGGTTTCGCGCCGCCATGAGTCGTGCGCTCGCCGCCCTCGATGACGACCGGCTGAACGAGGCCGGTGCGGCGTTGGCGGAGGCAGCCGACCTGCACCCTGACGATGTCGCCGTGGCCGATGCCCGCCGGCGCCTGGCGGAGGCGCGCCGGCAGGTGCAACTGG
>JBAVKA010000032.1:0-37627 GCA_049688075.1 Gammaproteobacteria bacterium
TCGGACTTAGGTGATCGTCGCGAGCATGGTGGGAGAGCGAGCACAGAGTTTTCCGATTTTGAGGCGCATAGTGGTGCTGTGTAACGAGAAATCGGGGAACTATGGGCCGCTTTCCCGCTGGCGCAGCAGATCAAGCCTAAGCCCGACAGGCTCCTAGTCCTCGTCATCGAGTTCCGGGTTCCAGCCGTGTGCGCGAGCGTACTCGGTGGCCGCCGTATATATGCGGGCGTGGTTGCTGCACAGATCCTCAGGCAGGTTCGATACCAGGTGTCCGTACGGCTCCCACGCCCTGGTGACCTTGTCGTAGAGCGCATCGATCTGGCTGTGCGTCCAGCCCTCGCAGGTTTCCTCCTCCGGCAGCAGGCCGAAAACCCAGGCATCACGGATGATGTTGCCGGCGCTGGTCATGCCGCCGGAGTTGTCATGGTAGACGCCGACGTAGCGCTTGGTTTTATCCAATGGCTTTCTGGTCCTGCTTCGCGGCGGATGCGCCGGCGGCCTCGATAGCGGCCTGGATGCCGGCGGCGTCCAGGCCGCACTCGGAGAGCTGCACCTGCTGGTCGGCGTGAGCGATGAAACGATCGGGGATGCCCAGATTGAGGATATGAATCGCACGGCCCTCCGCGAGGAGCACTTCGTTGACGGCCGAACCGGCGCCGCCCTGGACGGTGTTTTCCTCGACGGTCACGATCAGCTCGTGCGTGTCGGCGAGTTCGCTGACCAGTTGTGCATCCAGCGGCTTTACGAAGCGCATGTTGACCACGGTCGCATCGAGGCGTTCACCGGCCTCCAGCGATGGAGCGACGCGGCTGCCGAAGGCGAGAACCGCGATGTGCCTGCCGCGGCGGAGCACCTCGGCCCTGCCGACGGGCAGGGGCTCCAGGTTCGTGTCGGTGACCGCGCCCGGGCCGGTGCCGCGCGGATAGCGTACCGCGGCCGGGCCCTCATGGTGGAAGGCCGTCGACAGCAGCTGGCGGCATTCCCGCTCATCGGCCGGCGCCATGACCAGCAGGTTGGGGATGCAGCGCAGGAAACTCAGGTCAAACACGCCGGCATGGGTGGCGCCGTCCGCCCCGACCAGCCCACCGCGGTCGATGGCGAAGGTGACATCGAGGTTTTGCAGTGCGATGTCATGGATCAGCTGATCGTAGGCGCGCTGGAGAAACGTCGAATAGATGGCGACGACCGGTTTGAGCCCCTCGCAGGCCAGTCCGCCCGCGAACGTGAGCGCATGCTGTTCGGCGATGCCGACATCGTAGTAACGCTCCGGGTGCAGCTGCGCGAATCGTGACAGCCCGGAGCCCTCGCCCATGGCGGGCGTGATGCCGATCAGGCGCGGGTCCGCGGCGGCCATGTCGCACAGCCAGTCACTGAAGATCCGGGTATAGCTTTTCCCGCTCGAGCTGGCTTTCTGGGTGCCGGTCTCGCGATCGAAGGGCGCCACGCCGTGATAATTGCAGGGGTCCTCCTCGGCAGGATGGTACCCCTTGCCTTTCTGGGTGACGACATGCAGGAACTGGCGGCCCTTGAGTTCGCGCAGGTTGCCGAGCGTGCCGATCAGTGTCGGCAGGTCGTGCCCGTCGATCGGGCCGATGTAGTTGAATCCCAGTTCCTCGAACAGGGTGCCGGGCAGCAGCATGCCCTTCATGTGTTCCTCCCAGCGCCCGAAAAAGCGCTGCGCGCCCGGCAGGTTGTTCAGGATGCTCTTGCTGCCCTCGCGCACGCCGGTATAGAAACGGCTGGAGAGAATCTGCGCGAGGTAGTTGTGCATCGCACCGTGATTGCGCGAAATCGACATTTCGTTGTCGTTCAGGATCACCAGCAGGTCGCAGTCCAGAACACCGGCATTGTTGAGCGCCTCGAATGCCATGCCGGCCGTCATTGCGCCGTCCCCGATGATCGCGACGGCCTTGCGCCCGGACCCGTCCCGGGCCGCGGCCACCGCCATGCCCAGGGCAGCGCTGATAGAAGTGCTGGAATGACCGGCGCCGAAGGTGTCGTACTCGCTTTCGCTGCGGCTGAGGAAGCCGCTCAGGCCGTTCTGGCGGCGCAGGCCGGGCATGGCGTCGCGTCGGCCGGTCAGGATCTTGTGCGGATAGGCCTGGTGGCCGATGTCCCACACCAGCCGGTCGTGCGGGGTGTTGAACACAGAGTGCAGGGCGATGGTCAGTTCGACGGTTCCCAGCCCGGCGGCGAGGTGTCCGCCGGTGTTGGACACCGACACGAGCAGGTATTCCCGCAGCTCGGCGGCAAGCTGCGCGAGTTCGCCCGGCCCAAGGCGGCGCAGGTCCGCAGGGGAGTCGATGTGACGCAGCAGTGGGTAGGGTGTCATGGGCATGGCGATCAACCGAGTGCAGGATTTTACCAGACTCATGCGGGTAAAGTGAGAAGTGAAAAGTGAGAAGTGAAAAGTGAGCCCGCTCAGGGAGGTGCGGCTCGTTTCTGGAGAGAACCCGAGTATTTACCCCTCACTTTTTACGTTCGATTCAGCATTTCACCCAGGTCAAGCGGCGCACGGCGGTCGTTCTGCAGGTGCCAGCGTCTGAATGCCTGCAGTCCCGCCTCCAGAAATTCACGCTCCCTCGGGTTGGACTGGAAACCCTCCAGCAGCTGGCTGATGCTGCCGGTTTCGCTGACCGGCAGTTTGAAATAGCGATTCAGGAACATGACGAACACGCCCAGAGTCTGGGTCTCGTCCAGCGCGTATTCTTCGGCGAGTTGCTGGATGGCCCCGAAGTGAAAAGCCATGGCCTGGCGCTGTTTGGCCGGGTAGCGACCGATGTCTTCCGGATCGATGCCCGCCAGCGTCGCGGCGGTGAAGCGCTCAATGAGCGTGCGCGCCTCATCAAGAGGGGTTGCGCGTCGTTCTCGCCGGCCGAACAGTGTGTCGAGGATGCCCATGCTGTCTCGTTGCCGCGCGCCGGCTGATTAACCGGCGCGCGCTCGGTAGGTCCCGGGTGGATTTCGCAGTTCTTCCTGTGCCGAATAGAATACCACCAGCAGTATTCCGCCTGAGAGTAGAAAATTGATCACATTATAACCGCTGATGCCGGCGCTGGCGGCTGTGTCGCCGGCCAGGTCTCCCAGACGGACGATGGGTAGCATGACGCCGGCCAGCAAAATCAGCAGATAAACGCTGTTTTCCGCGATGGCGACCAGGGCACTGTAGCGACTCCTCCAGTAGCAGGCCAGGGCGCACAGCAGGCAGAGTCCATAGTAGAGGTAACGCAGCTCCGGGGACGTCAGGCCCGAGACCCGGAAGTTAAGTCCGAACAGGGCATCGAGCACGATGAACAGCGGTGTCAGCAGGTAGTAGCGGCGGATCCATATGCCGCCGGTCGAACATTTCATCGCTACTCTCCCGGGGATTCATTCATGGGCGCTGCGCTGTCCGCGGCCTGCCGGCGCGATGCGTGCGAGCGATTATGCAGCATGACATCCATCCCGATCTTGAGCGCTACCAGTGCCACCAGCAATCCCAGCGGTGAACCCAGTTGGACGACCAGAAAACCGCCGGCAATGATGGCGATATGCAGGACCGCAATGCGGCGGTAGGGTGCGTTCATCAGATCCTTCATCGTGGTGTGTTGATATTCCCGCTGGCCAAGATAGATCAGAACGAACGACACGCCATGGCTGACCACCAGGGCCAGGCATGCCAGCAGGAATTCCCGCGGTGCGGCTGCCAGCAGTTGTTGCGCCAGGTTGACGGCTGTCTGGAGGATAGCCAGCGGTCCCGGCCAGGTGAGGGCGGCCGCGTGACCCCAGTCCTCGCCCGCGAACCGGGTAAGCTGGAGGACGAAAAAACCATGGATCGCGCAGAAACCGCCATAGTGCAGGGTGAAGAACAGCACCAGGAAGCGCTCTTGCCCGCGGGCTTTGAGCAGCATCTTGAGGATCGTGTAACCGCCGATGACGAGATTCTCGCTCCAGTAGAGCACGACCAGTGAGCCAACGTCCCAGTCCAGAAAAAGCACCCCGAACAGCGGCACCAGGTTGGCGAGCACCATCGCGGCCAGTGCGATTTCGGGTCGCCGCCGTTCCATCAGGGGTGCCGGGGTCATCTGCCGGTCGTCCGATACCGCGTGCGCCACAACAGGCCGTATACCGCGATATTGACACTGGCCACGATCGCGGCGAACAGCGCCTGCAGCCCGGGTGTCAACCCGGGCGGGTAGACCAGCGGGAGCAGGTAATGTTCGATAAATCCTCCGCTGTAGCCGTGCGCGCCGGCGGCATCGCGGAGCCGGTTTTCGAGCGGGGTCAGCGGGCAGATCCAGCCGTTCAATTCGATCAGGATGACCCACAGCACGCTCGGCAGGTGCAACCACGGCAGCCTGCGCCAGCGCAGGCTCAGCAGTCCGCCGAACAGGACGAAGACGACGAACGCAGCGTGCAGGACCAGAACCAGATTCGCGAGCGCACTGTAGTACATGGCCTGCGATCAGTGCCGCATGAGCTTATTCCGGCGTGCCGGACTGTGGTGTGGGAACATCCGGGCCGTTTGTTCGTGCCAGCGTGCAGGCCAGCACCAGATAACCGATGACGGCGGAAAGTACCGAACCGCAAAGGATGCCCAGCCGGTCGTCGACCATCATTCCCGTGCCGACCTGTTCGGCGGCGAGCGAGCTGATGAACAGGCTCATGGTGAAGCCGATGCCGCATAGCGCGGCGACGCCGTACAGGGACATCCAGCCGACGCCGGTGGGCAACTTGCCGATCCCAAGCTTGATGGCCAGCCAGGTGAATCCGAACACGCCGATTTGCTTGCCGAGGAGCAGTCCCGCGGCGATCCCGAGCGGCACGGGGTGGAGCACCGACTGCGGCGAGAAACCGGTGAACGAAATGCCCGTGTTGGCGAAGGCGAACAGCGGCAGGATCAGGAAGGCCACGTAGGGGTGCAGCCTATGTTCGAGCTGCGTCAGGGGTGAACCCCCGGTGATTTTGTCTTTCAAGGGAATGAAGAAGGCCAGTACGACGCCGGCGAGCGTGGCGTGCACGCCGGACTTGAGCACGGCGACCCAGAGCACCAGACCGGTCAGGAGGTAGGGCGCGATCCGGGCAATGCCGCGCCGGTTGATGATCAGCAGGGCGACCAGAGAACCCGCCGCGACCAGCAGGGAGTTCACCGACAGCTCGCCGGAATAGAACAGTGCGATGATGAGAATGGCGCCGAGATCATCGATGACGGCCAGCGTCAGCAGGAAGAGCTTGAGTGAATTGGGCACGCGGTTGCCGAGCAGCGAGAGCACACCCAGTGCGAAGGCGATGTCGGTGGCGGTGGGTATGGCCCAGCCGCTGAGTGCGGTGGAGGAGTCATGGTTGAAGGCGACATACACGAGCGCGGGCACCACCATGCCGCCCGTCGCGGCGATGGCCGGCAGAATGATACGGGAGCGGTCGGAGAGCTCACCCTCGAGGTATTCGCGCTTGATCTCGAGGCCGATCAGAAAGAAGAATACCGCCATCAGGCCGTCATTGATCCACAGCAGCAGCGGCTTGTTGAGCAGGAAGGCGCCGAACTGTATGCCCACCGGCGTTGACAGCCAGGCGTCATACAGGGATTTGAGCGGTGAGTTCTCGGCCAGCATGGCCAGCATGGCCGCGGCGATGATCAGCAGACCGCCGGCCGATTCCTTCTGGAGAAATTCCTTCACAGCTGTGATCGGCATGTGTGCTTGCACGGGCAGTATTATCTACGGACGGCAGGAAGGGCGTTTGCCGAGTTGTATGGCTCTTTGCCGCAGGTTCAGGGCGACCGGCATACGGGCGTTCAGATCCGTGATGCGCGTGCTGTGGGAGGGGTGGGTAGACAGGAACTCGGGCGGTTGTTTGTCGCCCGCGCGGGTCATATTCTTCCAGAGATTGACACTCTCGCGCGGATTGAAGCCGGCCCGCGCCATCAGGTCCAGTCCGAGCCGGTCGGCCTCGCTTTCCTGGATCCGTGAATAGGGCATGAGTATGCCGTACTTGGCGCCCACACCGAGCAGTCCCATCAGGCTTTGCCCGGTGCCCGAACGCGGGCTGGCGAGGGCGCCTGCCAGTGCCACACCCTTTTCAACCGCGAATTGCTGCGACACCCGCTCGTTGGCATGGTGGGAGAGAACGTGCGCGACCTCGTGACCGAGCACCGTGGCCAGCTGATCCTGGTTTTCGGCCACCTTCAGCAGGCCGGTATAGACGCCGATCTTGTTGCCGGGCAGGGCGAAGGCATTGGCCTCCTTGTCCTCGAACACCACGATTTCCCAGCTTCCCTTGCCAACCTCGCGGGTGATCGCCTGTCCCACGCACTGCACGTAGGCATTGGTCACCGCGTTCCTGTCGACGGGTGTTTCCTTTTTGACGTTGGTGAATGCCTGCAGGCCCATCTGGGTAATCTCGCTTTCCGGCATGAACATCAACTGCGAACGGCCGGTGGGCGAGGTGGCGCAACCCGACAGCATCGCCAGGGCGATGACACCGGTTCCCAGAACCCTGAACATGGAAGCTCTCCTCATTGCGCGTGCCAGCGATTATAGTCAGTATCAACCGTCACGACCAAGGGGTAGCCGATTTGCGCGATTCCATTTCCCAACCGGCAAATGCAGATGAAGCTTTATTGCCTGCGTCACGGTGAAACCCGGTATAACCGCCTGGGGCTGTGCAACGATGACCCCGGTCTCGATGTCCGTCTCACGCCCGAGGGCATACGCCAGGCGGAAGCTGCGGCGGAACGGCTGAGGGCGGCGCCTGTCGAACGCATCATCACCTCGGAACTGCCTCGCACCCGGCAGACCGCCGACATCATCAATCGCCATCATCATGCGCCGGTGGAATCTCATCCGGCGCTCAACGATATTCGCTCCGGTTTCGAGAGTCGTCCGGTGGCAGACTATTTCGCCGCAACCGGCCATGACCGCCTGCATGTCCGCGTCAACGGCGGCGAATCGCTGCTCGACTACAAACGCCGTGTGTCGGGATTCATCGACTGGCTGGCCGTTCAGCCCGAGGTGACCCTGCTGGTCGTGGCGCACGAGGAGACGCTGCGGGTGTTCACCGTGTGTTTCAGGGCACTTCCCGATGCCGCCCTGCTGGAGCTTCATTACGGCAATTGCGAGCTGATCGAATTCACGCTCGAACGGCGGTCCACCAGTTAAAAATTAAAATTCTTTTGAGGTTACCATAAGCTGATACTTGTGTTTATATGTAATGTATAAGTTAAAATTTATGGTATTCCTATACCGGCCTGATCATGCACATCACCTTTCGCCAACTGAAGATATTCGAATCCGTCGCGCGGCAGCTCAGCTTCACCCGCGCCTCGGAGGAGTTGCACCTGACGCAGCCGGCGGTATCCATGCAGATCAAACAGCTGGAGCAGGCGGTTGGGCTGCCGTTGTTCGAGCAGCTCGGCAAAAAGATCTTCCTGACCGATGCCGGGCACGAGTTCGGTCGCTACGCCGCGGCGATTACCGCGCAACTGGACGAACTGGACCAGGTGGTCGACGAGATGAAGGGTCTCAAGCGCGGGCGCCTGACCATCGCCGTGGCCAGCACCGCAAACTATTTCGTGCCGCGTCTGCTGGCCACGTTCTGCCACCGCCACGGGGATGCCGTGAGCGTGAGCCTGGATGTCACCAACCGCGAACAGCTGCTGAAGAGCCTGGTGGAAAACCGCAACGATCTCGTCATCATGGGCCAGCCTCCGAAGGATATGGCCCTGGTCGCGGAACGCTTCCTGGAGAATCCGCTGGTGGTCATCGCCCCGCCCGGTCACCCGCTGGCAGACGAAAAACGCATACCGCCGGGCCGGTTGCGCGAGGAAACCTTCCTGGTGCGCGAGCAGGGATCCGGTACGCGCTCGGCGATGGAGCGCTATTTCTCCGCCAACGATCTGCGACTCGCAACGCCGATGGAAATGAGCAGCAACGAGGCGATCAAGCAGGGTGTCGAGGCGGGGCTGGGGCTGGGGGTGGTGTCCCTGCATACCTTGGCGATGGAGCTGGCGCTGGGGCAGCTGGTAGTCCTGGACGTGGTGAAGTTTCCGATCATGCGTAACTGGTACATCGTCTACCGGGAGGGCAAGCGGCTGTCGATCGTGGCACAGAGTTTTCGGGAATTTGTGCTACAGGAAGCGGCGCAGATGCTGCAGTTGCCGGCGCTGTGACGCCTGTTTTCAGGGCATCAGCTGTTTGCGGATCGACTCGGCGATCTCCAGTGCGCCCTCCGTGTCTTCGGCGAGACAGTTGATGTGTCCCATCTTGCGGCCCGGTCTGGCCTCCTGTTTGCCGTAGAGGTGCAGTTTGGCCTGTGGTTCGTGGAACACGGGTTCCCAGTCGGGGTCCCCGCGGCTCCACAGGTCACCCAGCAGGTTGGTCATTACCACCGAGGTCAGCAGTTGCGTATCTCCCGGTGGCAGACCGCACATCATGCGCACCTGCTGCTCGAACTGCGAGGTGACGCAGGCGTCCACGGTAAAGTTGCCGCTGTTGTGCGGGCGCGGTGTGATGGTGTTGACCCGCAGTTCCCCGTCACCGGTCAGGAAAAACTCGACCGACAGCACGCCGCAGTATTCCAGTTCATCGGCGAGTTCGCACGCCAGCTCGATCGCGCCATCCGCCGCCACGGTGCTGATGTCGGCGGGTGCCAGCGACAGGTCCAGGATGCCCTTGCGGTAGCGGTTTTCCACGACCGGATAGACGGCGATTTCCCCCTCGATGCTGCGTGCCAGGATGACGGAGAGTCGCTTCTCGATGTAGATGCGTTCCTCGAGTATGCAGGGCTGCTCCTCCATTTCCCGGAACGCCTCGGCCGCCTCTTCCAGATTGGCGACCGCGTGGCGCCCGTGGCCGGGATAGCGCGGCTCGGCGATCTTCAGGATGCCCGGCGCCGCGAGTCCTGTCATGGCCTCCTCGAGGTCATCGAGCGTCTGGATGGGGTAGAAGGCCACGGTCGGGAACTCGTGATCATCGAGAAAGGTTTTCTCCAGCAGGCGATTCTGGGCCATGGCAAGCACTTTCGGCGCCGGATGCACCGGGCAGTGATGCTGCAAGCGGGACAGGCTTTCCACCGGAAGATTCTCGAATTCGCTGGTGATGGCGACACAGGAGTCGCCCAGCATGTCGAGCGCGGCGTGGTCGTGAAAATCGGCCTGGATGTGCTGGTCCGCGATATTACCCGCCGGGCTGTGGGGATCAGGATCCAGGATAATGACGCGGTAGCCCATGCTGCGGGCGGCGATAGTGAACATGCGGCCCAGCTGGCCACCGCCGATCATGCCCAGCGTGGCATCAGGGAAGATCATTGCGGCGGCAGTTTCGCGTTGCGTACTTTCTCTTCCTGTTGTCTGCGAAATTCCTGCAGACGGCCTGCCATGGCGGCATCGGTGACGGCGATCATGCTCACGGCGAACAGTGCGGCATTGGCGGCGCCGGCCTCGCCGATTGCGAAGGTGGCCACGGGGATGCCCTGGGGCATCTGCACCGTGGAGAGCAACGAGTCCATGCCCTTCAGATACTTGGATGGGATGGGAACACCAAGCACCGGCAAGGTGGTCTTGGCGGCGAGCACGCCTGCGAGGTGGGCGGCGCCGCCGGCCCCGGCGATAGCGCAGACAAAACCGCGTTCGCGCAGACCCTCGGCATATTCCACAAGCAGGTCGGTGGCCCGATGCGCCGAAATGACCCTGGCTTCGCAGGGAATGGCGAATTTTTCCAGCATCTCGACCGCCGGACTCATGATGTTCCAGTCGCTGCTGCTGCCCATGATGACGGCGACCCGTGGTGTGCTCATGCGGTAATCCCGAGTTGATCCTTGTGGAAGAGCAGGCGATTCTACCACCCCCCGAAGGGTTGCTGGCAAGTGCCGCGCCGCGGCGTTGCGCGTCGCGGACTCTTCATTATCGGGGCCGATGGCGGGTAGAATGCCCGTCTTTCGCCGAAATCCACCCCCGAGGTCTTCACCCATGATGGATGTGCTGTTTGAAAGCCACCTGGCATGCCTGCCGCTGCTGCACCGGGGCAAGGTGCGCGATATCTACGCCGTCGGCGATGAGCACCTGCTGATCATCACCACGGACCGCCTGTCGGCCTTCGACGTAGTGCTGCCCGATCCCATCCCCGGCAAGGGCGCCGTGCTGACGGCGGTAGCCGGCTTCTGGTTTGAATTCACCCGCGACCTGGTTCCCAACCACCTGGCCGCGATGCCGCTTGAGGAGGCAGTGCCGGATGCCCGGGAACGCACCGAAATCGAGGGCCGCGCCATCGTGGTGAATAAACTCAGGGCACTGCCGGTGGAGGCGATCGTGCGCGGCTACCTGATCGGGTCGGGATGGAAGGATTACCGCAATACCGGGCAGGTGTGCGGAATCCCGCTGCCGCCGGGACTGCAGATGGCCGACCGCCTGCCGGAACCCCTCTACACGCCCTCGACCAAGGCGGCGCTTGGCGACCATGACGAGAATATCGACTACGAGCAGACCGTAAAGCTGCTGGGCGCCGAACAGGCGCAACAGGTCCGCGAAGTGAGCCTGGCGATCTACCGCCGCTGCGCCGACTACGCCCTGCAGCGCGGCATCATCATCGCCGATACCAAGTTCGAATTCGGCACCGACGGGGACGGGCGGCTGGTGCTGATCGATGAAATTCTCACTCCGGACTCCTCCCGTTTCTGGCCGGCGGACAGTTATGCGCCCGGCACCAGTCCGGCCAGTTTCGACAAGCAGTATGTGCGCGACTACCTGGAAACGCTGGACTGGGACAAGACGCCGCCCGGACCGAAGCTGCCGCCGGAGGTGATCGCCAGAACGGCGGAGAAATACCGCGAAGCGCAGCGGCGACTGACCTCCTGAGTGAGTGTTTTCGCCTAAAAATCCAGACCCGGGAACATCCTCTTTTTTTCATGGTCCCTGTTTTTATGATTTAACGCATCGGGTCGTTGAACCGGCGCACGCCGATAACTGCGATCCGGCTGGAGATAATGATTATGTACGGATTCAATGTTTCGCTTCCCGGTACCTTGCAGCAGGTCGAGGAGCGGGTGCGTGAGGAACTCCAGAAGGAAGGATTCGGCGTGTTGACCGAGATCGACGTGGCGGCCACCCTGAAGAAAAAACTCGGCGTGGAGCGCCGGCCCTATCGCATCCTCGGCGCCTGCAATCCGGTGCTGGCGAACCAGGCGATCCAGGCCGATCCCGACATCGGCATGCTGCTGCCCTGCAATGTGGTGGTGCGCGAGGAAGAGGATGGCTCGATCACCGTCGGTTTCATGGACCCCGCCGCGGTGCTGAAGCTGGTCGACCGGGCGGATATCGAAGTCCTGGCCGTCGAGGTACGCGGCCGGCTGGAGCGCGTCCGGAACGCCCTGCTCGGCTGATCACCAGGCACATCCCCGGTAACTTCATGCTGCCCGGGATGGGCTTGCCGGAACTCGCCTTGAATACGTCCCTGTAGCGTGCCGCCGTCCTGGCGGCCCACGGGTCCAGCAAGCACATCCTGCCGTGCCCCCGCAGAGATTCAGCTGACGAAGGCGACATGACCGTTTGTGAGCCGGCCGATTGACCACTTGCTGCTGGATTGCCCATTGTTATCACTGGCATTTTTTATGGCATACGCCCGCTGTATATTCCCGCTTGCCCCGGTGGTCATGCTATTCCTGGGCACTCGCGCTACACTTGACGGCAATGATGCTTCCACGAACCTCACTGCCGTTTCATGATGCCTCGGTACCGTTGCGGCACCGGGCACCGATGCATGACGAGGAGGGGAGGCCGTTGAGCGACTTCATGGTGATCGTTCCGGGACTGAAGCACAAGCCGCAGCGCCTGATCAGCAAAACGGTCAGTGATATGCACCTGGCGCTGGCGCGATTCAGCCATGCCGTGGTGTTCGCCGAGTTCAATATCAAGCTGAACCTCCTCTGGGTGTCCATCCGGCCCATTCCGCGCATCCGCTTCGAGATTATGGGCGCGATCCAGGAGTCTGTGCCGGAAGCGAAACTCGTCTCCCATCCGTAGGAGCCTGACCAGATAATGCTGAACCTGCTGCGAAAGCCCTGCGACGGCCCAAATAAATGCAAATCCCTGTCAAATAGCACCCACAGTTCTCCTCGAATCTGCGTCCAACTGTTCTCGCCGTACCATTTTCTCGCGACGGTTCCCATTACCTGGACAGACTCCCGGGCATGACCGCGGGTTTGTTGCTGGAGGGTCTGTCGGGTGCGCTGGTCGGCGTCAGCCTGATTTACCTGCTTGCGGTGCTGCTCGCGCGGCGCTGGCTGCGCGCCGATCCTTACGAGTTGCTGCTGTGCATGGCGAGCGCTTTCCTGGTGGCCATCGTCTGCGAGGTGGCGCTCGGCAAGACCTACCGGCTGCTGGTTGGTGCGCCCTTGTGGCAATACCGGGTGTGGCCGATACACGCCGGTTACACCTCGGCTCTGAATTTCATCATCTGGCCGGTCTACGGCTATTACTGGTATTTTCTCCACCAGGTGCTGCAGGCCCGCCGTGTGCGGATCGAGCGGCCCTGGCTCAAGGGTCTGGCGGCGGGTCTGGACGGGCCGCTGCTGGAGATACTCGCCAACGGTTTTTTTCTGCTGTTCTACGGGACCTTCTACTTTTACTACCTGCCGGGCGACCTGCGGCATTTTACCTCGATACAGGTGGTTCCCCTGTACATGGTGATGGGCGTCTGCCTATCCCTGGTGATCGAGTTTCTGAAGGGCCGGCCGCGTCGCTGGCATTACCCGGCGGCCTTCTATCTCGCGGGACTGGTTTTCGTCGCGGCGGGGTGAGCCGGGCGCCGGCCTGCGACGGGTCGGGTCAGTGTCGCGCCGGCGGCTGCAACGGGTTGCGATACACCCTGTAGAACAGCAGCAGGGCGGTGACTGCACCCAGGGTGTCGGCGAGCATATCCTTCTGTGCATCCCATGGATCTCCCTGCGAGCCCAGCACGGCCGCGCCGGCTGTGGCGTCGGCGCTGACCGCGTAAATCCATTCGAAGATCTCGTAGCTGCCGGCCACCGCGATAATGATCGACAGCGGAAACAGGTAGAGCACCACGCGCGATGCCACCAGGTTTCTGGCCAGCAGCAGTTCGGCGATGGCGAAGGCATAGAAGCCGACGGTGAAATGTGCCAGGCGGTCGAAGTGATTGCGGCTGAACCCGAACAGCCCGGTGATAAAACCGAACGGTACGCGCTCGAATGTATAGTGCCCGCCGATGGTGTGCAGGAACACCAGGCAGCCCATGAGCAGGTAGGCGGTGTTGGAAAAGGCATGGTAGCGGTAGCTGAGCACCAGCGTCAGCACGATAAGCAGGATCGGAAGGTTCTCGGCCCACCACACTGAACGGTCATGCGGGGCGATGCCCAGCAGGGTGAATTGCACGAGGTAGGCCAGCAGCAGGAACAGGGGGAGCTTCGTGTTCATGGCGGGTGCCTCGTCGCGTGTGCGGGCCTCAGAGCTTCTGCGCGAAATAGTCCTGCAGGAACTCGTCGAATGACAGCGTGTCGGCTGCCTCGAGCTTTTCCTGATCGCGCACGGACTTGGCTACCGAGGTCTCGATCGCATAGAAGCGCTCCGGGTCGCGCGGCAGGCCCAGGAAATAATTCCGGTGCTGTTGCGACAGGCGACTGGCGAAGTCGAAATAGCCCTCGCCGTGTTCGCGCATATCCGCCAGGATGCGCGCGGACGGGGTCCGCTCCGGATCCGCGAGCGCATCGATCTGTGCGCGTACGGTATCCTGGTAGGGCGTTGAGGATTCCCCTGCATCGAGCAGCTCGGCGAATTCCGCCATGGCCTCGCAGATCTCGCCTGCCCACTGTTTCAGGGTGACCCGCCTGCCGTCGCGCATCAGTTCAAGTCCCGGCTCCCGTCCCCGGTAGCACACCGAATCCAGGTTGTGGTCGATCTCACGGCTATCTGCGCCGCTGATGACCGGGCTTTCCTGGAACAGGCACAGGGCCATCAGGGTTTCCGCAAACCGGCACTGATCCTCGCTGATTCCCAGCGGGTCGTAGACATTGATGTCCATGGAACGCAGTTCGATATAGCGTACGCCGCGCCGCTTCAGCGCCAGCGTCGGTTTTTCCATGAATTCGGGAACCTGCTTCGGACGCACTGAACTGTAGTATTCATTCTCGATCTGCAGGATATTGGGATTGAGCTGCCGGTATTCGCCGTCGACCTTTACCCCGATTTTTTCATGGTTGGGGCAGGGGGTTTCGATGGCGCGTGACAGGGTATCGACATAGACATCGAGGTTGTCATAATTCGCCTTGAAGCCGTCATCGTACTCATGCCTGTTCTGGTAACCGATATCGCACATGCGCAGTGAGGTTGCATGCGGGCCGTAATAGGTGCCTTCATTGAAGGACTCGAGAATGGTCGGCTTGCCGCACATGAAGGATTTGCAGATGGCGGGTGAACTGCCGAACAGATAGGGGATCAGCCAGCCGACGCGCTGGAGATTGCGAATGACGCCGAAGTAGCCGTGGGAAATGAAGTCCCGGGCCGGGCGGGAGTCTTTCAGTACGTCCTGGTAGACGGGCCAGAGATCCTCCGCAAAGGAATAGTTGTAATGCGCGCCGGCGATGACCTGCATGACCCGACCGTAACGATGACCCAGTCCGCGCCTGTAGACCGTTTTCATGAAGCCCGCATTGGAAATGCCGTATTGCGCGATGGGAATGCTTTCTTCGCCCTCGACTACGCAGGGCATGCTGGAACACCACAGCAATTCCCTGTCGATTTTCGTATAGACGAACTGTTCCAGATCGTACAGGAAGACGCGCGCTTCCACCGGACACGGCAGCGGCGGGGTGATGAATTCCAGCAGCGCTTCGGAGTAGTCCGTGGTGATCCACGGGTGGGTCAGCGCCGATCCCAGCGCTGCGGGGTGCGGGGTCTGGGCGATGCTGCCATCCGGACCGACCCGCAGGCTTTCCTTCTCCAGACCGGTTTTTCCCTGCCGGAGGGCGGCTTCTCCGCCGGCGTTAATGAAGGCTGAAAGGTGCGTGTGAGTGGGTCTGGACAAGGGGGGTGGTTCCTGGGCGTTGTGATGCCCTGCCGGGCGTACTGGCGGCGTGCATGGGCCCGCTACGGTATGGTACCTTAACAGAAAAGCAAGGTTAGTCGAATGATTATAAATACTGATTGTCCCGGATGAATATTGCTGGAACAAGCCCCTGACTTACGCCGGATTTTGAAAGCGGGATCACGCACTGAATAACCGTGACCCCGGCCTCATCCGTTAACTGTTACAGAAATTATTATTATAAGCGGAGTTGCAGGATGACGCGCAAAACCAGGCAGCCGACGACCGAAGAGATCAGGATAACCTGCAGCAACTGCAGCCTGGCGGAACTCTGTCTGCCGCACGGTTTGACGGAAGCCGAACTGGAGCAGCTGGAGAAGATCGTAAAACGCAAGCCGCCGCTACAGCCGGGGCAGCATCTGTATCGCGCCGGCGACGCGAGTTACTCTCTGTACGCGGTGCGCTCCGGCACGCTGAAATCCTACTACACCACCGATGACGGCGATGAGCAGGTTCTCGGGTTCACCTTGCCTGGCGAGATGGTCGGATTCGACGGCCTGAGCGACGGCCACTATACCAGCAACAGCGTGGTGCTGGAGACCTCTTGCGTCTGCTCGCTGCCCTACGAACGCCTGGAAGAAATGTGTCAAACCACGCCGGGGCTCCACAGGCAGATCATGCGTGTGGTCGGCCGGGAGATCACCCTGGATCATCAGATGCTGCTGCTGCTCGGCAAGCGCAGCGCCGAAGAGCGGCTGGCGACCTTCCTGGTCAGCCTGTCGAGGCGCTACCACGCGCGCGGCCTGTCTGCCACCGAATTCAATTTGCCCATGTCCCGCCAGGACATCGGCAACTACCTGGGGCTCGCCATCGAAACGGTCAGCCGCCTGTTCGCCCATTTTCAGGGACAGAAGCTGCTCACGGTGAACCGGCGGCGGGTGATTCTGCACGACCTCGACCGGCTGACAGGACGAATCGAGGGTTACCTGAATTCCGTCTCGGCGCGCCCGGCGTGAACAGACCTGTTAGATAAATGGCACTTGCTTAAGGGATATCGTCTTTATAAAAGTACAAATGGCCACGGAAGCACACGGAAAAAACGGAATATTTACTATAAATGTGAATATCTTCCATGGATTCCTTGGCTATTTACAATGATTCGGACTTGATTAGTATCCATCCATAAATAATCAAACTAACCGCAAAGGCGCAAAGCGTTTTATTGTCTTCGCCAGAGAATTTCTCTGCGATCTTTGCGTCTCTGCGGTGAAAACGGTGTTTATGGACGGACACTAGATTCAGTGACATTCGACTGTTAGATGACTTTTGAAAACCTGCCGCTCTGACCGCTGCCCTTGAGGTAATGGTCGAAGACCATGCAGATGTTTCGCACAAGCAGCCGGCCGGCCGGCAGGACTTCCAGTGCCTTGGCATCGAATTTCAGCAGGCCGTCGGTCTGCATCTGCTGCAGGTTGGCGATTTCCGATTTGAATTTTTCCGGAAAGCTGAAGCGCCATTTTTTCTCGACCGCGGGGATGTCGAGGTAGAAGTTGCACATGATGTGGGTAATGATATCGCGTCGCAGCAGATCATCCGGCTCCACCTCGAAGCCGCGGTCGATCGGCAGTTGGCCGGCGTCGATCAGGCGGTAATACGCCTCAAGATCGCGCACGTTCTGGCTGAAGTTGTCGCACACCTTGCTGATGGCCGACACCCCCATGCTGACCAGATCGCAGTCCGCATGGGTGGAATACCCCTGAAAATTGCGCTGCAACGTGCCGTTGCGCTGCGCCACCGCGAGTTCGTCGTCCGGTTTGGCGAAATGATCCATGCCGATGTAGACGTAGCCGGCCTCCGACAGGAACTCGATGGTGCGCTGCAGGATGTTGAGTTTCTCGTCCGCTGACGGCAGGTCGGCCTCGTCGATGCGGCGCTGCGGCTTGAATCGCTGCGGCAGATGGGCGTAATTGTAGACCGCCAGCCGGTCCGGGTTGATCTCCACGACATGGCGCAGGGTTACCTCGAAACTCTGCACGCTCTGGAAGGGCAGGCCGTACATCAGATCGACGTTGATCGATGTGTAGCCGAGTTCCCGCGCCGCGGTGGCGACCTCGCGGGTCTTGTCCTCGCTCTGGATCCGGTTTACGGCCTTCTGTACCTGCGGGTCGAGATCCTGCACGCCGAAACTGACGCGGTTGAAACCTGCCTGGCGCAGCGCCTTGAGCTTGGCATAGTCAGCGGAGCGAGGATCGATCTCGATGGAGAATTCACCGCTGTCGTTCGCGGCGAAGGTAAAGTGCTGCCCGATTTTCTCCATCAGCGCACGCATCTGGTCGGTTTCCAGGAACGTCGGCGTGCCGCCACCCCAGTGCAGTTGTTCGACCACCCGGTCGCGGTCGAACATTTTTCCGTGCATGGCGATTTCCCGGTAGAGGTGATCAAGGTAGTCTGTGGCGCGGGCATGATTCCTGGTGACCACCTTGTTGCAGGCACAGTAAAAGCACACCGTGTCGCAGAAGGGAATATGGATGTAAATCGAGAGCGGACGGGGAATCGGATCCTCGTTGCTGTGGCGCGCCCACACCACATAATCCTTCTCGCTGATGCCGTCATGGAACTGGGCCGCAGTCGGATAGGAGGTGTAGCGCGGGCCTGACTGGTCGTAGCGGCGTATCAAACCGGCGTCGAAAACAATGCGTTGTTTCATGTGTACCCGTGAATTTCTTGTCAGCCTGCCGGCGCATGCACCGGTGCGGTTACCGGTGCAAGGCGTGTGCTGGCTATTGTCGCTGGCGTCTTTATCTGGCCGCTCCGCTACTAACCGCAGGCCAACCTGAACGAGTGTCTATATTTATACCGTTTTCATGGTTTCGGAATTGATATGGATCAACGCAGGTGTGTTTTTACCTCGGACAGGGTTCCGACGATTCACGCGTGAACCGCCGCGACCGACCGTAAACCACTACGAACGTGCGTAATGAGTGCAGCGAGACCGTCCGTGGCGATGAATCGTTGCACAATGCCTTGATCGCGGTTGAGAACCTGCAACCGGTCCTGTCTGACCGTTAGCGCAACACCGGTGCATCCAGCCAATCACCGTCCTGGCAGGCCGGTGACGACAGGCAACATCGAACAGGGGTATTTGCCACGCCGCGATTTTTTCCCGGCAGTGGCGTTCTGCAAATTCAGGACAAATCAGCTGTTGATTCGTTCATGGTGCGTGCGGCGGCGTGCCGGATTCAGGATAAAAAGCCGAATAAGATCGTGAATAGCAGGTTCGCCACCGCCAGGCTGGCCAGCATGCTTGGAAAACCATGGCGCAGCCACAGACCAGGTGTAATCCGCGCCCCGGGGATGCCGCTGCGTTCCGATTCGCTGACGCAAATAATGTTGGCGGTTGCGCCGATGTGGGAGCCGTTGCCACCCAGGCCGACCCCGAGCGCCAGCGCCCACCACATCGGGGTGACATTCACGCCCGAGGACTCCAGGCTGAGCACGATCGGGATCATGGTGACCGTGAAGGGGATGTTGTCGATGATCGCGCTGAGCAACGCCGCCACCCACATCAGCAGCAGGCAGCTGATCAGCAGCAGTTCGGGGTTGCTGGCGACGGACGCGAGGCTGTGTCCTATCAGCGCGAGCAGTCCCGAACTTTCCACGCCGCCGACGATGACAAACAGGGCGGCGAAGAACAGCAGCACGCTCCACTCGACATGCCTCAGCAGGGTGTCCGGATCGGGACGGCTGATGACCAGGACCAGAGCGAGACCGACGAACGTCGCATAGGCGGGGTAGAGGTGCAGATGATGGTGCACGAAAAACAGCGCAATGATCACCGCGAGGCCCACCAGGCCGCGCCTGAGGCCGCGAGGGTCGGTGATGGCGCGGGTCTCGTCGAGGTCGACGATGCCGGTGAACGCGGCCGGGGTTGCGAGTTCACGGCGGAACCGGAACAGGAGCAGTGTCACCGTGACGCACCAGATGACGGCAACCATCGGCCCCAAATGCCACAGGAAGCGGTTGAAGTCGATGCCGGCCGCACTGCCGATCATGATGTTCGGGGGGTCGCCGACCAGGGTGGCGATGCCACCGATGTTGGACATAATGGCTTCCGCCATCAGGTAGGGCATGGGATTCAGTCCGACCATGCGGCAGATCAGCACGGTGAGTGGGGCGAAGATAATCACCGTGGTTACATTGTCCAGAAACATGCTGATCACGCTCACGGCGAGGGCAAGGCTGAACAGCAGGTGCCGGGGGCGGCTTGCGGTTCGCTTGGCGATGCGGATCGCCAGATATTCGAAACCGCCGGTATGGCGCAGCAGGGCCACCATCATCATCATGCCGCCAAGCAGCAGTATGGTATTGGCGTCGATCGCCTGTATCGCCTGCTCCTGGGTGTAGAAGCCGCCGTACAGTCCAGCGCCAATCATGGCCACCGCGCCGATGATTGCTGCGTGCATGCGGTGCATGACCTCGGCGAAAATCAGGGCGTAGGCCACGACCAGGATCAAACCCGATACAATCATCGGGCCGGTCAGGGTGGTGGATGCCTGCTCCAGCATGCCTGACATCAGAGATCGAGTTCGAGCATGCGCCCGGCGATCGCCCATACCGTGACCACCCCGACATAGTGGTCCCGGTGATCGATGACGAACAGGTAATTGGTGGTGTGCCTCTCCATGAGCGCCACGGCGGTGGCAAGCGCACAGTTCGGGGTAATGCGCGCGACTTCGTACTTGACGAAGGGAAGCAGCGGCAGGTCGAGCAGCTTCGGCGCATGTTCCGCGGAAACAACCAGGCAGCCCGGCGTATCACCCAGCAAGTCGGCATATCTCACCATGACATCCGGAATGCAGGCCCGGCGCAGGGTCTCACGGATGGAGAAGCGTCCGACCACCTTCCCGCTTTCGTCCACATAGGGAATGCCGGGTACCGCGCACTGCAGGGATTCCCTGAAACCCTCGCGCACGGTCATGCCGGGGCGTGCAACCCCGGTGGGTGTCATGACATTTTTCAGTTCCATTCGGCAAGTTCTCGGCAATAGATCATCCCGGGGCGCCTCCGGCAGGTGTAGCCAGGCGACGCAAGATACTATGCCGGTGCGTTAAGCGGGCGTCGCCAAGCGCAGGCATTTATCCGGGGTTGCGTTCCGGATAGCCGCTGGCCTGCAGGGCGCACGTGATCGCCTCTCGCAGACCCTCATCGGCCGCTACGGTGACCCGACCCGTGACGATGTCAACCTCCACCTCATGCACCCCGCTGATCCGGCCGAGGGCATCCCGTATAGTGCCGGCGCACCCTTCACACTTGATGTTTTCCGCGTCGAATCTGTATTCCATCACTGGCTCCCGAACATATGGCTGGTATGCACAGGCTCATTCTACGGAACTGTCGCGGGCAATGGCACGGACAATCACATGGCCCGGACTCAAACCTGCCTCATTGCCGGGAATTGATCCGGATACCGAATGATGAATCTGTTACCGGCAGTGCGATCGCCGCTTTTGCAAGGATTTGGATCCGGAGCACGCCGTCGCCAAACGGATCCTCAGGACACCGTGCCCTGCGCGGGTTTGTCGCGACAGCTGTCGTGGCGGCGGGAATATGACATGCAATGGTTTATGCGACCGCGTCGCGGTCGCTTAAGCATACCCGCCCTTGAGCATCTGGTCGTACAGTTCCCAGGCAGTGCGGGCTTCCTGAGAGGTGATTTTCTGAATGGCGTAGCCGAGATGCACCACGATGTAATCACCCGCCTGCAGGTTTTCCTCCTGTAGCATGAACAGGCTGGCATCACGCACCACGCCCCTGGCCTCGCAGTGCGCCGTGTAGCCGTCGATCGCCGTTATCTGCATTGGAATGCCCAGGCACATGCTGGTATTTCCTCCGGTACCGCCATCCGGCTTGCTTTTGCATGCCAAAAAGACTAGATGTTAGCGTAGCCAATTTACCCGGAAATTGACAGACAAGAAACGAAAGGCTCTTCCAGGTCGTACATCCTCGGCGCCGTCACAATAAGGATCTTAAACAGTTGGCGAATAATCACACGCTGATACTGGGCATCGGAAACACGCTGCTCTCGGACGAAGGCGCGGGTATCCATGCGCTGGAGTATCTGCGCGGGCGTCACCCGGAAATCCCCGGTGTTCACTACCTGGATGGCGGTACTCTCAGCTTTACACTGGCAGGCGAGATCGAGGATTCCGACAATCTGATCGTAATCGACGCCGCACAGCTGGACGCATCGCCGGGTACGGTCCGCTGCATGACCGGCGAGGAGATGGACCGGTTTCTCGGCAAGTGCAAGTGCAGCGTCCATGAAGTCGGTCTGCTGGACTTGATGGACATTGCCCGATTGACGGACACTTTTCCCCGGCACCGCGCCCTCATTGGCATTCAGCCTGATACCCTGGTATGGGGTGATGCCCCGAGTCCACAGGTGAGCAAGGCATTTCCCGAGGTGGCCGCGTATGCGCTCGGTCTGCTCGATCAATGGGCGGGTCGCTGTATTTAATTCAGTATGAAGTTGATACAGATCAAGGTGTACCAATGCCAACTATTATCTAGTAGAGCCGTCTGCTGCGGTTTGCAAAGATTCGGCTGCCGGATTGACGACGTAAAATCAGGGGTTGCGACGTGGAAAACAAGATCATAATCCCGCTGTATGGTACTGGGTCTGTCGAGGAGAAGCTCCTCCATGCCACGTCGATTACGCCCTGTGGCGATACCGTTATAACCCTGTTGCCTGTGTTCCCGGTCGGAGAAGGTTGAGAGGGCCCCATGGCAGAGTCGACGCTGGCGGAGTTGGAGATCGAGGTCGGTAATATCGGCACTCATAATGTCATACCGCTGCTGCACGAGATACGGCATGCGCTCGCGCAACTGCTGGAAGAAGGCAAGGAGACTGTCATCGACCTGCGCAGTATCCCGCTGGCCCCGGGCGAGGAGGCCGCCATCGAACAGGCCCTGGGCGAGGGCGAGGTGCAGGCTGCACTGTCGGCACTGGGAAAAAGCGACTTCCGCGAAACGTCCTATCCGGGTGTCTGGGTGGCCACTCACTACAATCGCGACGACAAGATTGTCGGGAAGTTCGTGGAGATTACCTTCGTACCGGCGTTGCTGAGGTCGCAGTCCGAGGATATGGCCGCCGGTCTGCAGCGGCTCGAGGCCCGATTGGCGGCGGGCGGCTGCAGTACGGTGGTTTGACGCTTATCATTAATGCAACAGCGTTGCTTGCGGAGTCGAGGTCGGCTGGATTTGCTTTATAAATGCGTTAGCGGAGGTTTACCAATGAAAAATGACCAGACGCTGGGAGAAATACTCCGGGGACAGGGCATCTCCCGCCGGGGGTTTCTCAAATTCTGTGCCGCGACCGCCTCGTTGCTGGCCTTGCCGCCCGGCAGCGCTCCCGCTATTGCCGCTGCCCTGGAGAATGCCCGGCGTCCATCGGTGATCTGGCTGTCCTTTCAGGAATGTACCGGCTGCACGGAATCACTGACACGCAGTGACGCCGCCTCTATCGAGGACCTCATATTCAATACCATCTCGCTCGACTACCATCATACCCTGCAGGCCGCCTCCGGCACCGGGGCCGAGGATGCCCGCCAGTCAGCCATGAAGGAAAACTGGGGCAAGTACCTGCTGGTGGTCGACGGGTCGATCCCCACGGGGAATCCCGGCTATTCGACCATTGCCGGCATCAGCAACGTGGAAATGCTCAAGGAAGTCGCGGCGGGTGCGGCGGCGATCGTTGCGGTTGGCAGTTGCGCCTCATTCGGCGGCATTCCGCACGCCAGCCCCAATCCGACCGGCGCGGTGTCGGTTGCCGACCTTATCAGCGACAAGCCCATCATCAATGTCCCGGGCTGCCCGCCGATCCCCGTGGTGATCGCCGGCGTGTTGACTCACTTCCTGACCTTTGGCATTCCGGAACTCGATGAACTGCACCGGCCCATGGCTTTTTACGGCAAAAGCATCCATGACCGATGCTACCGGCGTCCGTTCTACGACAAGGGCCTGTTTGCCGAATCCTTCGATGACGAAGGCGCGAGGAAAGGCTGGTGTCTCTACAAACTGGGCTGTAAAGGTCCGACAACCTACAACGCCTGCGCGACGACCAAGTGGAACGAGGGAACCAGTTTTCCCATCCAGTCCGGGCACCCCTGTCTGGGTTGCTCCCAACCGGATTTCTGGGATGCCGGCGGGTTCTATCATGCCCTGTCCATACCGACGGAAGACACAGCACGCACAGCCCTCTATGGCGCGGCGGCCGGTGTAGCGGCCGGACTTGCACTGGGCGGACTGAATCGGGCCAGGAAAGCACATGCGGAACGCAAGCATGAGAAAGTCACTATCAATGACCTTGAGAAGGGGGGCTGAACGATGACGGAAACCGAATTTCTCCTGTGGGTGCGGGGTCCGGCATTCCAGATCGCCACGGCCATTTTCGTCACGGGCATCATCGTGCGCGTTCTGGAAATCCTGATCCTTGGGCGGAAGCCCGATATGGCAGAGGCGCGCGGCTCGGCAGTTGCCGGCGGCTTTCGAACCATTATCATGCGCACCGTGCTCGACAGGGGCACCTGGAAGCGCTCTGGCGTCACCCTGACCGCCGGCTATGTCTTCCACATCGGCCTGTTCGTCACCATTCTGCTGTTTGCGCCCCACATCCTGGTGATTGATGAGGTGCTGGGCATCAGCTGGCCGGCCCTGCCGACTCCGGTGGTCGACGCAACCGCCGTCATTACCATCATCACGCTGGTGGTGGTGCTGCTGCACCGGATCAAGGACCCGGTACTGCGTTTCCTGTCACGCTTCCAGGATTACCTCGCCTGGTTCCTGACCATACTGCCGCTGCTCACCGGCTATATCGCCTTTCACCGCATCGGGCTGCCACCCACAACTCTGATCGCCATCCACATACTCAGTGTTGAACTGCTGATGGTGGCCTTTCCGTTCACCAAGCTGGCCCATGCCTTTACGCTGTTCATGGCGCGCTGGTACAACGGCGCCATCGCCGGCTACAAGGGGGTGAACTCATGAGCGGACCGACACTGGCACGCGGCCTCAATGCCTTCAGGGAGGAGATCGACGCACCGACAGCGGCTTTCTTCAGCAGCTGCGTCCATTGCGGCATGTGCGCCGAGTCCTGCCTGTTTTTCACAGAGACCCGGGATCCGAAGTACACCCCGATCTACAAACTCGAACCGCTACGCAAGATATGGCACCAGGAGTACACCTTCTGGGGGAAGCTTGCCAGGATGTTGGGGCTGAGCAAACCGGTCACGGACGCAGAGCTGGCCGAATGGGAGCCGCTGGTCTATGACAGCTGCACCCTGTGCGGACGCTGTTCGATGGTGTGTCCGGTCGGCAACGACATCGCTTACATGATCCGCAAGATGCGCGAGGGCATGGCCGCCTCCGGGCATGCGCCCCCCGGGATGATCGATGCCACCCAGCGCGCAGTATCGATTGGCAGTCCCATGGGCGTCAAGTTGCCGGCACTACAAGCACAGATCCGGCACGTGGAAGAGGAGATCGGTTTTCCCATTCCGGTCGATGTTGTCGGGGCGGAGTACCTGTGCACGCTGTCATCCATGGAGATCATGAATTTCCCGGAGTACATCGGCGCTATCGCCCGGATTTTCCACGACACCGGCGTGTCCTGGACACTGTCCAGCGAGGCCTTCGAGGCCACCAACGCCGGTATCCAGATCGGTGTGTCGGACATTGCAGCGGAACTGGTGGAACGGATCGTCAAGGCCGCGGAGAAACTCAAGGTCAAGGCGGTGATCAGCCCCGAGTGCGGTCATGCCTACATGGCCATCCGCTGGGAAGGTCCGAACCTGATCGGTCGGTCCTATCCTTTCAAGGTATTCCACATCCTCGAAGTGCTGGACGAGCTGCGCAAGGCCGGCAAGCTGCGCACCACGGGCAAGGAGAGTCGCAGGCTGACTTACCACGACCCCTGCCAGATTTCACGACGGGGCGGCGTTTTCGAGCAGCCGCGTAATCTTCTGAAAATGGTAGCGGAGAACTTCGTCGAAATGCCCGACACCGGCACCATGAACTGGTGCTGCGGCGCGGGGGGCGGCGTCAGTGCCAATGAACGCGCCGATGACCTCAAGATGAAGGCATTCAAGCGCAAGAAGGCTCAGCTCGACGCCGTCGCGCCGGATGCGCTGGTCTCGGCGTGTGCCAACTGCCGCATCCAGCTGGAGGAGGGGCTGGAGGAGAATCACATGGATATACCGGTCATCAGTCTGACCGAAACGATCGCTGAACACCTGGCTGGTGCAAGACCTACTGAGGGCCAGCAATCATGACAGAGATTCACAATGACACTGAATTCAGGCAGAAGCTGGAGAGCCTGAACCCTGCCAGGCAACGCATCCTGGCGGCGCGCTTTGTCGAAAAGGTGCTCTCGCTTTGCGACGATGAGCGGGTTTGCCGCGTAGTGAAGGTTGCCGCCAGCCCGGATGCGACAGTCGATGAACTGGCGACGGCGCTTCACACCGCACGGGCTGCCATCATCGACAGCCATGCACGTTGCGGCGCCGAGTGCGACTGGAAGGACCAGGCCGGCTATTTCGTGGCGCGTGCCGCCGCTGCGGCTGTTTCACCCGAAGGGCAGATGGCCGGCGGACCCGCCTGGCAGGCGGCCATGAGCAGCAGGATGGCAGAGACCTGCAGGTCAATTGATACCGCTGAAGACAACGCCGGACAGACAAGGAAGCAACAGTACCTCATCCTGTCCGAATTTCTCACTTCATAAGAGAGAGTGCACCTCATGAATGAACGTGTCGTCGTTGACCCCGTTACCCGTATCGAAGGCCATCTGCGTATCGAGGCTCAAATGGACGGCGATCGTATTGCGCAGGCGTACTCGTCCGGAACCATGGTGCGCGGCATCGAGATTATCCTGCGCGGCCGCGATCCGCGTGATGCCTGGGCCTTCGCGCAGCGTATCTGCGGCGTCTGCACCCTGGTGCATGGCATCGCCTCGGTGCGTGCCGTCGAAAACGCGCTCGACTACCAGATACCGCCCAACGCCCAGCTCATCCGCAATCTGATGATTGCGGCTCAGTTTGTGCATGACCATGTGATGCACTTCTATCACCTGCATGCCCTGGACTGGGTCGATGTGGTGTCCGGGCTGTCCGCAGACCCGAAGGCCACCTCGGAACTGGCGCAGTCGCTGAGCAACTACCCGAAATCTTCCCCGGGGTATTTTGCCGATACGAAGAAGAAGCTGAAGGATTTCGTCGACGCCGGTCAGCTGGGGATCTTTGCCAAGGCCTACTGGGGGCACCCGGCCTACAAGCTACCGCCCGAGGCGAACCTGATGGCGGTCGCCCATTATCTGGAGGCGCTGGCCTGGCAGCGTGATGTGGCCCGCCTGCATGCCATCTTCGGCGGCAAGAACCCGCATCCCAATTTCGTGGTCGGCGGCGTGCCTTGTCCGATCGATCTCAATTCGGATTCCGCCATCAATGCCGAGCGGCTGTCGCTGGTCCAGGACATCATCCACAAGATGCGGGACTTCGTCGACCAGGTCTACGTGCCCGACACGCTTGCGGTGGCGGGTTTTTACAAGGACTGGGGCGGCCGCGGCGAAGGCCTGGGTAATTTCCTGACCTACGGAGATTTTCCGGAGAAAGGCATGGACGATCCGGCCAGCTACCTGATCCCTTCGGGTGTCATCCTTAATCGCGATCTAAGCACCGTGCACGAGGTCGATATGCACGCCGACGACCAGATCCAGGAGTACGTCGCCCATTCCTGGTACGACTATGACGGCGGCAAGGACCAGGGGCTGCACCCCTACGATGGCGAAACCGAACTCAACTATACCGGTCCGGAACCACCTTATGATCACCTTGATGTCGAGCAGTCCTATTCCTGGCTCAAGGCGCCCCGCTGGAAGGGCCATGCCATGGAAGTCGGACCGCTGGCGCGGGTACTGATGCTGTACGCACGCGGCCATGAGGAGACCAGGGATCTGGTCAATATGACGCTGAAAAAGCTCGATATACCCGTGACGGCGCTGTTCTCGACGCTGGGCAGGACCGCGGCCCGTACGCTGGAAACCAAGATCATCGCCGATACGATGCAGGTCTGGTACGACAACCTGGTCACCAATATCAAGGCGGGCGACACCAGGACCTTCAACGAAGTGCTATGGGATCCTTCCACCTGGCCGAAGCAGGCCAGGGGAGTAGGTTTTATGGAAGCGCCTCGGGGTGCGCTGGCGCACTGGATCGTGATCGAGAATGGCAAGATCGCCAACTACCAGGCAGTCGTTCCGAGCACCTGGAATGCCGGGCCACGCGACCCTTCCGGACAGCCGGGGGCCTATGAGGCGGCGCTGCAGGACAACCATACCCTGTATGATACCAAGGCACCGGTCGAGATATTGCGTACCATCCACAGCTTTGATCCCTGCATCGCCTGCGCCGTGCATGTTACCGACCCGGACGGCGAGGAATTGATCAATGTCAGGGTAAGGTAAATAATCGGGGTCAAAACCACGACTGCGGAGTTCACAGCATGCAACTGAAAAGCCGTACAAGCGTACTTCTCGCCCTCATGGGTATGATCTTCACGCCTTTTGCACAGGCGCATATCGTCACCACAGAGACCATCGGTCTGCTATCCGGGGTTGTGCACCCGCTAACAGGCGCAGACCATATGCTCGCTGCCTTCGCTGCCGGTATCTTGGCTGCCGTATCGGGCGGTTCCCGTGCACGATCCGTTATCGCCGCCTTCCTGGGTATGCTGGGCCTTGGTGCCATTGCCGGCTTTGCCGGCGCCTCCCTGGGGCTGGTCGAACCGGTGATTGCCTTGTCGGTTATCACCCTGGGCGTCCTGATTGCCTTGCGGGTGTCACTGCCGAGGTTGGTGGCCCCTGCTGTCGCCGGCGGGTTTGTGCTGTTCCACGGTTACGCTCATGCCGCAGGATTGCCGCTGATGGCCGGTTCCGCGTGGTATTTGCTTGGTTTGCTGATGGCCACATCATTCCTGCTGGGTTCCGGAGTCGCATTGGGCCGTTGGCTGGAGAAATCCGAATCGCAGATTCCGATGAGCCTCGCGGGAGGGTTTGTCGCGCTGATCGGTTCCCTGCTGCTGGCATCCGCATGAACCGTAAGGTCATGTGACAGGATCTTATACTGCGAACATAGCTGCCGGGTTGTCTGCCCGGGATGCGATGTGTCCTGTCATCGCCTGCTGAAGGCGGGACACGACCCATGGTCATTTTTGACCATGGTGGTCCGCGTCCAAGGGTGGCCACCGAAAGTACCGCTATATCAATGCATTCCTGTCGCTGCTACGGCATATCCACTCTCGCCGGACGGCGATTTCGGGAAGATTGACAGCCCATTAATTGACGGATGCATAAATAAAGATTATTAACTATAAAAGCAGGAGCAGAGGGTCTATTAAATAATAAGCGCCTGCTGATCAACCAGAGGCAGTTTAACTCATGAACGAGACGAAACCAGAACAGGAGAGTGACGGGGCCAGAGAAGGCCAAATGAGTAAAGATGAACTTGTACTCACCAATGATGCCATGGACCGGTTTGTCAAGATTTTCGAAGCCAGCGCACGTCGTTGGGAACTGGTGATTTACCCTACCATGCTGGCTTTTGTCATCCTGGCGGCTTATGGTTTTTTCCTGATTTATACCCTGAGCCGTGATATCCACACACTTGCGGAAAATATGGATCCGGAAATGGGTGAACACCTTACCCATATCTCTGACAGCGTGGCGTACCTGTCAGAAAACGTTCGTACCATGACCCGGCGGATGGATAGAATGACGAATTCCATCGATGATATTTCCGTCAAGATGACCGCGATGGAAAATCTTGATCCCATGCTGGAACACATGCGAGGTATGGATGCGTCGATGCGCAATATGACGATAACCGGTGATCAGATGCGCAACGAGATGACCTACATGGGTCGCAACATTGGTCGTCCGCTTTCAAAGATGAATAATTTTTTCCCCTGGTAATCAGGAGTCAGGGTTTGACATCAGCCGGTGGTGGAGCCGGTTCAGTTGGAAGACAGTATTTGATATTTTAGAGGTTGTCTGGTGCAAGATAAGAAACGATAGAGGAGAGAAATCATGATCATAAGAACACTGGCTGTAACGCTGTTGTCCGGGATTTTCTGTCTGCAGCCTGCGATGGCGGAAGTGACGCCATCCCCTGCCGCAGCCGAACCGGTACCGGCCGTATCCATACCTGTCGCACCGCCCACGGTCGTGACGACACCCGATTCACCGGTACCCCCCGCTACCGTAACGACACCCGATTCACCGGTACCCCCTGCTACCGTAACGACACCTGATGCACCGGTATCCCCCACTGCCGTGACGACACCTGATGCACCAGCCCCGCAAGACATGCCGCCAGCCGGTATGCCGTCGGAAAGCATGGATCAGGAGATGGAGCGGCGTATCAAGGCCTATCGGGAACTCTATGACGAGCGAAAGCTGGAAACCCTTAAACAACTTGAAGAGGCGCGCAGGCGTTTTGAGGCCAGGCAGAGGGCCTACGCCGAGAAAGTCGAGAACTATCTGAAGCAGCGCGAGGAGCGACTTGAGGAAATTGCCAGGCGTTACGACGAGAGGCGTCAGAGCATTGTATCCGAGCGTGACTATCTTGTCGATCATCATCAGGAACTGCTGCAAATGGCCATTGATCGCAAGGATGCCATGATCAATCACGAGGAGGAAATGCGCAATGAGGTTGAGGAACGGAAGGCCCGTCTGGCCTCTTTCCTCTCCGCCATGGAAGATATGACCCCGCAGGAACGGCACAACTACATCAATCAAAATTACAAGGAGATGTTCGAACGCACGGATGAACCACCCGGCGCATACCCTGGTGGATCGCAAGCCGGACCGCTCGCCAGGCCACCGTACGGGGAGAATCCCTACACCCCCCGGGTTCCCCCGGCACCCCAGTGAGCCCTCCATGGGCGTACTGATTCTGTCAGCCGTCACAGGAGACTGGCATCGATTCAAACGATGGCACGGAGTACTGGTTGAAGAGTAGTCCTCAATGAAAAAACCGGGATGCTCGGGTTAACGGGCGTCCCGGTTTCTACTTTATTTGCTGTCCCGGTCCAGTTTCATTTCTGGCTTTTCGGTCGCAGGGGGGTACGCTTTTTCTGTTCCTGTTCGCTCTCTCGAGAGGTGAGTTTCGCCAATAGCGACAACTCCTCGCTCAGCAGTTCGAGCATATCGTCGAGTGCCAATATCCCGATGAGTACACCGGTATCGGAGATCACGGGTACGCGACGGACACCGCGAGCACGCATGCGCTGGGCTGTGTCGAATACGCTCTCCTGTTCAGAGATCTTCAGTAACGCATAACTCATGATATCACCCGCCGTTACTGTATCGAGGTCAACATCCTCGGCAATGATTTCAATGACGAGATCGCGATCGGTTATGATGCCAACCGGTTCCATGCAGCCCTCGTGCGTCTCGACGACAACCAGACTGCCGACATGGTGATCACGCATCAGCCTGGCAGCTTCCGGAATGGTTGTTTCGCGGGTGGCGGTGACCACCTCGCGATTACAGAGCTCCCCGGCTTTCATGAACGACCTCCTAGTTAAATCTGTAGTTGCACGTTTAACGATGACACGGAAACGATATTCTTTAATGCGGTACAGGTGATACAGGTTCGGCTTTTATTCAGATCAACCGCCTGTTGAACGTTGTGACAAGCCTATGCTATAGGCATTGGATGTGCAATGCACCGCCCGTACAGCCAGTGCACGGCAAGGGGTGATTGCTTTGATCCGGTGTCCAGGAGGATGTCAACAGGAGTAATGGTGTGCCGCAAGACCAGGTGACTTTGATAAATGCCCTGCAGGACCCTGCATTGTTTGACCATTATGTCGGTGACATCCGCCTGATCGAGACACACATATCGTGGGTCATTCTGACCGGCGAGTTCGTTTACAAGATCAAGAAAGCCGTCAATTTCGGGTTTCTTGATTTCTCGACGCTGGAGAAACGCCATTTCTACTGTGAGGAAGAAGTGCGGCTGAACCGGCGATTTGCCCCCGGTCTCTACCTTGATGTCGTTGCCGTGAGGGGCGGAGCGGAACATCCCTCGTTACAAAGGGATGGCCGCCCGATCGAGTATGCCGTCAGAATGCGCCAGTTTTCCCAGCATGCCCTGCTGAGCGCCATGGCGTCCTGTCATGGTGTTACCCCGGAACACATCGATGAAATTGCCGGGTTGGTAGCCGCCATGCACGCCCGGGCGGCTGTTGCAGGCGCCAGTGCGCAATACGGTCAGCCGCGCGATATACATCACTGGGTTATGGAGAATTTCGTGCATATCCGGACCGCCCCGATGGATTCGAATCGTCGGGAACAACTTGATCAGCTGGAACGCTGGTGTCAGCGGGAGTTCCAGATCAAGGAATCCGTGATCCAGTCGCGCAAGACCGATGGCTTCGTTCGTGAATGTCACGGTGACCTGCATCTGGGCAATCTGGCGCTGATTGACGGTCGTATCACGCCGTTCGACTGCATTGAGTTCAATCCACATCTTCGCTGGATTGATGTCATGAGCGAAATCGCTTTCCTGGTGATGGATCTCCAGGACCGCGGCTACCCGGAACTGGCATACCGCTTTCTGAATGCACTGCTGCAACAGACCGGGGATTATGCCGGTGTCAGGATGCTGCGCTACTACCTCGTTTACCGTGCACTGGTGCGCGCCAAGGTTGCAGCATTGCGGCTGAACCAGGCAGCGAAGTCCGCGGAAACGGAAGATGCCGCATGGACCGAGTATGAATCCTATGTGCAACTGGCCAGCAGTTATGCCGGCTCTGTTAACCCGGCACTGATTATCACGCACGGCGTTTCGGGCACGGGCAAGTCCTGGGTCGCCTCACGGCTGGCCGTCAGTCTGGGCGCGATTCAGGTGCGTTCCGATGTGGAGCGCAAACGCCTGTTCGGATATCGATTGGATGCGAAGACTGGTTCCGGTGTGCAAACCGGGATCTACACCGCGGAAGCCGGCCTGCAAACCTACGCGCATCTCGCCGACCTGGCGCGATGGCTGATTGAAGGCGGATACACGGTCATAGTTGACGCCGCTTTCCTGAGGCACAATGAACGCGCGCGATTTCGCCTGCTTGCCGGGAAACTTGGGGTGCCGTTCGTGCTGCTGAATTTTTCCGCGGATAAAGAAACGCTTCGCAAGCGGATACGCGTGAGGCAGTCCTCCGGCAGAGACCCATCCGAGGCCGGAATCGACGTACTGGAGGCCCAGCTCAGATCACAGGAACCGCTGGTTTTCGATGAGCGGGAACACGCTGTCGCGGTAGAGACCTCACGAGATTCGTCCGTCGACGATCTCGCAGCCCGTATTATCGTGAAAACCAGACCGGTCAGAAATGTCCAGGACTGATCCTGGCGGTCAGAATCCTGCTGCCGGGCCGATAGTGTATTTATTATTAATTTCTGCGGCATACTACACTGCCTATGTACTGGCTTTCATTCAGAAAAAAGCATGAACCACAGGTCACCGGTCTGGTGTTGCCGGGCGGAGGCGCGCGCAGCGCCTACCAGGCGGGAGTATTGAAAGCCATTGCCGATATCCTCCCCGAGGATGCCAGGAATCCATTCCAGGTTATCTCCGGCGCATCGTCGGGCGCCTTGAACGCCGTGCTGCTGGCAAGTAATGCCATGAAATTTCGGGAAGGCGTACGACGGCTGAACGGCATCTGGGAGAATTTCCAAATTGGTAAGGTATTCAGGACCGATGCATGGACCGCGGTAAAAAGCGGTCTGCACTGGGGCGTGACGGTCGGCACCGCCGGTCTCGTAAGGGGGCAGCCAAAATCGGTCCTCGATAACAGACCCCTGCGGGAAATGCTGGAAAGTCATATCCGTTTTGCGCGCATACAACAGGCGATAGACAGCGGTGTTTTACGTGCCGTATCGGTCACCGCTTCCGGGTATACGAGCGGCACTTCGGTGACTTTTTATCAGGGTGTTCAGGGGCTTGTACCCTGGAAGCGGACGCGTCGGCTAGGCAGAGCGGAGGAACTGACGCTGGATCATTTAATGGCGTCGGCTGCCATTCCGTGGCTGTTTCCAGCGGTAAAACTTCACGATGAGTATTACGGCGATGGCTCCATGCGACAGACCGCGCCCCTGAGTCCCGCATTGCATATGGGGGCAAACCGGCTGCTGGTCATCGGGATTAGAAGTCCGGGACCGGATCCCGCGCCGGCGGACGATGTTGTCGTTCCTTACCCCTCATTCGGACAAATTGCCGGATATATCTTCGACAATCTGTTCATGGACAGCCTGGATGCCGACATCGAGCGCATGCGGCGCATCAACCACACTATCTCGGAAACGAAAGACAAGCGTGTCGAGTTCACGGACACGGCCCTTCGACAGATCGAGTACTTGATGATTTCACCGAGTCAGGACGTGCGGGAAATCGTGGAGCGCTACGTGGGTAATTTCCCGCTGTCCGTACGTATCCTGCTCATGGGTATCGGGGCGATGGCGCGAGAAGGCCGTCCCCTGATGAGTTATCTGATGTTCGATGCGCCGAATTGCAAGGAACTGATCGATCTCGGTTACCGGGATGCCATGGGGTCACGTGACCAGATCCTGCACCTGCTGGGCTATGATGCAGTGATCACCACGCCCTGAGCGGCGTACCGCAAGAGGCCGGGCCAGGGCGGGGTATCTCGAATATTTCAGGATTTCAGGCGATTCTGGTGTCGCCAGCGGTCGACGATGTCATCCACATCCAGATCTTTCAGTCCGGTGATCCACTGGTTGTAAAAATCGACATCGGAACTGTTTGGCACCGGATTGGGTTTATTGAATTGCAGGCGTGTGGGCAACGGGACTGCCTGTCCCATGGCTAGCGCTTCGCCGCGTCCGAGTGACGAGAGAACCTCGATGAGATCCCGCTCGGCTTCCGGCACCAGATTGCGGACATAGGACTGGTCATCCGGGTTGGTCAGGCGCAGACAGATGAAGGTGTTGCATTGTGCCAGCACCGTTTCGGACAGTTCATTCGGGCGCTGGCTGACCACGGTCAGGCCGACGCCGTATTTGCGTCCTTCGCGTGCGATGCGCTGCATCGACTGCCGCGTACCCTCGTAGCGCGGATCATTATCGCGTGGTATATAGGCATGTGCCTCCTCGCAGACCAGCAGAATGGGGAAGTCCCGGTAGTGCGGGTTCCAGAAATTGAATTCAAAGGCCAGTCGGCCGATCTGGGACGTGACTGTCGGCCTGACATCAAACGGCACCGTACTGAGGTCGATTACCGTAATCTGGCGTTTGGGCTCACCCAAGCCGACGAAGTCACGCAGCAATTCACCCAGGGAATCCGAGGAGGTTCGGTGACTGGGTCTGAGCATGAAGTTGTAACGCACGTCATTCATGCGGCTTTGCAGGCGCATAAGAAACTGGTCAAACTGGCCCGCAAGCGGCCCTTTTTCCTTGCCGAAGTTGGTGGTCATCTTGTTTGCTTCTTCAAAATAACCGTAGAGCTCGTCAAGTGAAAAGTAGACCGGTGAATCAACCGTCAAGTGACTGATGCCGAGTTCCTTGTTGGCTTTGTTGCGCAGGTCATGCACGCTGTCACGCAGGAACGCAATCTGCGTCGAGGCATTGGCGTCAGTGCGGTCAATCAGCAAGTCAACCAGTTCCGCGAAGGTCATGAGCCAGTAGGGCATTTCCAGATCACGCGCATCGATATGGCGCACGACGTTCTCATCGAAGGCATAGTGCTGTTTACCCTCGCGGTCTTTCCAGGCGTATTCACCGTGCAGATCAAGCATGATGATGTGCGCGTTGGGCATTACCTTGACAGCCTGCTGCATGAGGTTGGCGACAGTCCAGGATTTGCCGGCGCCGGACTGCCCGAGAATGGCGCAATGTCTGCCGAACAGGGAAGCCGGGTCAAAGCACACATCCAGTGTGGCATGGTTGGAAAGTTTCCCGAGGCTATAGCCCTGGCTGCGGAATTTCACAAATATGGATTTAAGGTCATCTTCACTGACCGAATGGACTTCCGCCCCCGCGACCGGGTAATTCTTCACACCATTTTCGAAAATCCCCCCGCTGTTGATCTCGCCGAGCGGTATCATTTTTATGATCCTTTGCCTGACATTGCGACGTCCCGGAAGATTGCTTGACGGTTCAACGACCTCCTGCTCGGCCATCTCCGTTACCATGGTGAGTATGCGAATACCCTTTTGAGTGATGGCGAGATAGGAACCCGGCTGACCGACAGGTTTACTTTCGCCGCTGGACACGCCACCGGATAATCCCCTGGGTGGACTCCCTTCGCTGTCTTCTATCAGGGTCGCGCTGAACAGGCCTGGTCGTACAGCCGTGACCTGACCTACTAGGGTGTTTGTGTAAGTTGTCATTGCCGCCATCCTTTTGGCCGTGTGTCAATCATGTAGCACACGGATGATACCAGTGTATCCGTTGTTAACTTCCCGGAACGTTTCATTAGCGTTAACCGCGGGCTTGACCACGGGTATGACTAACCATCCTGCCGGACTCGATCACTATAACGGCGGGTCGATCTTATGATTTAGTTTCCGGCATCGTGCGCCGAACAGGTGTGCTGAGCCGCATGACGGTTTGACGGGGGCTGGCCGCCGCAAGATGCGTCTGACCTGCAGTGCCCGCGTCTGAATGCCGATGCCCCGGAGCCAGGGAAAGTCATCCGGCAAGATCACAGATTTCCCTTACCCGATGCTGCTTGCGGATCATGCAGCTGCGGGGATGCCGGGGCTGAGCCCGGGGTCATGATGTATCAGGCAACAGAAGTGCAGCCTCTGCAGCCGGACAGGTATGACTGAGGCTCTGTCGCGACTCACGCGACAAAGCCTCAGCGACAGGGTTTAGTTGTAGTAGCGTGGTGGCTGGCCGCCGCCGCTGTAGCGGTACATGTTTCTGAACTGGTCCCGGTAATATACAACCGCGCTGTTGCCGTTGGCTTTCACGTCGAAAACTTTCCAGCCGTCATTTGCCTTGTAAAACCGGAAATCCAGTTTTATCGGATATCCGGAAGGCTGCGTGATCCAGGCGCTGACCGTAACCTCATCTTTTCCATGCCCGCGAGGTGTGAAGTACCGTATCGGCTGGTTGCTATAGGTTGTCAGTTTCTGGGCCAGGGTGGTCAGGAAGGACGTTGCGATCGTCTGCTGCATTTCCGCGCGTTGTGCAGGACTCATTTCACGCCACGCCGGGCCCGCTGACCAGCGGGTCATATAGGCGAAATCAAAATACGGGGCGATATCCTTTTCCAGGTACGCCATTGCCTGCTCGCGGTTCTGGGCACCGCCAGTCCGGATAAACGCCGTCAGTTTGTTTACACCTTCCTTGAGAATAGTCGCTGGCGTGCCCGGTTCAGCCTGGGACGGCATACCGCGATATCCACCGCTATAGGGCGTGTAGGGCGCGGCAGTGGCGGATACGGAAACGGAAGTCAGCAGAACCAGAAGGAGGGCAATGACATTATCTTTCATGTAAGCCTCGTATGTATTAAGTTGGTTGGTCAAAACGACAACAGGCCAGGTATTCGCTGGCCTGTCTGAATCCGCTTTATACAGCAGATAGATTTTAGATGCCAGCACGAGCACATCCCTGTGCGTGCGCCGGCAATTTGGCTGGGTGTTATTCGCTCTTGGCAGCGGGTGCGGCGGGAGCTACAACCGGTGGTGCATAGCCATACGGAGCACCCCAGGCGCCAGGATAGCCGCCATAACCATAGGGACCACCCCAACCACCATAGCCGTAGTTCGGATAGCCATAGCCGTAACCGTAGCCACGACCATAACCACGACCATAACCACGGCCATAACCACTGCCGTGTGCGCCACCGCTCATGTTGAAACTCATGTCACCCCAGCCATCACCCCAGCCATCACCCCAGCCGTCGTTACCCCAACCGTCGCCCCAACCACCGGGACCACCACCCCACGGGCCCCACCAAGCCTGGGCGGAAGTCATCGGGAGAGCCGCAAGACCGGCAATGAAAGCTGCTGCAATCGAAGTTTTCACTATATTCATGAGATTTGCACTCCTTCACTGTATTAAACACTAATATGTCTCGCTCGGAGACGATACCCATACTGTGGTAATTGCCGGCTGAATATGTTGATCTAAATCAAGAATACACCAGATTATTAATATATTATTAACAACAAATATTAATACCTGGTGTAGTAGTATCTCGACTTTTCTCACAACCAGCGCACGTAAACATAGCACAGAGTCAGGTTTCTGGCGAGTGGTAGACAAAATGCGAACAGGCATCCCATGCGTTTGATTTTAATAGTAGTATTTATGCTTGCGACCGGCATATTGCAGGCCGCGCCTGATGGCGGTCAGCTCTATGCCACGCATTGCGCCGTCTGCCATGGCGACAAGGGTACCGGAGGCGTGGGTATCCCCCTGGCCTTGCCCTCCTTCCTCGAAAGTGTTGACGATGCTTTCCTGCGCAAGACGATCCGGCATGGCCGGCCTGACCGGGTGATGCCGGCTTTTCCGGCACTGAGTGACGCGCAGCTGAATGCCATTG
>JBAVKA010000033.1:0-27074 GCA_049688075.1 Gammaproteobacteria bacterium
ATGCTGCCCTCGCTGGGCACATCCAGGCCGGCGATCATGTTGAGCAGCGTGCTCTTGCCTGAACCGGACGGCCCCATGAGTGCGAGGAAGTCGCCGGCGGGTATCTCCAGGTCCACGTGGTGCAACACCTCGACTTTCTGGCGGCCACGTTCGTAGACCTTGCTGACACCACGGATGGCGACCAGTGGATTAGCGTCCGGCATGGCCGTCAGGCGCCCGGTGCGCGCGGGGCGATGCGCATGCCGTCGCCGAGGCCCGCGGGTGGATCAATCACCACGCGTTCACCGGAATCCAGCCCGTCTTCCACCAGACGCAAATCCCCACCGCCCGTACCGGCGGTGACGGGACGCAGTCGGGCGCGGTTGCCTTCCACCACAAACACCACGCTGGCGCCGTCACGCTGGACGACGGCGCTTGCCGGCACCAGCACGCCCCGCGAGGACTGCGCCGGGTTCCCCCCGGGATGATCGTCTAGGAAGGCCACGCGCACACCCATATCCGGCACGATGCGCGGATCCTTCTGCTCGAGCGCAATGCGCACCTTGACCGTGGCCTTGCTGCGGTCGGCGGTCGGAATGATGGCTATGACCGACGCCGGTATTTTCCACTCGGGGTAGGCATCGAGCACCGCCTGTACCGGCTGGTGCGGTTTGACGCGGTTGATGTAGGCTTCGTTGACGTCAACCCCGATTTCCAGCGAGTCCATGTCGACGATGGTACCGATGCCGGTGCGCGTGAAGCCGCCGCCCGCCGAAATGGGTGAAACGATCTCGCCGGGTTGCGCCGCCTTGGCGACGATCACGCCCGCGAAGGGCGCACGCACGACGGTGTTGTCATGATCCACCTGCGCGACCCGCAACTGCGCCTTGGCCACGTCGACCTGACCGCGCTGGGCCTCCAGCTCGGCGGACAGGGTGAGCACCTGGGTACGTGCGGTCTCCAGCGCCTGTTCCGAGTTGAGCCGCTTCTCGCGCAGTTCCTGCTGACGCCTGGCGTCGCGGCGCGCCTGCTCGAGCTGCGCCTCGATCCGGCCGAGCTGTGCTCGCGCCGCGGTGAGCCGCGCCTGGGCCAGTTCCAGCTCCGCCATGGCGTCGACGTCATCGAGACGCGCGAGCACCTGTCCGGACTCGACGGACTCGCCTTCCTCAATCAGCACCTCCGCGAGCCGGCCGGTAATTTTCGAGGAGACCGTAGCCTCGCGGCGCGCGGTGATATAGCCGGCCGCTTCCAGCACCGGCACTGCACTCGCGTTGGCGGCTGGCGGTTCGGCGGTTGCGATGGCGACGGCCGTTGCCCGGCCGAGGAAGACGTAATACCCGCCGCTGCCCAGGACGGCCAGCAGTGCGATCACGATGACTGCCCGCCGCCAGTGATGCCGGCCGCTTCCATTGCGTTCGCTGTCCTCGATACGCAATTCCTTGAGAAGATTCTGATCCACCATTGCTGCTATTCGTCCTGGTCATTGGGAACGCTGTAAATCCGGGTCGATTTATCCCGAACGTTCCAGCTACATCGCCGGGAGCGTGGCAAAATCCTGGCTGAACCGTAATCCGGGAAGGAAGTATAGCCCGCTCAGGTATACTTCCCTGTGCCGCCGGGGAATTCTGCAAAATATCCGGCCATTTGATTACTATATCAGGAACCCGGCGGTGACCCGCGTGTCCGGCTCGTGATTCTGGGCGGTGTTGCCAGGGGGTGTTGTGCGCATATTGATCCTCGGGAACTTATTGTCTGTGCATCGGGTCCTGACTGTCACGAACCGCAGATCACAAAATACCCCGCGTCCCGGATAGCCCTTGGATAAGGGCACCTCCGGTGGGTTATGGCACATACCACGAGCCTGACCTACCCTGCATCGATCAGGGAAATGCCAGGTATATGTTCTTCGGAACTGTCTTTTTTTAAGCACAGCAAACATTACGTATGAAAGTATCCGTTCTATTCCGGCAACCACTCGTCAGACAGCCGCTAAACCGCTGCTCCGGGGTGTGGCTGATATTCGCGGTTTTTCTGCCGCTGTCGGCGTGGGCGGATCTGCACCATAAGCTGGAGGTGAAGCTCCGGCCTGAGGAACATGCCATCTCGGTGGTTGACTCCATCACCCTTGACGGTACTGGCGGATCAGTGGAATTCGAACTGCATCCTGACATGGCGCCCGAGGTACTGACAGACGGGGTGCGCCTGGAAGCACTGGAGGCGAACACAACGCCGGCTCCGGATGCCGAGGGGGCTGTGACAGCTCGCCGCTACCGCGTGCTGTTGCCGGTCGGGCAGTTCCGCTTCACGCTGCGCTACCAGGGCCGCATCCGGCATGCGCTGCACCCGCTGGGTGAGGACTATGCACGTGGCTTTAACGAGACCGCGGGCATCATCGATAGCCTGGGCGTGTTTCTGGCCGAACGGAGTTACTGGTATCCGCAGGTGGCGGGAGAGCGGCTGACCTTCGACCTCAGTCTTCACCTGCCGCCGGGCTGGTCCGGGATGACTCAGGGTGAACGCCTGGCGCAGGAGCACGGTGAGACCGGCACGCGGGAGCAGTGGCGCTGCGCTCATCCCCAGCAAGAGATTTACCTCATCGCCGGGCGTTTCAGCGAATACGCCCAGACCACGGAGGGCGTGCAGGCCATGGTGCTGCTGCGCCAACCCGATGCGGCGCTGGCCCGGCCCTACCTCGATGTGACCGCCGACTATATCCGCCTGTACAGCAAGCTGATCGGACCCTATCCGTATGCGAAATTCGCGCTGGTGGAGAACTTCTGGGAAACCGGCTATGGCATGCCCTCGTTCACCCTGCTCGGATCACAGGTCATCCGCCTGCCGTTCATCCTGCATTCCTCCTACCCCCACGAGATTCTGCACAACTGGTGGGGCAATGGCGTCTACGTCGACTATGCCGGGGGTAACTGGTCCGAGGGGTTGACCAGCTATTTGGCCGATCACCTGATCAAGGAGCAGCAGGGACAAGGGGTCGACTATCGACGCGGTGTGCTGCAGAACTACGCCGACTACGTGCGCACACAGCAGGATTTTCCGTTGACCGCATTCCGCAGTCGCCACAGCGCCGCCACCGAGGCGGTCGGCTACGGCAAGACGCTGATGCTGTTCCATATGCTGCGCCTGCGACTGGGCGATGCGGCCTTCATCCAGGGACTGTGCGCCCTGTATGCGCAGTACAGTTTTCGGGACGCCGGATTTGACGATATCGAGGCAGTCTTCAGCACGGTGAGCGGACAGCCACTCACGGCGTTTTTCGACCAGTGGGTGAAGCGTGAGGGGGCGCCGCAACTGCGTCTCAGCGGTGTGCACGTCCGGTCCGATGGCCAGGACACTGTGCTCACCGCCCGGATCGAACAGGTGCAGAAGGGAGCGGCCTACGTGCTGCGGGTGCCGGTTGCCATCCAGCTGGAAGGCCGGGAGGCGGCATGGCAGGCGGTGGTGGAACTCGAAGGTAAACAAAAGAAACTGGAACTGAAGCTGCCGGCGCGACCGCTGCGGCTGGTCGTCGATCCGGAGTTCGACGTGTTTCGCCGCCTCGACCGCAACGAGATCCCGCCGGCGATCAGCCAGGCGATGGGTGCGGGGCAGGTGACCCTCGTGCTGCCCTCGAAGGCCCTTGAACCGCTGCGTGCCGCCTACGCCGAACTGGCCGCGACCTGGAAGGCGGGCAACCCGGAACGGTTCAGCATCGTCGCAGATGATGAACTCACGGAACTGCCGGCGGACCGGGCGGTCTGGTTGTTCGGCTGGAGCAACCGTTTCCGGTCCCGGTTGGACGCGACGCTCGCGGACTACGCCTTCAGTGACCAGGGCGACGCGGTGACGATCGCCGGTACGCCACTCGATCACGACAGCCATGCCGTGGTGGTCATGGCGCGCCATCCCGCCAATCCCGATCAGGCGCTCGGTTGGCTGGCCGCCGACCAGGCGGCGGCGCTGCCCGGACTCGGTCGCAAGCTGCCGCACTACGGGCGTTACAGCTATCTCGCCTTCACCGGTGACGAACCCGTGAATGCGCTCAAGGGACAATGGTCGGTGGTGCACTCCCCCCTGTCGATCACGCTGGTCCAGAAACCGGGTGTAACAACTGCGGCTGGTGAAATGCAGCTCGCGCCACGTACACCCCTGGTGCCTGCGCCGAACGAGTTTTCAAGCAGCCGCATGCAGGTTGACCTGGACATGCTGGCAGCGCCCGACATGCGGGGCAGGGGACTGGGCACGCCCGAGCTGGATCAGGCCGCGACGTACATCGCGGACCGGTTTCGCGAGGCCGGCCTGCAGCCGGGTGGCGACGACGGCACCTTCCTGCAGACCTGGGAGCAGCGGGTGGTGGAACTGGACAGGACGCTGACTCTGCGCAACGTCATCGCCGTGCTGCCCGGCACCGATCCGCAGCGGGCCGGTGAAAGCCTGGTGATCGGCGCGCACTACGATCACCTCGGCCTGGGTAAATACGGGGGACAGAGCGAGGATCGCGGCCTGATCCATCCCGGCGCGGATGACAATGCCAGCGGTGTCGCAGTGCTGCTGGAGCTGGCGCGAACGCTGGCCGGCCGACCGCATCCGCGCAGCATCATCTTCGTCGCCTTCACCGGCGAGGAAACCGGGCGGCTCGGTTCGCGGCACTACGTGCGCCACACCGGAGCCTATCCGGTCGAACACACGATTGCCATGGTGAATCTCGATACCGTCGGGCGTCTGGGTATACGTCCGCTGACGGTACTTGCCACCGGTACGGCGGAGGAGTGGGAGCACATCCTGCGAGGCGCCGGCTATGTAACCAGTATCCCGATCAAGACCGTGGACGATGACATCGGCTCCGGCGACCAGACCAGCTTCATCGCCGCCGGCGTGCCGGCGGTGCAATTTTTCAGCGGTGCGAATGCGGACTATCATCGCCCCAGTGATACGCTCGACAAGCTCGATCCGGCCGGGTTGGTGAAAGTCGCACAGGTGCTGAAGGAGACGGTCGACTATCTCGCCGATCGACCACAACCGCTCACCGCAACCGCGGGTGCTAGCGTGCAATCCGCCGCAGCACCGGAGAACGAGTCGGCGCGTCGCGTAAGCCTGGGAACAACGCCGGATTATACCTGGAACGGTGCCGGCGTGCGTCTTGATGGCGTGCGCACCAGGACCCCGGCCGCACAGGCCGGTTTGCAGGCGGGTGATATCATCGTCGAAGTGAACGGGACGCCGGTAAACAACCTGCCGGAGTATGCACAGGCGCTGAAACAACTGCAGCCGGGTGAGGAGATGGTCATCCGCTACATTCGAAACGGGGAAGAACAACATACCACTGCCCGGGTAACGGCCCGTTGAGGACAATCGGCAGGAGCCAACGCATGAACACTAACAAATGCCTTTATCTCGGGACCCTCCTGCTGATCTTCATATCAAACCGTGGCTGGGCGGACACCGCGCCACCGCAGGTCCCGGCTGATCTGGTCTTGACCGGTGAGACCCATTTCAGAAACCTGCGTCAGCTCACCTTCGGCGGGGAGAATGCGGAAGCGTACTTCTCCCATGACGGGCGGGAACTGATCTTCCAGTCGACGCGCGCCGGGCTCGCGTGCGATGCCATCTTCCGCATGGACGCTGACGGCGGCAACGTGCGCCAGGTTTCCACCGGCCGCGGCGTGACCACCTGTTCGTTCATCGCGCCGGACAACCGCTCGATCATCTATGCCTCGACCCACCGGCGCCAGGACCAGTGCCCGCCGAAGCCGGATTATTCGCAGGGCTATGTCTGGCCGCTGTACCGCGAATACGACATCTTTCGCGCGGGACCGGAGGGCGAGGACCCGGTAGCGTTGACCACCACCGACGGCTACGATGCCGAGGATGTGTTTTCCCCGCAGGGCGACAGAATCGTGTTCACATCGGTGCGCAGCGGCGATCTGGAGTTATATCTGATGAACCCCGACGGCAGCGGCGTGGAGCAGCTGACCGACACCCCGGGTTACGACGGCGGGGCGTTTTTCTCCCTGGACGGCAAGTGGGTCGTGTGGCGTGCCTCCCGGCCCGAGGGCAAGGACCTGGAGGATTACCGGACGCTGCTGAAGCAGCGCCTGGTGCGCCCCGGCAAGCTGGATCTTTACGTCATGAATCTCGACGAGCGCAAGCCGATCCGGCTTACCGACAACGGCGCCGCCAACTTCGGTCCCTACTGGCACCCCGACGGCCGTCACATTATCTTCGCCTCCAACATCGACGACCCGCAGGGACGCAACTTCGACCTCTACCTGATCGACATCGACACCCGCGCCATCGAACGCATCACACGCTACGAGGGTTTCGACGGCTTTCCCATGTTCTCCCATGACGGCAAGCGGCTGGTGTTTGCTTCCAACCGTAACGGCAAGGTGAAAGGGGAGACCAATATCTTCATCGCCGACTGGCAGTGACGGACCCCATGCCCCTGCTGCGCCTCGACAAGCTTTCCCTCGCCTTCGGCCACCACGCCCTGCTGGACCGGGTGGAACTCGAAATTACCCGCGGTGAGCGGCTCTGCCTGGTGGGTCGCAACGGCGAGGGCAAGTCCTCGCTGCTGCATCTGGTGAGTGGCGAGACCGCGCCCGACGAAGGCAGCATGTGGATTCGCCCGGGCACGCGCGTGGCCCACCTGGCGCAGGAAGTTGCGCTCGACAGCCGCGAGTCGGTGTTCGACGTCGTGGCCGGGGGGCTGCCGGAACTGGGCAGGCTGATCTCCGCCTACCATCACACCGCCGCCGAACTGGCCGGGGCATCCACACCGGACGGGCTCGAGCGGCTGGCACGACTGCAGCATGAGCTGGAGGTGCAGAGCGGTTGGCAACTCGAGCAGCGTGTCGAGACTATCCTTGCGCGCCTGGGTCTGGACGGGGATGCCATCTTTGACACCCTCTCCGGCGGCTGGAGGCGGCGCGTCATGCTGGCGCGCGCGCTGGTTGCCGATCCGGATCTGCTGCTGCTCGATGAACCCACCAATCACCTCGATATCGAGGCCATCACCTGGCTGGAAGAGTTTTTGCTGGAGTATGCCGGCGCGCTGCTGTTCATCAGCCATGACCGCGCCTTCGCGCGTCGACTGGCGACGCGCATCATCGAACTGGACCGCGGCCGGTTGACATCCTGGCCGGGAGATTACGATGGCTATATCACGGGCAAGGCCGAACAGCTCGATGTCGAAGCGCGGCACCAGGCGCTGTTCGACAAAAAACTCTCCCAGGAAGAAGCCTGGATACGCCAGGGCATCAAGGCGCGGCGCACGCGCAACGAGGGGCGGGTGCGAGCACTGAAAACCCTGCGCGAGGAACGCCGTGCGCGTCGGGAACGCTCCGGCAAGATCGATCTGCGGCTGGAACAGGGGGGCCTCTCCGGCAAACGGGTGCTGGAGGTCGAACACGTCAGCCTCGGTTTCGACGGCCGCACGGTGATCCGGGACTTCTCGGTCAGCATCCTGCGCGGCGACCGCATCGGCATCATCGGCCCCAACGGCGCCGGCAAGTCCACCCTGATACGCGTGTTGCTGGGAGAAATGGAGCCGGACAGCGGGGTGGTGCAGCGCGGCACCCGCCTCGAGATAGCCTATTTCGACCAGCAGCGCGCGCAGCTTGATCCGCAGGCCACGCTGATGGGTAGTGTCGCTGATGGCCGTCTCTCGGTGACCATCAGCGGCCGCACCAAACACGTTGCCGGCTACCTGCAGGATTTCCTGTTTCCGCCGGAACGCCTGCAGTCCCCGGTCAGTACCCTCTCGGGCGGCGAGCGCAACCGTCTGCTGCTCGCACGGTTGTTCACCCGGCCCGCCAACCTGCTGGTGATGGACGAACCCACCAATGACCTCGACGTGGAGACGCTGGAACTCCTGGAGGAACTGCTGCTCGACTTCCAGGGCACGTTGCTGCTGGTGAGCCATGACCGCGCCTTCCTCGACAACGTGGTCACCAGCACGCTGGCGTTCGAGGGTGACGGACGTATCGGCGAGTACGTTGGTGGCTACAGCGACTGGCTGCGCCAGCGCCAGGCTGTCGCGCGGGAATCAAAACCCGCCGCTACGGCAGGTCCGGCGAAACCGTTACCGACACCGGTGAAGTCCGCCGGCAAGACGAGGAAACTCTCTTACAAGGACCAGCGTGAGCTCGATATCCTGCCGGCGCGCATAGAGACACTGGAGACCGAGCAGGCGCAACTGCACGAGGCAGTGAACGACGCCGGTTTCTATCAACGGCCCCCGGATGATATCAGTGCCGCCCTCGAGCGTCTCGAGACGATTGCCCTCGAACTGGAGACCTGCTACGAACGCTGGGGAATTCTGGAATCGCAGTCGACTGCGTCGTGAGTTGCAAGTCCGCATTCCTGCCGTTCTGCTGATTCAGGCGTTGGGGTCATGAACCGTGCGTGCAGATAATATTAAAAGACAAGATGCTGTATAAAATAAAAGGCCCCTCGATGGAGGGGCCCAGGGCCAAAATAGATCCGGCGTATCAGGTTTTAACTGCGGCGTGAGGGGGCGAACCTGCGAACGAGTCCGATTACTCCCAATCCCAGGCCCAGCAAAACCAGCGGGGTGGGCTCAGGAACGTTATGATTCCCATCATCGCATTTCCCGCCATCACAAGAGCAATAGCGTTCCCTGAAATCACCACAGTTTCTGTCGTGCTCGCAGAAGTTATCTTGTTTGATGATTTCATGTAGTTTGGGTTTAATCAATTCCACTAATTTGGGGAAGTTATCCCGAAAGCCATCAAACTCAAACTTCTGGCCGAAATCCCGGCGAATACCCTCGAAATTTTTTTCGAAGTATGGTCCAGAGTAATTACTGCGATGGTTATCACCTCCGCCTAAGATCGTGGCATGGGCCTGATTCAGTGGCAGGGCAAAGGCAAAAGTTGCCAGCAAACCAGTCAATATTGATCGTATTGTTATGTTCATTTTTATCTCCTGTTCTGATGCGGTACTTGTGTTTCATGGGCAGCCATGATGCACAATAATTTATAAGCATGATCTATGCCAGATGGATCAAAGAACGGCATCATTCCCGCAATATTTATTGCAAGCATCTGTAAATAAATATAAATATTCGATTTGAATAAAATGGTTTCGGTTGTAAAGAATGTTCACTGTCACTATTTCATGATGATTGTGTGTAAATAATCTGGACAGGTTTTTTGCAGTTAATGGCGTGATCATTATTTCTTGCGCGATTGGTTCGTACATAAAAATTTCATGTATATAAATACTTATCTTTATTTGGACGACTGAGTCCGCACTGTAAATTATACTGACGTGAGATTTCTGATCGGTTGAGTAAAATAATACGTTAAGCACGATCTAACAGATTGAGTAAGTAGAATTACTTATCCAAGACCGATCTGACTGCTACGCATGTCTCTATTGGCATGACCGGATAAGCCACATGTCAGGCAGAGATTTATTGCCAAATCACCAAACGCGGACAGGACGGGGTCATCCGGGAGCATGACGGGCTTCCTGCAATTTCAGTATTGACGCGGGCACGTGAATGTCGCAGTCAGCTACCTGCTCAGGCGCGCGAGATGAACTCCCCGGTGACGGTGTTGATCTTTATGCGCTCGCCGGTGGTGAGGTATTCGGGGACCTGAACCACCAGGCCGGTCTTTAGGGTCGCCGGCTTGGTGCGCGCGGAGGAGGAGGCCGCCTTCATCGCCGGTGCGGTATCGACGACTTCCATCGCGACCGTAGCGGGCAGCTCGATACCGAGCACCGCGCCGTCGGCCACCAGCGCCGTGATGCCTTCCAGTCCGTCATCGAGGTAGCGGCGTTCCTCCTCGATCGCAGTGTTGTCCAGGCTGTATTGCTCGTAGGTTTCATTGTCCATGAAAGTGCAGGCATCCGTGTCCTGGTAGAGGTATTGCACCGGACGGCGTTCGAAGTCCACGGTCTGCAGCACCTCCTCGCCCTTGTAGCTGGCCTCGAATTTCTGCCTGCTCACTACGTCATGGCCGCGTGCCTTGTAGAGGGTGCTGCCGCTGCGGGAGGAGGGGGACTGGACATCAACGCCCCTGATGAGGACGTTGCGCCCGTTTACCAGCACTACCAAGCCTTTCCTGAGTTCGCTCGCCTTCATGATCCGTAACCGTAACTGAAGTGATGCCCGTCCCGCCGTCGATCAGTGATGGTGTCCGCCCGGGCCGTGCACGTGACCGTGGGTGATCTCCTCCCCTGTCGCCTCGCGCACCTCGAGCACCTTCACATCGAAATTGAGCTGCACGCCGGCAAGCGGGTGGTTGCCGTCCACGGTGACGCGGTCGTCTTCCACCTTGACGACGGTCACCACCAACTGATGCCCGTCCGGTCCCTGGGCATGAAACTGCATGCCGGCCACGATTTCATCATCGGCCGGGAACATCTCGCGCGGAACCGCCTGGGTTTTTTCGACATCATGTACGCCGTAGCCTTCTTCCGGGGGTATCGAGACCGACAGCTCATCGCCCGCCGCCTTGCCGGTGAGGGCATTTTCCAGTCCGGGGATGATGTTACTGGCTCCGTGCAGGTAGCAGAAGCTGCCGTCATCGGACTGGTCGATTATTTTGTCGTCGTCGTCCTTCAGGGTGTAGGCGAGGGTGACAACCCGGTGTTTTTCGATCTGCATCGTTGGCTCCTGAGTAAAGGCGTCCTGCGACCCATGTCGCAAAGTGGGAACCGGAAGGACCAACAGTTACGAATCAATGAGAAGGACTGTTTAAATGGGGAAGGGCATACTATCACAGCCATGCCGTGACGGGGAGGCATGGGCATGCCCCGCAGGCCTGGGTAACATAGGCCCGATGAACTGGCAGGTTTATATCATTCTCTGCTCCGATGCCTCGCTCTATACGGGGATCACCAATGACCTCGCCAGGCGTTATACACAGCATGCCGGTCTCCGGGGCGCCAGGTATTTCCGCGGGCGCCGTCCGGTGGAGGTGGTTTACCTCGAGAGCGGGCACAGCCGCGGAAGTGCCAGCCGGCGGGAGGCGGCCATCAAGAAGCTGCCCCGCTGCGACAAGATCACTCTGCTGAGCTCGCCGATGAATGAACTTGCGGGCTCTGCGACCGGCGCGTAAAGCGCCGGTCTTCACGCACTTCCCGGTCATTCCTTATCGGAAAAAAAGAACCCCGCAGCGGAGTGCGGGGTTCCTTTTACTGCGTCGGTTTTAACAACGTTCGGTCAGGCAGGGGTAACGTGCGCCGCCTGCAGTCCCTTCGGTCCCTTCTGGACCTCAAACTTCACTGACTGACCTTCGACCAGGGTCTTGAAGCCATCGCCCTCGATTGCGGAGAAATGCACGAAGACATCCTCACCACCGTCGGAAGGTGCAATAAAACCGAAACCCTTGGATTCGTTAAACCATTTAACGGTACCTGTTGCCATGTAAATCACCTCATTCAAATCAAAATAACTGTGTCCAATTGCATATCATTAAAAGGTAATTTACAGCAGATACCGCAAGGAACTTCCGAAAAAACCTGAATAATGTGCAATCGTCGCGAGTTTAACCGAGAGTCACGGGAAATGCTAATTTTTCTTGTTTAGGCAAATCAGCGAAAAATCGGTGATGATTACGCATGATGAACAGGCCTGTTGGTGCACTCCTGCATGTGCCCGGGACGGCGGTTCGCACGCGGTTTCGCCAAGCGGTTATAGTACCCGGGAAGGCATGCCTCTGACGCGATACGCACGGGGCGCCGGATTCTTATTCGAACGGACACGCACTGCCTGTGTCCTTGCCAGATCGGAGTGTGTCATGAATCCATTTCTTGTTGAAATCGCGCACAAACTGGACAGCTACCAGAGCCGCGAGGAAATTATGAGTATCATGGATGAACTGGAAGACCTGTTCGAAGCGCTCGAAGGGGATCAGCAGGATGCCTGTTCGCATATGATGTCGCTGCTGGAAAAACGCCTCACCGCGCTGGACTGATGACGCGCATCGACGTTCCCGTACGGATTCAGGACCGCGTCGATTGTCGCAATGTCTTTAACAGTGCGGTGCGGCAATCCCGACGACACATCAGGTTTTTCTTTATGGCAAACACGGGTGCAGAGAAATGAATGAACGCAGTTTTCGCTTGCGGCAGTTCTGCCGTTATGAGGACCCGGACAACAGTATTTCGGATCTCGAGGTCGAAGTGCTGGCCGACGGGCAATGGGAGAAGCTTGACCTCAATGTGCACACGCCCGGATTTCTGCTGTTCGTTTATACTATTCTGACCTGCCAGCATCGATATCTGCAGACGAACTGCGCGGAAAAGGGATTGCGGCTGGAATCGGCAGGCGCATCTATTGACCTCCTCGCCAGTGAAGACTGGTGTGTCCGGAAAATGCATATCCGGTTTGATGTCCGTCTGAAATCAGGTGCTCCGACGCGGGAGGATGTGGACTATATCGTCGCACGCATGGAACAATGCCCGGTGTCGAAAAACCTTAAGGCGGTTCCCGACGCGCGGACGGAGTTTTTTCTGGAGTGACCGGTCCCGTACGCGTCCGAGGCCTGCTCGTGATTGCTGTCTGCTTCCCGTTTTCCTGAAGTTTTCGCCACCGCTGTAGACGATTTCTTCATCATCGTCACTGGCGGGTCGTCTGTGAGAACCCCGGGTATGCAGCCGCAGTCCGGTGCGAACTCCTGGCGAGATGATGGAATGCTCCCCGCCGCCGACTGCGGGGAATCACCGGCCTGGATAGTGACAGGAACAGGGAATGATTGAATCAGGGTGACAAGATCATGATGAGTATTGCGCTGTCGTTGCACGTGCTGTCAGTGGTGGTCTGGGTGGGAGGAATGTTCTTCGCCTACATGGTGTTGAGACCGGTGGCCGCCGTCTGTCTGGATGCGCCCCGGCGGTTGACACTCTGGGCGAGTGTGTTCAGTCAGTTCTTTCCCTGGGTATTCCTGGCGGTCGGGTTGATACTCGCCACCGGTTTCCTGATGCTTGTCAACGGATTCGGCGGGATCCGGTACGCCAGCATCGATTTGCAGCTGATGCTGGGTACGGGAATCGTCATGATGCTGATCTTCTTTCACGTCTACTTCGCGCCATTTCAGCGTCTGAAGCGTGCAGTCAGCGCGGAAGACTGGAGCGCGGGGAGTCGGCATCTGGCGCAAATCCGTATGCTGATCGGCATCAATCTGATCCTTGGTCTGCTCACCATCGCGATTGCCGCAGGCGGTCGCTACCTGCCGACCTGAGGCGGAATAGGCTGCTGGACAGGACCACCGCCTGGCCCATGCGCGAACCGCCACTTGCAGTGCATTGACCGCCATAGCCCGACGGGTTCGGGCTGGAGCGACTTCGCATCAGAGCAAGTATCTTTAATGCCTGAGTTAAATACCTGGTACTGGCATTGCCCCGACCACGTTCCAGGGCTTGATGAAGTCAACCGACGCGGCTAAAGTCTACGAAAAGACGGCTCTTGAGATCACCAATCAACAAACGGAGGAGAATGAAGCGATGGACACGATGAATGATATTTTGCACCCCGGGGAATCCAACGCCGCAGACCCCGGTTTTCCCCACGCCCCTACAGGCTGGTCCCGCGATACTGCCACGCAAGTAGCTACCAAGGAAGGTTTGACGACCGGCACCGATCACTGGGAAGCGGTGCGTGCCTTGCAGGACTATTTCGCCAGACATGCCGATGCCGGCATCAATGCCCGTGAATTGCACGATGCACTGGATGAGAAGTTCCACGCCAAGGGCGGCATCAGGTATCTCTACACGCTGTTTCCCCGCGGACCGGTCGCCCAGGGTTGCCGGATTGCCGGTCTCGAGCCGCCTGCAGGCAGTGAGAATGCCAGCTTCGGCAGCGTGATGTAACCGGCGGGCGGGCTGAGCGTGTAATGGACTGCCCTGCCCGGAATGTGGCGGGGCCGGGATTCCTGTCCCGAGTGCCTGGTGCGCGAAATCATCATCCTGACAACCGACCGGCGGGAAACCCTGGTCGACATCACCGGGCCGGTCAAGGGCGTCGTGGCGCGCAGCGGCATAGCCAGTGGTCTTGTCGCGGTGTATGTTCAGGGCGCCACCGCGGCGATAATGATCCAGGAAAACTGGGATGAAAGCGTCCAGACCGATGTCATCAACTTTCTGCGCGGCATCATTCCCCGAGGGGTGTGGTTGCACGATGCCCAGGATGGCAACGGCGACGCGCACCTCAAGGCCGGTCTGGTGGGGCCCTCCGAGATCCTTCCCCTGATCGACGGGCAACTGGGTCTTTCCACCTGGCAGAATATCTTTCTGTGCGAGTTCGACGGGCCGCGTCGTGAGCGCAGGGTGGTGGTTACCGTTGTGCCGGAAGGCTGAAACGCCCCCGAATCCGATGCTGCCTGCCTGACCCGTAATCCCGGTACAGAGTCACAAAAGCACAATCAATCACGCACCTGCCGTAATAAATCGAATCCGTGAGTCAGCTGTGTGTCGGCATGGCGTATAAAGTCGGTCATCGAATACCACAGTATTCGTCTCCGTAAATTCATTACCCGGCCATTTTGACCGGGGATTTTTTTTGTCTCCTCGTTTCGAAATGCTCCGGCTTTCCGACATCCCGGCCGGTCGATGTGTTGATCACCGGTTTGCCGACGCGGTGCGGTTACCAGCTCCGGTTGCTCCAGACGTCGACCTTGCGGCGTTCCCTGTGGCAGCGTCGGTCCGGATGATTCTGGATATAGCGGATCATTTTTCTCCGGTCCGGCTGTGCGCGTCGATGCCATTTGCGTCGTTCCCACAGTCCCACGTAACTGCAGGTGCAGAAACTCGCGGCACAATCGGCAAGTGGCAGGGAAGGTGTTTCGGGGAAAGGGAACTGTCTGCCAGCCAGCGCCTTTGATGCCTCGCAGATCCCCGATTGAATTTCCACGCCCCAATAATTCCTGTTCTGTCGCAACGTTTCCAGCTGTCCGGCCGGACCGTAGCGGATGATTTGCGGCGGCGCGCTGGGGGTGCGTGGCCGCCGGCGGCGACTGGAGCGCAGCAGCCAGACGATGCCGGCGATAACCGCCAGAATGATCAGCAATAGTGCGATCTTTACCATACGCTCATCTTGTGACTCATCAGTCGGGATCTTCCGGACCCTTATGGCAGCGGTGCTCCCGCTCGTGCAGACAGTGTAGCAGCAAGGTGCGCTCAGCCGCCTTCATGCGACGAAAGGCGGCCAGCAGTTCGGTTTCCTGTGCATCGCCGGTTTCGGCGCTGGCGGCCTCGAGCAGTTCGATGCCGAGGATACCGCCGATGTGATGGATGGTCACGACGCCGGGCGTGCTGCGGCCGTTCAGCCACCGTCCGACGGTGGTCTGGTTGACACCCAGTTCCCTGGCGAGCTGCTGGTTGGTCATGCCGCGTCGTTTCATGGCGTCCCGTACTATCTCGTTCCAGTTACTCATGGCCCGGCTCCGCTCCCCGCAGGATGCGCTCGAAACGGGCACGGTGTCTGGCAACGTAATCCAGGAATTCCGGGTCATTGCGTTCCTCAAGTATCAGCAGCCGGGTCATCTCCGGGATGACCGACGCGGGACTGCGGGCGACCTGTTGCAGGGGTATGACCGCGATGTATCCCCAGCGCGGCAGAGTCGAGCAATCGATGAAGTGCGTGTCGGTTTCCAGCCATACGTGGGGTTTGATGTCGTGATGCGCGGGGGTGTCCGGGTAGTAGAGCAACGCCCCGCCTTTCAGGCGGGTGATTATACTCCGGCGGGCGAGGATATATTGTCCGGCAAGGGCGTAGTAGAGACAGGCATGCAGCAGTTCCCAGTTGGCCGGCGTGGTGCGTTCCGTGAGTGCCTCGATCGCGGGAGCCAGACGGTCCATGAGCGCCGTCAAATGCCGTGTGTACACAGACGGTCGACCCGCGGCGGTCCTGGTCAGCATGAACAGTCCGGCAACATATACGGAGGCGATGAAGCGGCGTCTGTTGATGTTGATCCCCCTGTAGTTGACGAGTGTGACCGGCGATGAGCGGCTCGCGGCAGTCCACTCGCTGACCGGTTGCGCGTCCCCGGTGTCCGATCGGCGGCGGTTGCCCGGCATTTTATAAGGAGCCGGTGTCATCTGGCCATCGTTGCGGATCAGCAACACCGGGTTTTTCAGCTGCCAGTTTTTTCAGCGCGTGCGCCGCGGCCACCAGACCAAAGGTGGCGGTGACAGCCATGGACGAGCCCAGTCCGCCAGCACAGTTGAGGCGTCCGATGCCGGCGCCGTGTGGTTTTTCATGGCCTCCCTTGCCGTCCCGGGCGGGAAACAGCGGCTGCTCGTCGGAATAGACGCAGGGGATGTCGAAGCGGCGTTTCAGGTTTTTCGGGAAGCCGTAGTCCTGGCGCAGAAGCTTGCGGGTCTTGGAGAACAGGGCATCATGTTCAGTGTGGCTCAGATCGGCAATACGTACCCGCGTCGGGTCGGCCTGCCCGCCGGCGCCACCGACCGTGACCATCCGGATGCGCCGGCGCCGGCAATGGGCGATCAGCGCGGCCTTGATGCGGAAGCCGTCGATGCAGTCGATGACATGGTCGTAGCCCGGGTGCAGCAGGGTCGAGAGATTCTCGGGGGTAAGGAAGTCCTCGATGGCCGTGACGCGACAATCGGGGTTGATTTGTCGGATACGCGCCGCCATGACCTGCACCTTGGCCATGCCGAGCGTGCCGGTCAGAGCGTGCAACTGGCGGTTAATATTGGATTCGGCGACGTGATCGAGATCAATCAGCGTGAGGCGGCCGACGGCCGTGCGGGCCAGGGCCTCGGCCGCCCAGGAACCGACTCCGCCGATGCCGATGATACAGACGTGCGCTTCACGGAATCTTTCCAGGGCGCGATCCCCGTAGAGGCGGCGTGCGCCGCCGAACCGGCGATCGGGGTCCGCCGCTCTGCTGTCCTGTTCGCTTGTGCCCATGAGATCGACCATGCCGTCTGAGGCGCAGAACATACCAGAAAACGGCTGGGGTTGAGTGCGCCGTCGTCATACAATCCCGTCTGTGGAACTCATCGATACCCATTGCCACCTTGATGTCGCGGAATTCGACCCGGACCGGCAGGCGGTGCTTGCGCGCGCGCGCGCGAACGGGGTGACGGCGATCGTCGTTCCGGGGGTAATGGCGCCGGGCTGGGAATATCTGTGGCGTTTCTGCGCCAGCGACCCTGACCTCTATCCCGCGCTGGGTCTGCATCCGGTCTACCTCGAACGGCATCAGGCGGTGGACCTTGCGGCGCTGGAGCGCCTGCTGGTCGAGCGCAGGCCTGTGGCTATCGGCGAAATCGGACTGGACTATTACATCACCGGGCTGGACCGGGAGCGCCAACAGGTGTTGTTCGAGGCGCAGCTCGAAATGGCACGGGATGCGGATCTGCCCGTCATCCTGCATGTGCGCAAGGCGCATGATGTGGTGCTTGCCACGCTCAGGCGCATTCGCGTGCCGGGCGGTATCGCGCACGCCTACAACGGCAGCCTGCAGCAGGCGCAGCAGTATATTGATCTCGGCTTCAGGCTGGGATTCGGCGGCATGCTAACCTATGAGCGCTCCCGCCGGCTGCGCCTGCTCGCGCAAGAACTGCCGGCGGAGGCCATTGTGCTGGAGACGGACGCGCCGGACCTGACCGTGGTGCAACACCGGGGGATGCGCAACAGTCCGGAATATCTTCCTCACTGCCTGGCGGCCCTGGCCGAGGTGCGAGGGGAGAGCCGGGAAGACCTGGCCCGCCAGACCAGCGCGAATGCGCGCGCCGTGCTGGGACTGGACAGCCGCCCGCAGCAGTCCGGATAATGCACGCAAGACCGGCTGTACCGGTCAAGCCAGCCTGGAATGCGATTTCAACATGCGTCTTTTTTCCTACGGCACCCTGCAGTTTCCCGAAATCCTGGCGGCGGTGACGGGTTGCCACCTGGAGGGCGAAAGGGCCGTGCTCGACGATTACGCCTGTTACCTCGTCAGGGGGAAGGCGTATCCCGGCATTACCCCCGAACACGAAGCCAGCGTCGAGGGGGTGGTCTACACCGGTATCGGCGAGGCACACTTCAGGAAACTGGACCGCTTCGAGGGCGAACTCTACGAACGGGTGCGGGTCTGCCTGACGGACACCGAAGGCAATCCGCTGCAGGCCTGGACTTACGTGATCCGCGATGGCCTGCGCGATCAACTCACCCGCGCACCGTGGAACAAGGAAGACTTCGAAGTGGAGCACCTGCCGGCGTTCCTGAGAAGATGTCAAGCCGGAGATTGCGCCTGAACAGCAGGCACGCCGGCGAATCGCGGGGGACGGCGCGATGGCCCTGGGCAAACTGATCCTGCTGCTCGGCCTGATCCTGGTCCTGCTTGGCCTGGTGCTCGGCTTCGCACCGGGGCTGCTGGGCTGGTTCGGTCACCTGCCGGGAGACATCCGCATCGAGCGGGAGCATGGTACCTTCATCTTCCCGGTCACCTCGATGATCATCGTCAGCGTGGTGTTGACGATCCTCATCAACCTGTTTTTCCGGCGCTAGCCAATAAACGGCCATATTCGCCGCAAAGACGCAAAGATTGCGAAGAAACTAAATAGAAATAATTCAATGGCTTTGCGTCTTTGCGGTGGTTTTAATTCCATATGGACAGATAGTTACTGGCTTTGAATTCTTCCCGCCTGCCAAATCGAACAATGCGTCGGCCTGCCTGTCACCGGTTTGTTTGCCGCGTCGTCGCGGCGTTGCTGATTTTCCTGGCGGCCGCGGCCGACGGCGGCGCTGCAGAGCGCGAACACAGCGGCGGCTGGCGGCTGGCGCAGGAGTCGAGCCCTTACCTGCGCATGCACGCGGACAATCCGGTCGAGTGGTTTCCCTGGGACGAGGAAGCCTTCGCGAAGGCGCGCCGGGAAAACAAGCCGCTGTTCATCTCTATCGGCTATTTCACCTGCCACTGGTGCCATGTGATGGCGCGGGAATCGTTCAGCAACCCGGAAATCGCCGCCCTGCTGAACGCGCATTTCGTCGCCGTCAAGGTGGATCGCGAGCAGCGCCCGGATGTCGACGCCGCCTATATGAACTATGTCATCGCCACGCGTGGCCAGGGTGGTTGGCCCCTGTCGGTATGGGCGACGCCGGACGGCTATCCATTTTTCGGCGGCAGCTACTTTCCACCGGATAACGAACAGGGCCGGACCGGAATGATACAGATCCTGACGCGGCTGTCCGGGCTCTGGGCCACGGACGAAAAACGCCTGCGCGCGGCGGGTGAGCAGGCTGTGACCGTGTTGCGCCGGCAGGAGTCCACGCCCGCGTCGTCAGTGAAGCCGAGCGCGACACTGCCAGTTGACGCGCGCCTCCGGATGGCGGCCGACTACGATGAGCTGCAGGGCGGTTTCGGTCCGACGCCCCGGTTTCCACAGCCGGCGCGGTTGTTTTTCCTGCTGCAGGATGACGATGCAGCCAGTGCGGCCATGGCGATGAATACGCTGGATCATATGGCGGCCGGCGGCATTCACGACCAGCTGGCGGGTGGCTTTCACCGTTATGCCACGGACTTCGACTGGCGCGTGCCGCATTTCGAGAAGATGCTCTACGACCAGGCGCTGATCGCGCGCGCTTACCTGTTGGCCTGGCTCCGGAGCGGGTATCGCCAGTACGCGAGGGTGGCGCGCACGACGCTCGATTTCACCCTGGCGCAGCTGCGCGATCCTGGCGGCGGTTTCTGGTCTGCCCTGAGCGCCGACAGTCTGACCAATCCGGGTCCTTCCGGCTACATGGAGGAGGGGGCGTATTACACCTGGGACTGGCCGCAGCTGACCGCGGCGCTCGGCGAGGGAGACCTGCGCCGCTGGGCGGCGGCGCATTACGGCTTGTCCGAGCCGGGCAATGCCCGGGGAAACCCGTCGGGTGAACTCGCGGGCCGGAACGTGCTTTATCTGGCCATGGATAGCACGGCGCTCGCACGGACGTTCGGGGTGGACCTGGAGACGGCGGAGCGGCGCAACGCCGAGGTGACCCGGAGGCTGCTGGAGGCCCGGCGGCAGCGTCCCGCCGTACCGGTCGATGACAAGATCGTCACAGTGTGGAACGGTTTCATGATCGAGACACTGGCGCTGGCGGGACGACTGCTCGAGGAGCCGCGCTACACTGCGGCGGCGGCTGTGGCGGCCGGCTTCATCCTGGATCAGTTATACGATGACGGCACGGGGGTGCTGTATCGCGACTGGCGCCAGGGTGTGCGCGGCGTTCCGGGTTTCTGCGAGGATTATGCGGCCCTCACCGCAGGACTGCTGGGTCTGTATGAGGCGAACGGCGCGCCGCGCTGGCTGGCGTCGGCGCGCCGGCTGGCCGATCGCATGCTGGAGCGTTACCAGGATGCAGATCACGGCGGCTTCTATCGGAGCGCGGCCAGCAGCGGCGTGTGGCTGCGCGAGAAACAGGTGAGCGACGGGGCGAGCCTGTCAGTCAACGGCGTGGCTATCCAGGCGCTGCTCGCGCTTGGTCGGGTCACGGGAGACAGGCGCTACGCCGACGCGGCACGGCGGGCCGCCTTATGGGCGGCAACGCAACTGGCGGATGCGCCCGAGGCCATGCCCTCCATTCTGGTCAACTGGGGGGAACTTAGCGTACCAGCCAGAAGATGATTGCGCCTGCTACGGCTGCCAGCACCAGAATGAAACCGGCGGCCGTCATGGCCCGTTTGAGGCGCTCATCCTGCCTGCGTAACTGCGCTTCTGTGTCCTGGAACAGGTTCTGCTGCAGATTGTGTTCAACCTCGAGCTTTTTTTCCAGTGTCCTGACCTGGTTGGTCGTTGCTTCAAACCATGTGTTGGTGGAAGCGTGGTAAGCCTCGAATTGCTGTGTCTGTTTTACCAGCCTTGTCCGCAACGCGCTTATTTCGCTATCCGTGGTTTCGAATCGCTTTGATGCTTCCTCCAGTGAGGTTTCGAGAGCTGCCATCTGCTCATGTAGGGCATCCTGCCGGTGCACCAGCTCGTTGTCCCTGGTTTCCAGCCGGCTTGAAGCTTCCGCCAGCGAGGTCTTGAGGGCCTGGAGTTGTTCGCGTGCGGAATCCTGGAGGAATTTGAGCTGGCTGTCCCTGGTTTCCAGCCGGCTTATTGTCTCGGCTATGAAGTCCTCGAGCGTCTTGATCCGGTCATGCTCCACCGTGCGCTCCGCCTGAACCTCGACAAGCCGTTGTTCCAGTGCGGACAGCCGCCTGTCGTCCGTGGCTCTGGCGGTCCCGGTTTCACGGTGGGCTTGCTCCAGGGCCTCGAACTTCTGGCGTTCCTCTGACCTTAGTCGCCCGGAATCCGCCCGGAACTGTTCCAGCTTCCCGGCAAGGGTCTGATTCTCCAGCGTGAGGGCCAATAGCTCGCGTTCGAGTTCCTGCAGGCGCGTCCCGGGTTCCGCTGGCCGCCTGAATGCCAGGTTTATACCGGCTGCCGCCTTGCGCAAGTATTGCTCAAAGGTACCCAACAGTATTACCTTGTTATGTTGCCGTATTTTTATTGCCTGCTTCCGGCTTGCTTGTGATTTTCAAGTATAGAAGTCTGGTGCACGATATGCCAGATGTGCCCCGGGCAGTGCAATCCGGGTGTGCGAAACGCTTCCTGCCGGAATTCCGGGTCAACGGGCGGCCGCATCGTCATCAGCAGCCCACCCGGCGGAGGCTGCCGAGTGCAAGATCACTTCCCGTCCCTTCGGACAAGTCATAACGGACTGATGCAGTAGATAAAATTCATCGTGCTTATTTTCGCCGCGCCGACAATCTCGGTACCGAACCGGGCGTCGGGGAACGCTGGCATCAGGGCGGATTTGATCGCCGGGGTGATCGGGTTGGCGGTACTGCGTTAATATCCGGATACACCCGACTCGACTGTGTTACAAAGATGTAGTCAACCTGAACCTGAGGTTATCCGGATTGTCGCCGCAAAAAGAAATCATCACCCGCAATGCGCCGCTTGACGGTTTTCGCGGCGTTTGCCTTGACCGTATCCGCCCGGGTCTATGAGTCGCCATTCGGATATCAAAAAGGCGGTGTTGCGGGGCGTCTATGAGGACAACGCGGGTATCCCCCGCTCCGTTCATCGCCCGGGTCAAGCGAAATTCGTTGCCGCCGCACAAGGGCCGGCGCAGCGGTCGGGATACCGGGGCAGGGTGCTCCTGGTTGTAATGCTGGCAGTTGTCGCCCTGCTCGGTGTCAACTTTCGCCTGGTCACAGTAGACGGATCCGGTCCGATCGCCATGCAGGTGGTGAAAAAACAGCCTCTGCAATTGCCGGAGGCTCCATTTCCCGCACTGCTCAATCCGGAAGATGATCCCGTCCTGGTGAGCGAACGACCGTCAAGCCTTGAGACGGCGGGGGTTCTCAAAGAGGCCGCCATAATCACGACCGGGCATTATGACACCATGCTGACCAGTCTCGGCGTGCCCATGGCGGATTTGTTCAATCTCAAGGTGCAGACGATTGTGATCGACCCGGGGCACGGGGGGATCGACCCGGGCGCTACAGGCCGGCAGGGCCTGAAGGAGAAGGACGTCACCCTGGATATCGCCAGGCGTCTGCGGGACAAACTCGCCGCGTCCGGGGATTACCGCGTCCTGCTCACTCGCGAGCAGGATCGGAAGGTTTTCCTGAAGGAGCGGGTCGCCTTCGCCAAGAAGAACCGGGCGGACCTGTTCATCTCCATCCATATCAATTCCCTGCCGCCAGGTGCGGGATCCGTGAATTATGTCGAGACCTATTACTTCGGACCGCATACTGACCAACGCTCACTCGACCTGGCGGAGAAAGAAAACCACGACTCTGACTATGTCATGGGTGACTTTCGCGAGGTCATTGCCAGAATTGGCGACACCCTCAAGACCGAGGAGTCGAAGAAACTCGCCAATTCCATACACACGCACCTTTTCAACGACCTGAAGCGTCGCAACCGTGATCTCATCGATGCCGGGTCCAAGACAGGACCGTTTATGGTACTGTTGGGAGTTGAAGTCCCCAGTGTACTCGTCGAGGTTTCCTGCATCAGCAACAAGGCGGAGGAAGCCCGGTTGAGCCGGCCTGAGTACCGGGACAACGTGGCGGATTTCCTGGAGACGGGGATCGTTGAGTACCTTAAACGGCGCGCATACCCGGGAACAATAGAGGGAGGTAAAAAACAAAATGTCGCCCAGCAAGAAAGATAAGATGCTATACGTCGGGATTGATCTGGGCACTTCCAGGTCGGTGGTGTCCGCCAGCAATGGCAACCGCAAATGGGTGGAAAGCTATGTCGGTTGGCCAAAGGATTTCGTGGCCAAGAAGATGCTCGGCAAGCGCGTGTTGTTTGGCAGCGAGGCGCTGGAGCACCGGCTTGCGCTTAATCTCTCCCGGCCGCTGCAGAATGGCGTCATCAAGGAAGGCACCGAGCGCGATGATGCCGCCGTGCATGAACTGATCGGCCACCTGATCGAACTGGCCGGCGTCGGTCCGGATGACGAGGTCTGCGTCGCGGTCGGCGTGCCGGCCGAGGCGCTCAAGGTCAACAAGATCGCCATCCGCAACGCGGTAACCGATCACGCCAAAAAAATGATGGTGGTCTCCGAACCCTTCTCCGTCGCCTATGGACTGGGCACGCTGGATAACGCCATGATTATCGACATCGGTGCCGGCACCGTGGATTTCTGCATCATGCATGGCACGGTGCCCTCGGATGAAGATCAGCGCAGCCTGCTCGTGGCCGGTGACTACGTGGATGAGCAACTCCTGAAGCTGCTGTCAGAAAAGCATCCAGAGGCCGACTTCTCCCTGAATACGGTGCGCAAATTCAAGGAAAAACACGGTTTCGTGGGAGAGCCGAAACGGCGGGTCAAGGTCGAGGCCCCGGTAGACGGCAAATTCACGGAGTTCGATGTCACCGAGGAAATGCGCAAGGCCTGCGAGAGTCCCATGCCCGCGATTGTCGAGACCGTCATCGATCTCATCGCGAGCTTCGATCCTGAATTCCAGGAAAGTGTGCGCAAGAACATCATTGTGGCCGGCGGCGGCAGCCAGCTGAGCGGCCTGGACAGTTATCTCGGCGAGGCCACCAAACTATTCGAGCCCTGCAGCTTTACCTGCATCAATGATCCGCTGTATGCGGGTGCGGATGGCGCGCTGGAGCTGGCGACGGATATGCCCGAGGAGTTTCTGGAGAAACTCTGAGAAAGCGAATTCGCGGAGCGAGGTGTCCGCCAGGTTGGCGGATTGTTGTGGCGACGATTCATAGAACGACTGGATACTCTGCCGCGCCGATAACGCCGAATCCTGGCCTGAAGCCGTCAGCGTCAGGGCATCGGTCAGTCCGGCCGGTGGCGCCTGCACTTCAGAACCCGCTGACTTCCAGCATCCGTTTGGCGATTCCCCGCACGTTCACGACTCCCTTGTAGCCATCATCGTCGACAGCGAACAGGTAGGTGGTCCTGTACTTTTGCATGAGCGCCGCGGCCTTGACGCAGGGCGATGAGGAATGGATGGTCACTACCTGACCCAGAATGAAATTATCCACCGGCATCCTCAGCACATCGGCCGCCTGCTTGTCCGGGATCATCAGGGCCGCCAGCTGGTCACCCAGGAGATCGGCGTTCATGATCAGTATGTCCGGTATACAGGCCAGCTTGATCGTATGACCGATAGAGAAGCGGCCCGTGATGCGTCCCTCGCTGTCCACGAAGGGGATACCCAGCACATTGCAGCGGACGCACTCGCTGAACGCCTCGGCCACGGTTGAGCTATAGGTGACCACCCTGGTTTCTATCACGATGTTCGTCAGATTCACGTGTTGAATCTCTGGAGCGACCGGCCTGCCGCAAGGTATGGCATGAATATTCGCCCCTATTGTACATCAGCCCGGAGACGTGCGTGAAACACTGGGGCATGACCATGGCGTTCCGTCCCGTGAAAGGTGGATCAGAAGCGCTCTCCGGCAGTGCGTGAGCGGGATCCGGGGAATGCTCAGGATGTCTCGGATCGATAATCTAGTTGCTGTTGCTGTCGCGATCGACCGGTCGCTTCCATTATGATGCACGCTCGATCTGATCCGCTGTCGTTGCCTTGCCACCCGCACACCCGGCGAAGTCGTACACGCAAACCATCCGCAACCCCGGTGAGAATCTGTTAGCCATGGACACCTGTTCAAAACACCCCGGATTGCGCTCTCGCGTAGCGATACGCCGCATGAACGCCGGCCACCATGGTGCCGCCGCCCTGTTGTCAATCCTGCTGGCGCCATGGTCGGGACCGGTTGCTGCCGGTGCCTTCGACTCCATGAACAATGACCCGATCGCGCCCGTCATACTGGGTGTCACGGGGATCCTGTTTTTCGCCATCCTCGGCCGGTTCGCGGCGCGCAAGATCGGCCTGCCCTCGGTGCTGGGCGAGGTCATGATGGGCATCATTCTGGGCAACGCGGCCTACTACCTGGGTCTGGATCTGATCACAGTCCTGCGCGAAGGGCCCGCTATCTTCGATCTGGAACGCCTGGCCATCGCCGGCGAGGCGCTCGACACGGCCGCTTTCGCCACTCTGGGGGCTGACTCGGCGACCGAGGTGCTCTGGATACTGCAGAGTCCCCACGGCGGCCAGATATTACAGGTGGCGCAGACTGTCGATGTTTTCTCGCGTTATGGCGTTATCTTCATGTTATTTCTTGTCGGTTTGGATACCAGCATCGACGAAATGCGCCGGGTCGGTGCGGATTCCACCCGGGTGGCGGTGATCGGTGTCGTGGTTCCCTTCGTCATGGGTTTCATGGTCACCCGCCTGCTGATGCCCGATCTGTCCCTGAATACGGATCTGTTCATCGCCGCGACCCTGGGGGCGACCAGCGTTGGCATAACCGCGCGGGTACTCAAGGATCTCCACCGGCAACAGTCGCATGAAGCGCATATCATCCTTGGCGCGGCGGTCATCGATGACATCCTGGGCCTGCTGATGCTGGCCATCGTTTCGGGCATCGTCGTTTCGGGTAATGTCGAACTGCTCCATGTGCTGACGACCATCCTGCTGGCCATCCTGTTTCTGGGCAGCGCGCTGTATCTCGGGCCCTATCTGATCCGTTTCGCCGTTCGCCTGTTGTGCCGGCTCGATCTGGTCGAGGCGAAGATGTTCACTTCTTATCTATTTGTCATGGTGCTTGCCTGGCTCGCGAATCTCGTGGGGCTGGCCACGATTGTGGGCGCCTTTACGGCCGGACTCATCCTGAGCGATTCCTATTTCAGATTGTGCAATATCAACGATGATTCCCATGTCAGCATCAAGAGTCTGATTATGCCGCTCGAGGTGATACTCGTGCCTATCTTCTTTATTCTCATGGGCATACAGGTAAAACTTGAGACATTTCTTGACTTCCAGGTACTCATGATGGCCACTGGACTGCTGGTGGCCGCCATCCTCGGCAAGATCGCCGCCGGGATCGGTGCACGCAACACAGGGAACCGGATCGCGGTGGGGCTCGGAATGATGCCGCGAGGAGAGGTCGGCCTGATCTTCGCCGCCATTGGAAAAAGCCTGGGCGTGATTACCGATGCCCTGTTCTCGGCCGTGGTGCTTATGGTGATCGTCACGACTCTGCTGGCGCCCCCACTGCTCAAACTGGCACTGCGCCATACGCCGGTGCAGGACCAGGACGTTGACGGGTCCTCGTGAGCATGGGATTTCAGGTGGTGCAGTGGAGGTGACGTATCGAGTCACCTTGTAGCCTCGATTTGCGATCAGACTCGACCGGGACTCGGGTTCATGGACGGGCGGGTCAGACTCACAGCAGGTCGAGGATCAAGCGTCTGACTTCCGGGTGGTCGAAGTCACGCCCGCCGACCGCCCGGTAAACAATACGACCCTGCCGGTCGATGATCACGGTGGTCGGCAGGCCCTTGATGCCATACTGCCCGGCCACCACGCCGTCCGCGTCGAACAGGATCGGAAAGCCGGGGAACAGTGTCAGCTGGCCGATCCAGGGGAACACCAGGTCCGGGTTTTCCCACTCGTTGACGGCCAGCACCGCGAATGGCTTGTCCTTGAAATCCTGATGAATGGCTTCCATCGAGGGCATCTCCCGACGGCAGGGGGGGCACCAGGTCGCCCAGAAGTTGAGCATGACCACCTTGTCGCGGTACTCGTGCAGGGCATGCGGTT